>NZ_JALVUC010000018.1 GCF_027023865.1 Thermococcus sp. | reverse complement strand
GAGAAGAAGCTCCGCCAGCTTTCAGCGTTCTTTCTGGTTATTTGTTGGGCTGTTGCCGAGCCGATTTCCCGCTTGAATTCTTCATAAACTATTTTTTCAGTCTTGTTGAAGTCAACGAGTTGCTCTTTGAAGAATTGTTGTCGTCTTAGGTAGTTTACTCGATTCCAGACTCTGGCGCCAGTATCGTCTAACTTGGAGAGTGTTTTCTCTTGTTCTCTGCTTGGTTGGAGTTTGATGGTTACTGTTCGCTTCATTTCAGAGTGTGGTATTGTTCTTGGGTTTTAAATGGTTTGCTTTCCCGCTTAATGGTTGTTGGGGTTTACTGCATCCCCGCCCTAAAGGACTAGGCTTTCAAAAGAAAAAAGTAAAAAAGAGGTCAGTAAGTCCTTGCAAAGCGCGCTATGAACTTCGCCTCCCTGCCGCAGACCGGACACTTCTTCCCTTCGGGAGCTTTGGCCTTCTCCTCTGGATAGGGAATGCCGAGCATCTTGGCGTCAAGTTCTTCCTCCATCCTGAGGCCGCACTCTTCGCTGCCGCACCAGGGAATCTCGACGATTCCGCGTCTATCCTCAAAAACCTCCTTGGCCTCCTTGATGGTGTCAACGCGCTTGATGTGGCCCTCAAGGAACTCCCTGGCACGGTCGTAGAGGTTCTCCATTATCCCGTCAAAGGTTCTCCTGACGGCCGCGACTATCTCACCCCTCTCAACCGTTTTCTTGGTGAGGGTATCACGCCTTGCTATCACCGCCTTCTTACCCTCAATGTCCCTTGGGCCGACCTCTATCCTAACCGGAACACCCTTCATCTCCCAATCGTAGTACTTCCTGCCCGGCCTTATGTCACGCTCGTCAACGTGGACGCGGATCCCAGCGTTTCTGAGTTCATCGGCTATCTCCCTCGCGTAGGCAAAGACATCAGCCTCGGTGTCCTTCTTTGGAATCGGTACGATGACGACCTGTATCGGCGCTATCGTTGGCGGAAGAACGAGGCCGTTGTCATCGCCATGGATGGCCATAACCGCGGCTAAGAGGCGCTCGCTCATTCCAAAGGTTGTCTGGTGGACGTACTCGTGGTCCCCGTCCTCGGTCTCGTACTCTATGTTGTAGGCCTTCGCAAAGTTCTGTTTGTAGTTGTGCATCGTGCCTATCTGGAGGGTCCTGCCGTCTGGCATCATGACCTCTGCTCCCAGCGAGTAGTAGGCACCGGGGAACTTGTCCCAGTCGGGGCGCTTAGATACTATATACGGAATCGCGAGGAACTTCGCTAGCCTGCCGAATATCTCAAGGTCCTCCTTTATCTGTCTCTCGGCGCCCTCATAGCTATCGTGAGCCGTGTGGGCTTCAAAGAAGCGACTTATCTCCCTCACACGGATGAGTGGCCTCGTGTGCTTGGTCTCGTAGCGGTAGGTGTTGACTATCTGATAGATCTTAAAGGGCAGGTCGGCATGTGACCTTATCCAGAGCGAGAACATGGAGTACATTGCCGTCTCGCTCGTGGGCCTGAGGATGAGCCTGACGTCAAGCAGATCCAATCCGGCATGGGTTACCCAGTAAACCTCCCCCTCGAACCCCTGTATGTGCTCGGCCTCCTTCTGGAACTCGGTTTCTGGGATTAGCGCGGGGAACAAAACCTCCTCATGCCCTGTTTTCTCCATCTCGGAGTGGATAAACCTCTCTATGCTGCGCATGATTCTAAGTCCGTAGGGGAGCCATATGTTCATGCCCTTTACCGGGTAGCGCTTGTCCTGTATCCCAGCTGTTTCGATAAGCTCATTGTACCATTCGCTGAAGTTCTCGCTCCATCTCTCACGTTTTACTTTGCCCATCTCCACCACCTAAAGGAAGAACTGGAAGGAGTTTTTAAGCTTTCTCAGATGAGAAACCTTATTAGGCCCGTTTCGATAAGGGTCTTAAGGTGGTATCATGAGGCCAAAGGTTGCAGTTCTGTTCAAAATGAAGAGAAAGCCCACGGAGGAGCTTAAGAAATATGCCGATGTTGAATTCATTATTTACCCGAGTGTTGAAAAGCTGAAGGAGCGGATAGGGGAGTTTGATGGTTTAATAGTTTCCCCTCTCAACCCAATCCCCCGCGAGGTCATAGAGAGGGCCAAACGGTTGAAGGTCATCAGCTGTCACTCCGCTGGCTACGACCACGTTGACGTGGAAGCTGCGACCGAGCGTGGAATCTACGTTACGAAGGTCTCGGGCTGGTTGAGTGAGGCCGTGGCGGAGTTCGCCGTCGGCCTTACAATTGCGCTCCTCAGGAAGATAGCCTACACCGACAGGCTCATGAGGAGAGGGGAATGGGAGAGCCACGCCATGATATGGAGCGGCTTCAAAGAGGTGGAGACCGTCTACGGCAAAAAGGTCGGAGTCCTAGGCATGGGTGCCATAGGGAAGGCCATTGCAAGGAGAATGAAAGCAATGGGTACGGAAATTCTTTACTGGTCTCGGTCGAGGAAGGAAGACATTGAAGATGAGGCTGGAGCGGTTTACAGGGCGCTGGAGGATGTTCTCAAGGAGAGTGATATTGTAATCCTTGCGCTTCCTGCAACTCCAGAAACCTATCACACGATTAACGAAGAACGCATAAAGCTCCTCGAGGGCAAATACCTTATTAACATAGGACGTGGAACGCTCGTGGACGAGAAAGCAGTGGTTAAGGCCATTGAGGAGGGCAAACTGAAGGGTTACGCGAGTGATGTCTTTGAAAAGGAGCCCGTCCAGGAGCATGAGCTTTTTAAGCACGAGTGGGAGACGGTCCTAACTCCCCACTACGCTGGCCTCTCAAAGGAAGCAATGGAGGACATGGGGTTCCAGGCTGTAAAGAACGTTCTCTCGGTTTTCCGCGGCAAAGTCCCGGAGACACTAGTTAATAGGGAAGTCCTCAAAATCCGTCCTCCTGAGAGGATGAAAATGCTCTGAGGTGATAGAATGAAGCGGGGTGATCTTATTGAAATGCTGAAACCCTATGGTGAACCCCTTGAAACCCCAGAAGGTGTCCTCTTTGAGATGGTGGACGAGGAGAGTGGAACCTACGACAGGATTGCCATATACACTCCGGATATCGGCCAAGAAACAGTGATGAGGGCCTTTCTCCAGGCTATCGAGGACCTAACTGACCACGACATCCCCGGGAGAAATGTCTTCGCCTTTGGATTCAGGCCGGATTTCGAGGGGACCGTTATGGAAGTCTCCTTTAGGTCAGGAAAAGGGGGAGTTCTCCTCGGCCGTGTCCCGGAGAGGATTGTTGAGATAGCCAAGAGGAACAGAATCCCATTCGAACGCGGTGATGGAGAGGGAATACTCCTAAACGGAAGCTCCGGGGAGGACGTGGATGTACTGACGAAGCTGATAGAGGCAGTAGTCTTCGAATGGTAGGGGTGTTGATGTGGGAGTAGACTACGGCGGCTACTTTGGAGTTGGAATCCTCATCGGAGTCCTCGCGGCCATGTTCGGCCTTGGCGGGGGCTTTCTTGTGGTTCCTACCCTTAACTTCCTCGGTGTCGGGATACACCACGCGGTGGGCACTTCGAGCGCCGCTGTGGTTTTCACCTCGCTCAGTTCGACCATAGCCTATCACAGGCAACGCAGAATTCACTACAAAGCCGGCCTCCTTCTTGCTTTAACAGCGGTTCCAGGGGCATACATAGGAGCATGGTCAACAAGCTTCATAAGCTCCTCTCAGCTCAAGGTGATCTTTGGAGTAGTTCTCTTCCTCGTGGCGATGAAGATTTACAGGAAGAAGAGCGCCGAACCAAGTGAGGTTAAACTCGACGAGGTGGAGCTTGACTATCGTCTGATTCCCTTCGGAGGGTTCATAGCAGGGATAGCCAGCGGATTACTCGGCATAGGGGGCGGTGCAATAAACGTACCCTTTCTCACTGCCTTGGGTCTGCCGATACACTACGCTGTGGCGACCTCAAGCTTTGCCATCGTCTTTACCGCGACGAGCGGGGCGCTAAAGCACTACACCATGGGTAACGTTGAGCTTGAATGGCTCATTCTCTTGGTTCCTGGCCTCATAATCGGCGCCCAGCTCGGGGCGAGGATAGCAAGAAGGACGAAGGCTTCCTCGCTTGGCAGGGCTTTTGCTGTCCTCCTGATACTCCTGGCCATTAGAATGGTCCTAAAAGGGCTGGGTTATCCCGTTCCGTGAACTTTTTAAGCGCCCTTCTTAATCCCCTCCCATGCTGTCCTATCTGCTGGACTTCATCATTGGACTCAGCATCGGTTTCATAGCCGGCCTGCTCGGTGTCGGCGGCGGCTTTCTGATAGTCCCTACCTTAGTCCTCCTCGGGGAGCCAATTCACCTAGCCATAGGAACGAGCTTGGCGTGCATAACGATAAGCACCCTCGCCTCGGCCTACACCCATCTCCGTAGGGGGGCAGTTCTCTTCAAGGTCGTACTCATAAAGGAAACCTTCTCAATGCCCTTTGCAATAATAGGTGCCTATCTGTCCGCAGTGACACCGGAAAAGGCGCTCAAGCTGATCTTTGCCTTTCTCCTGTTCTACCTAGCGTACACCCTCATACGGGACCGGGGCAACTGTGGAGGGAAATCCGCGGGGAGGCTGAACTACCGTCGCGTCCCCGTTGTCGGAATCCTCGCTGGACTCACCAGCGGGCTGCTTGGTATAAGCGGGGGGGTTCTGAACGTCCCTCTTTTCCACACCTACATCGGCCTTCCGATGCGCTACGCCGTCGGAACATCAAGTTTCTCCCTCTTCTTCACTGCCCTGGCTGGAACCATCGGCCACTATCGCCTTGGAGAGGTCGACATCCGCATGGCTCTTCTCCTTGCCCCTGGCCTCATTGTGGGGGCGCACTACGGCGCTCTGACCGTTCATAGAGTTAAACCGTCCATTATCAGGCGCCTCTTCGCTGTTCTCCTCGTGATAATCGCCGTTAAGATGCTCATCTGATGCGAAGGGATTTAAAAGGTAGCGTTCAACTCCAACCGGTGAGAGGATGAACGAGCTGTTTGAAAGGATCAGGGAAGAGTACGGCGTTGAGATACGCGATGAGAACGACATGACGAACGCGTGGAAGCTGGTCGAGACACTGAAGGAGAGGGGTTGGGTGATCTACATCATCACCGCTAAGGGAAGGGAGCAGGTCGATGCCTGGCATGAGAAGTTCGGTAGTTTATTCGCCCAATTTGGTGAGGTTCCAAACTTCGGGAGCGTCCTCGAGGGTATCTGCAATATAGCGCTCTTAGTGAGGGAGCTTGAGACTAATGGAACGCTCTGAAACGTTCGTTCCACCGGATTCCTAAAATACACTCGGGCAACAGATAACATCGGTGACGCCAATGAAGGGCATGAAGGCACTTTCCCTAGTTCTGGCGGTGGCTCTCCTTGGGAGCCTCATTCCGCTGGGACTGGCGGCAAACATGAATACAAACACAACGACCACAACGACTAGCTTAGGAATGGCTCCAACGGTCAACCAGACTGCTAATCTCACGAGGGAGAAGGCCGTTGCAACCGAGCTTATGAGGATTCTCAATAGGACGAGTGTGTTCGCGGAAAAAAAGATAGGACCCCTTAAGGACAAACTGCCAGCAAACTCCAGCGTGCTCGGGAACTACAGCTTAGCTGAGGAGTACAAGGTGAGAGCGTTTTCCGAGTATGGGAGCGGTGACTACTGTGATGCTATAATTGACAGCCTGACCACACTTCACCACTACCGTTTGGCCCTCGAAGGGATTCACGCAGGGAAGAACCACAACGTTAAAGGAAAGATAAGGGCGGAGATAGAGCGCACAAACCGCTACCTCAAGTTCGTCGGGAGGACAATAGAGTTCGCCAAGGAGAAAGGCATAGACGTGAGCAACGTCAGCATGACCTACAACGCGACCCTCCAAGCGTACAGGACCGTGCTCGATGACCTGAAGGAGAAGAACTTCACGAAGGCCAAGGAGGACTTCCAGGTCTTCCGTGAGAGGAAGGCTGAACTCGATAAAGAAATGAAGGGACTTCGCGCCCAGCTCGTCCGCAAGGACGCCGACAAAATCGTTAAGGGCTTCCTCGTCAAGGGAGAGATGGGAATCAAGATAGCCGAGAAGGCGATACAGCTCGGTAACGAAAAAGGCTACAACACGACAAGACTCCAGGAGAGCCTCAAGGCCTTCATCCCGGTCTACCAGCAGGTGAAAACCCTTGCAAACGAGAGCAAATGGGACGAAGCCCTCACCGTCATCCAGAAGAACAGGAGGACAATAATGGAGTTCCACAGAACGGTTGCGGCCGTTCTGGAAAGAACCCACGGTAATGGTAGAGTGGCCAAGGAGAGAGCTTTCCTCCACGGGATGAGGAAGAGAATCCAAAAGGATGAGAAGGCACTTCATGGGTTGAAGATGAAAGGCGTTAGCACCAAACGCGCCGAGCTTCAGCTTAGAGTCGCGGTTCAGGAGATTAAGATCGGCGAGGCACTGCTGAGGCAGGGCAAGCCCGTGGAGGCAAAGGCTCACTTTGAGATAGCCCTGGGACTGCTCAGTCACGTTGAGGAGTTCATAGTGGCCCACTCATGATTTTTCCTTTGTTCCTTTTTCGGGGGGATAAAGGTGGAATACGGCTCAAGGCTCAAGCTCATCGCGCCGTTCGCGCTCATGGTCCTCATGCTTACATTGCTTCCGGTTATGGCCCAGTACGAGATTTCATCGATAGTTTTACAGGTGTATGAGGACGGCTACGTTCAAGTCAATATGATCGTCGTCCCGGACAACTACACTTCACAGGTCGAGGTACCCCTCCTAGGGGAGCACGTCGAGAATATCATCGTGACGGACGGTGATGGAAACCCCCTCGATTACAACGAGGAGAATGGAAGGCTTCTAATCTACTCTGGAATGAGCCACCTCGTGAACGTCTCCTATTACACACCGGACCTTACCTCAAAGGCTGGAATCGTCTGGACGCTCAACGTCTCCTCAGAGGTGCCCTTTACGATTGTACTCCCCCAGAATGCGGTGGTGGTCGACCTCAGCGACATCCCCGATGAGATAGCTGGAAACGCAATAACGATGCCCCCTGGAAACCAGAGCATCTCGTATACCTTGACCGGCATCGAAAGCACTTCAGAAAACCCTGGAGAATCGGGGGGTTCCTCGAATATCCACGCCCTGATGACAGTCTTATTGTTGGCCGGTGGTCTTGTTGGCCTAGCATACGCCTTCAGAAGAAAATCCAGGGGCTTCAGCGGTAGGATTCCAACCAGGGAGGAGTTCGAGGAGAGGCTGGGCAACCTTAACCTCAACGACGACGAGAGAAGGGCACTACTCTACCTCCTTGATAGGGGCGGCAAGGCAAGTCAGGCCGAGGTTAGGGAGGCAATAGGTCTGCCGAAGACAACGGCTTGGAGGATGTTCAAGCGCCTCGAGAGGGAGGGTCTCGTGAAGATACTCAGGGGAAAGAAGGAGAACTGGGTGGAGCTGAGGTTTTAGGCTCTCACCTTATCCTCGAGCCGAGTTTTATTCCCTTGTCTGGCATTAGCAGGGCCACGTTCTCCCCGTCATCCGCTGCCAAAAGCATTCCTTGGCTCTCAACGCCGCGAAGCTTCTTCGGCTCGAGGTTTGCCACGATAACTACGGTCTTGTTGAGAAGCTCTTCCGGCTTGTAATACTTCTTCAGCCCTGCGACGAGCTGTCTGACCTCATCGCCTATGTCGACCTTGACCAGGTAGAGTCTGTCGGCATTGGGATGGTCCTTGACCTCTATTATCCTTCCAACTCTCAAATCGAGCTTTGCGAAGTCATCAAAGCTTACATAGCTCATCTTCTCATCCTCCTTGGTTTTCTCCTTTTTCTTAGGAGATCCAACCTTTTGGGTTTTTTCTCCTTTTACTTCCGGGGTTTCCCCGTAGACGCTCTCGAGGAGCGCTAAAGCTTCCTCCTTTTTTGCCTCTCCGAAGCGCTCTAAGATGACCTTAAAGACGTCGTCCCTCTTGTAGTATTTGTCGAGGAGGAGTCTGGCGCTCGCCGGATTGCCCCTTCCGATGTAGTTCACGATGAAGTGGATTATCTCCCCATCGGTCACCTTCCTGAACATCGGGCTGGCTTTCCTGACGCGGTGGCCCGCTGAAACCTCGGTGAACTCCCACCTCTTAAGCTCCTCGATGTTGAGCAGGTGCCATATCTTCTCGCTGGCATCGGGAAGGAACGGCTCTAGAAGTATTCCGAGGGCCTTGACTATCTGGAGGGAGACGTTTACGGTTGTGGCCGTCCTCTCGCGGTCCGTCTTGGCCGTCTTCCACGGCCTCTGGTGGTCGAAGTAGCGGTTTCCGAAGATTGCTAATTCCATCACGCGCTTTAGTGCGTCCTTGAAGTGGTGCCTGCTTATCAGCTCACCTGTCTCATCGAAGGCTTTTTTGACTTCTTCGAATGCCTGCCTGTCAAGGTCGTTTAGTTCACCCCTTTCAGGAACGAGGCCGTCGAAGTAGCGGTTGACGAAGGTCATGGCCCTGTGCACGAAGTTCCCGAGGTTGTTGACAAGCTCCTCGTTTATTTTCGCCTTGAAGTCGGCGAAGTTGAAGTCGCTGTCCCTTGTTTCGGGCATTATCGCGGTGAGGTAGTAGCGGAGATAATCTGCTGGAAAAGCGTCGAGGAACTCATGAACCCATATCGCCCAGTTCCTGCTCGTTGAGAATTTTTTACCCTCGAGGTTGAGGTACTCGTTGGCCGGGATGTCATAAGGGAGAAGCCAGTCGGCCTCAACCTCCCCGTCCCGGTATTTTCCGTAGGCCATGAGGAAGGCGGGCCAGAATATCGCGTGGAAGGGCACGTTATCCTTGCCGATGAAGTGGATGACCCTAGTCTGTCCGTCGAGGTTGAGCCAGAACTTCTTCCACTCGTTCTCCCTGCCCTCCCTCTTCAGGTGCTCGATGGTCATGCTGATGTAGCCTACTGGCGCTTCGAACCAGACGTAGAGGACCTTTCCCTTAACGTCCTCGTCGTCAAGGGGAACCGGGATTCCCCAGTCGAGATCGCGCGTTATGGCTCTCTCCTCCAGACCCTCCTTTATCCAGCCGAGAACGGTGTTCCTGACGTTCGGCTTCCAGTGCTCCTGCTTTTCCACCCATTCCTTAAGCCTCTCCTGGAAGTCCCCCATGTGGATGTAGTAGTGGGCTGAATCCTTGAATGTTACCGGGTTGCCGCAGATGTTGCATCTTGGGTTAATGAGTATCTCCGGCGTGAGTGGATGCCCGCATACCTCACACTGGTCTCCGCGCTGGTTTTCTGCTCCACAGTACGGGCAGGTTCCGATGACGTATCTATCCGGCAGGAACATCTTATCGTGCTCGCAGTAAGCCTGCTTGCTGACCTTCTTCACAAGGTGGCCGTTTTCGAGTGCCTTTAGGAAGAATTCTTGGCTTACCCGGTAGTGAACCGGAAGCTCGGTTCTCCCGAAGTAGTCAAAGCTTATCTTGGCCCGCTCAAAGGTTGTCTTTATGTGCTCGTGGAACTCGTCAACGATCTCCCTCGCGCTTCTGCCCTCCTTGAGCGCGCGGAAGGTTATCGGTGTTCCATGCTCATCGGTTCCACAGACGAAGAGCACTTCCTCCCCCTTGAGTCTTAGATAGCGCACGAAGATGTCCGCTGGAAGGTAAGCCCCCGCAAGGTGCCCCGCGTGAATCGGTCCGTTGGCGTATGGAAGAGCGGAAGTAACCATGTATCTGACCATTCTAACCACCGTCCGGCTGTGTGTCCGGGGCCTTATAAGACCTGCGGGTTTTAAACATTACGATGGGTTATTAAGTATGGGAGAAAATATGTAGGGTTTGATATAAAATCGCTTTCCCAGTGGGAGTCCCCTGTCCTAACAATTATTGCGCTCTCGGGTAGTTCAACTCGCCGTGCGTTAGCATCACTACTCTGTCGTGGGTCGTCATCGTCACCTAACTTTCTTGAGGCCGCCGGTTTCCCTAACTATCACGAGTACCACCCCAAAGATTTAAAGTGTTGGGGTGGTTTGGTTTTCGGTGTGAAAGATGAAATCCCGCGTCGTCGAGCGCTTCAAGTTCGAGGCGGCCCACGCTGTCGTCATAGACGGCAAACCCGAGGAGATACACGGACACACCTTTAGGCTGGAAATAGCGGTTGAGGGCCCGCTGGGGAACGGCTATGTGATAGACTTCCTCCAACTGAGGGCCATCGTTAATGAAGTCATTAAAAAGCTCGACCACAGGAACTTGAACAGGCTCTTTGACAACCCAACGACGGAAAACGTGGCTTTGTGGATAGCTGGTGAGGTGGAGAAGAGGCTCCCGGAGGAGGTTAAGCTCCATCGCATAGTGCTCTGGGAGGGAGATGAGAACGGGGTTGAGTTTGAGTTCTGAAAAATTCTATTTGGAATGATCCCCTCGAGAATTTTTGTGAGTATCCAACGGTAAAAAGTTCTCTCGGGTCTTTAACCTTTCCCTGACTGTGGCAGCTCGGCTCTCATTTCCCTCACACTCTCGGCCATCGCCATGCCGTTGTTCGAGCCGTTCAGGTCGATTTTTCCCGGAATCAGAGACTTAACCGGGACGGCTTTTTCCCTGTCTTCTGTCGGCGACCAGTCTATCAGGTCACCCTCCTCAACTTCGAGGGTTCTTATCAGTCCCACCGGTCCCTCGATTATGTATTTCGCGGGCTTCTTTGGGGAGTAAAGGCGCCATTTTCTGGCCCGTTTGAAGTCCACGACGCGCCTTGTTGAGTCCATCCAGATAACGTCGATGTCATTCAGCATGAAGAACATGTGAATGGAGGCGTTGGCTTTCGTTTCAGCGGGCAGGACGAAAACAAGGGCGTGATCGACGTTCTTGACCAGCATTAAACCTCGGAAGCGCTTGAAGAAGCTGTCGGCGAGTTTTACCCTCCCGTGCCAGACCTTGTCCTTGGTCTCATTAGTTATCATGGTAAGAAATGGATGGTCCTGATTGATAAGTTTTTGGGAGGAAAGAAAAAATCAAAGCTCCCCGTTTTTAGCCTTCTCTCCAAGCTCAACGCCCTTAAGCAAAGCCCTTCTGTTTATCCCCTCTGTCCCGTGGGGAACCGCATCCAAGACCGCCTTCTCTATCGCGTCTCTGCTCACCAGGCCGGTCCACTCCGTTAGAACCCCCAGGGTCAAGATGTTCATGGTGAGGCTCAGTCCCGTCGTCTCCTCCGCTATCTCCGTCAGTGGGAGGGCTATGAGGTCGAGCTTCTTCTCGAACTCGGGGTCGCGGTGGGGAACGAGATCCTTCTCGACTATCACCTTCGCCCCCTCTTTGACGGTGTGGAGGTACTTGCTGTAGGCCTCCTGCGAGAAGAACACCGCGTAGTCCGGGTGAATCGTCTTTGGATAGTCTATCGGCTCGTCGCTTATAACCACTTCGGCCTTGCTCGCGCCTCCCCTCGACTCCGGGCCGTAGGCCTGGGTCTGAACCGCATAGAGACCTTCATAGACGGCAGCGGCCCTTCCAAGGATGACGCTGGCCAAAATGACACCCTGACCGCCGAAACCGCTGAAGAGGACTTCCTTTCTCATTCTTCCCACCCCGCGGTCTTCTTCGCGCGCTTTATGTAATCGCGGTAGGCCCTGACGAGGCCGGGCCTGTCCCTGTCCGCAAATTCGCCGATGACGACCTTGCCCTCAAGCTCCTCCGGTGACATTTTCTTAGCCTTGTTTATGGGAACTGTTATCTTCTGGTACCAGCGGAGAAGCTCCGGCGAGGTCTTCATCCTGTTCCTCCTTCCAAAGCTCACCGGGCACGGACTCAAGAACTCAACGAGCGAGAAACCCTCCTTTTGGAGTGCCTTCTTGATACTGTTCATGCCTTGGAGGTAGTTGAAGACGCTCCATCTCGCCACGTAGTTGGCCCCGGCGGCGACTGCAAGGCCGGCTATGTCAAAGGGGTTCTCGAACTGACCGTAGGGGGCGGTGGTTCCCTTCAGTCCCTTGAGTGTGGTTGGAGCCACCTGGCCGCCTGTCATTCCGTAGGTGAAGTTGTTGATGAGTATCACGGTAACGTCAAGGTTTCTCCTTATGGCGTGGATGAAGTGGTTTCCACCTATTGCCGCCGTATCTCCATCGCCCATGAAGGCGATTATCTTGAGGTCTGGGTTGGCGAGCTTTATGCCCGTCGCAAACGCTAACGCCCTCCCATGGGTCGTGTGCAGGCCGTCGAAGTTTACGTAACCTGGAACGCGCGAGGAGCAACCGATTCCGCTGACCCAGACTATCTCGTCCTGGCTGAGGCCGAGGTCGTCTATCGCGCGGAGCGTGAACTGTAAGGCCGAGCCAATCCCGCATCCCGGGCAGAACATCGTCGGGAGCATCTCCTTCCGGAGGTACTTGTCGCGCACATCGTAAGCGGACTTCATGTACATCATCCCACCACCCTTTCTATGATCTCCATCGGCGTGTGAACCTCGCCGCCTATCTTCGCTATGAGTTCCACCTCGGCCTTTCCGTTGGCACCTTCCTTGACGAGGTGGTAGAGCTGTCCCATGTTCATCTCGGGCACGTATATCTTCCTCACGCCCTCTGCAAGCTCTTCGATCATGTCGAAGTCGAAGGGCCAGACGGTATTGAGCTTGAGGAGACCGGCTTTAACGCCCCTCTCACGAAGCATTTTGACGGCCCTTATCGCGGAGCGCGAGACTATACCGGTGCTGATTATCGCTATCTCAGCGTCCTCAAGCCCGTACTCCTCATAGTCGATTATGTCGTCCTTGTGGTCAAGTATCTTGCGGTATATCCTGCCGATGAGTTTCTGCTGGACTTCGGGCTCAACCGTCCTAGGATGGCCGCTCTCGTCGTGGGTTAATCCGGTGACGTAGGTCCGGTAACCCTTTCCAAATATTGGCATCGGCGGAACACCGTCGCCGTGTGGGTCTCCGAAGGGCAGTTTTCCCTCCTCCTCGTTGGCCGGGAGCTTGCGATAGGTTATCTCAACCTCGTCCGGGTTGGGGATGTAAACGCGCTCGCGCATGTGGGCAATCTCGGCATCGCCAAGAATGACAACCGGCGTCCTGTACTTCTCGGCGATGTTGAAGGCTTTGATGGTCAGGTCAAAGGCCTCCTGAACGGTTGATGGACTCATAACAACGAGCATATGGTCGCCATGTGTTCCCCAGATGGCCTGCATCATGTCACCTTGGGCAGGAAACGTGGGCTGACCGGTTGAGGGCCCGCCACGCATCATGTTGACGACGACTATCGGCGTTTCGGTCATCACCGCGTAGCTTAGGTTTTCCTGCATCAAAGAGAAGCCCGGACCAGATGTAGCGGTCATCGCCTTTTCACCGGCCCAGGAGGCTCCGATTATCGCAGCTATGCTCGCAAGCTCGTCCTCCATCTGTATGCTTGTCCCATCGACAAGTGGCATGTAGAGGGCCATCGCCTCAAATATCTCGCTTGCGGGCGTTATCGGGTAGCCTGCGTAGAAGCGACAGCCGGCTAAGATGGCCGCCCTCGCTATGGCCTCATCGCCCTGGATGAAGTCAAATTTTCCAGTTGGAAACGGATATTTCATGCTACCACCCCGCTCGGGATACGGACTATCAGCTCGTGGAAATCCACGGCCTTGGAAGCGTCGAGAATCTCTATCTCAACTACCTCCCCCTTTTCGTTGAGGTGGGCTATCACGCCCTCCTCTAGATCTATGGAATCCACGATTTGGTCATCCTTCAGGCGGATGACCAAAATGTCAGCATCTTCCGAGTACTCTATCTTCATAAATCCCACCACCTCGGTAATATCTCTCCTTTCTGGGTCGGTAAACCGTCACAATCACAAGGACGCCTTCGTCATATTCATAGATCACCCTTATTAGGTGCCCATTCGTGGGATGGTGTGCGATGAACCTGCTGTGATGCCCTGTAATCACTTCTGCCGGCTCCAATATGGTCTGGAGTATATCGTTCACATTGAGCCTCCATCGGCGTGCCCTTTCCAGTGCATGTGTGTTACAAGTATAGTACATTCTCTCCCTTCTACGGCCACCCGGTAGATCCTGCCTCTGGGATGAGTGTTCTCTGACAATATCTCAATCACCTCCGTCCCTCCTCATACCCAACGCTGAAGGCCCGGATGTTTATCTCCTCGGTCCCCTTGGGAACGTGCCTCCTGATGGCCTCTTCAACGCTCTCCCTCTTCACGACGTCTGTCTTCGCAACGAGGTAACCCAGAGCGACCATGTTTACTGTTAGGGCCAGCCCCGTGTTCTCCTCGGCGAGCCTCGTGAAGGGGGCGCCTATGTAGTTCCCCTTGGGCTTCACAAGGTCGGTGTCTATAATAAGCAGGCCGCCCTCCTTAAGCTCGTCCTTAACGGTGTCGTAGCCGAGCTGGGCCAGAGCTACAAGAACGTCAGCCTTTGTGACTATCACATCGTAGATCGGTTCCTTTGAGATTATGACGTCCGCTATCGAGTGGCCGCCCCTGCTGGCTGAGCTGTAGTCCTGGGTCTGGAGGACGTTCAGCCCCTCAATGGCCGCGGCCTCCCCGAGGATGACGCCTGCCAGGACGACACCCTGGCCGCCTATGCCGGCAAACCTAATCTGCATCTTTCACTCCCCCTTCAACCCAAAGTGTTCCTGAACCTCATCTATGAGCTTGTTCAGCTCGGTGACGAACTCAGGTTTCTCCCTGTTCACGAACTCACCGATGATGAACTTGCCCTCAAGCTCCTCCGGTGACATTTTCTTAGCCTTGTTGAGCGGCACACTGTTCTTGAGGTACCAGCGGAGCATCTCCGCGGGTTCTTTCATCCTGTTCCTCCTTCCGTACTGGACGGGGCACTGGGATATAACCTCCACGAGCGAGAAGCCCCTAACTTGGAGAGCCTTCTTGATGCTATCTATCAGCTGATAGACGTGGGCCGTTGTCCATCTGGCAACATAGCTTGCCCCGGCCGCTGCGATCGTCTCACTTATCTGAAGTGGGTGCTCGATGTTCCTGTAGGGGCTGGTGGTGGTTTTTGCGCCGAAGGGCGTAGTGGGAGCCAGTTGTCCGCCGGTCATTCCGTAGATGAAGTTGTTGACGAGGATGACCGTTATGTCGATGTTCCTCCTTGCGGCGTGGAGAAGGTGGTTCCCGCCTATGCTCGCCAGATCACCGTCACCGCTTATGACGACGACCTTCTTGTCCGGCAGGCCGACCTTAACGCCGGTGGCGAAGGCTATCGCCCTGCCGTGGGTCGTGTGGAGTGTGTCGGCTAGGAAGTAAGGTGAGGCTATCCAGGCCGAACAGCCGATTCCGCTGACGACCACGAGGTCCTTTGGGTCTATCTTTAGCCCGTCGACCGCGTTGGCGAAGGCGTTTAGAACTGTTCCGCCACCGCAGCCGGGACAGAGGGCCGTGGGCAAGGCCTCCTTACGGAGGTACTTGATGAGCGGGTACTTCGAGTAAATCTCCTTGGCCATCAGGCAACACCCCTTATCTCGCGTAGGATTTTCTCAACAGTCAGCGGGACGCCGCCTATCCTGTTGACGCCCTTAAGCAGGACGTCGTCGTTGAGGTAGCGCTCGACCTCAATTATCATCTGTCCGAGGTTCATCTCGGCGACGAGAACAGCTCTGACCTTCTTTCCGAGTTCCCTCATTTTCTCCCCCGGGAACGGATGGACGGTCTTGGGAACGAAGAGTCCCGCCTTTATCCCCTCCTCCCTGGCCTTGAGGACGGCTCCAAGGGCTGGACGGGCTGTTACGCCCCAGCTGACCACGAGGATTTCGGCATCGTCCGTGAAGTGCTCCTCATACTTCTCGTAAACGTTCCTGTTTTGTTCTATCTTCCGGTGAAGCCTTCTAACGAGTTTGTCGTGAACCTCGGGCGTGTAAACATCCCTCAGCCCGTTCTCCTTATGAGTGGAGCCGGTTACGTGCGTGAAGTAGCCGTGGCCGAAAAGCGGCATCGGCGGAACACCGTCGCCGTGTGGGTCTCCGAAGGGCAGTTTTCCCTCCTCCTCGTTGGCCGGGAGCTTGCGATAGGTTATCTCAACCTCCTCAACGTCTGGAATCCTTACCTGCTCCCTTGTATGGGCCAAAACTCCATCGAAGAGGAAAACCACAGGCGTTCTCAGCTTTTCGGCGATGTTAAAGGCTCTAATGATCTCCCAGAAGGCGTCCTGTCCGCCCGTTGGAGAAACAGCGACCATTGGGTGATCGCCGTGGGTCCCCCACCTCACCTGGAAGAAGTCTCCCTGCGCACCCTTCGTCGCCTGTCCAGTGCTCGGCCCGCTTCTCTGAACGTCAACAAGGACAAGCGGTGTTTCCGTCATGGCGGCATAACCTAGGTTTTCCTGCATAAGGCTGAAACCGGGGCCAGAGGTTGCGGTCATCACCTTAAAGCCCGTCCACGAGGCACCTACCATCGCTGCTATGCTACCTATCTCGTCCTCCATCTGAAGGTAGTAGCCGTGAAGTTTAGGTAGCTCGCGAGCCATCGTCTCCGCTATCTCGCTCGACGGAGTTATCGGATAGCCTGCGTAGAAGCGGCATCCCGCGAAGATTGCCCCGTAGGATACTGCCTCATTGCCTTGCATGAAGTAGTTGCCAGGTTTGTAGAGCTTCCGTAGGAGCCGTATCTGCTCCGGCTCGTCGCCGCGGATTATCATTCTCACCACCTTACCGCGATGGCAAAATCCGGGCAGAGCAGCTCACAGAGCTTGCACTTGACGCACTTCTCGGCGTTGACGGGAATGGGATAGTGCACGCCCTTTTCGCTCAGCTCCTTGCTCCACTCGAAGACCTTTCTTGGGCACATCTCGACGCAGATTCCGCAGCCTTTGCAGAGAAAAGTGTCGACGTCGATTTCAACGACGCCCTTCGCTTTGCCGGTCACTAGGTAGTTCTCCTTCACAACAACGGTTTTTCCTTCGACGTTCGCCATAGTCATCACCTGCAATCTGCTACCTCTGTTTACGTTTGTCAACATTTAAAGCTTTCGTGGATACCCATCTATGTCCATCGAAAGAGCATGGAAGGGGGCTACCAGAGCCGGAGAAGAAAACTGGAAAGAACCGAGAGAAATCACCACATAACCAGTTGCCAGTCGAGGAGGCCGTTTTCCACTATGTAGCGCCACCTCTCGCTGCATTCCGGTCTGAGTTCCTCTATGTGGCTTATGTCCTGGGTTGCAGAGAACCTCTTTATGGCCCTGCCTATCGTCCTGTCGTAGTCAGTCAGACAGTTGTGGGGACCACGTCTTGAACCCGCCCCAACGGGATCGCTGAGGATCCTCTTCTCTGGGAACTTCCTCTTGGCCCACAGGAGGATCTCAACCGCACTCCAGAGCCACGGCGGGCGGTACTCCTTCCTTTCCCAGAGCCTCTCGTAGAGCGTCCCCTTTTGGATGTCGGTTATGTTGATCGAGAAAGTGTCGGTGTAGGGTTCGGCCTTGATTATGCTCTCCTTGGCGTCCCTAATCCCGTCTCTCTCGCTCAGGAATATTGGCTTGAGCAGGAGATATGTCTTTACCTTCGCTCCCGCTTTGTGGGTTGTCTCTGCCGCCTTAATGAAGTCCTCGAAGGTGTTGCCCTTGTTGATTGAGACGTCGGCTATATCGTCGTTTGCTGTCTCCAGGCCGATGGCAACCTCGAAATGCCTGTCCGGGACGATATCGGCAAGCTCTTTAACAGCCTCATATCTCACAAGCTCGCTCCTGCTCTCAATGACAATTTCCTTGACCTCGTTAATCCCAGCAAGGATTTCAAAGATTTTTCTACGTGTTTCTGCCTTCAGCTCGCCGTTGTCGAGGAAGGAGCCTGAGGTGAACATCCTAACAGCAAAGGGGTCTTTTTTGCCCTCTATTTTCTTCAGCGCTTCTTTAACGTAGTCAACTATTTCCTCCTGACTCCACCTCACCTTCGGTGCGGCCGTTGGGTAGGCGCACATGTAGCAGGCCTCTCCGATGCGGAAGCGGTAGCAGCCTATCGTTGGGAGGATTATGAAGAGTGCAGTTCCAGGTTTTCCGACCACGTTGTCCTCACTCGTCCAGTAGGTCATTTTCTCACCTAAGGGCCGGCTTGTGGATAGGGTTTTTAAAGGTGAGGTTGAGCCTGTACCATGCCGAGAATCCTCTTGACCAATGATGATGGGATTTACTCGAACGGAATCCGTGCGGCAGTTAAAGCCCTGAGTGAACTGGGAGAGGTCTACGTGGTTGCACCGCTCTTTCAGATGAGCGCCAGCGGGAGGGCGATGACGCTTCACAGACCTATAAGGGCCAGGCGAATAAACGTCCCCGGTGCCAAAATAGCGTATGGCATAGATGGAACGCCGACGGACTGCGTTGTCTTTGCCATTGCCCGCTTTGGAAGCTTTGACCTGGCCGTTAGTGGCATAAACCTCGGTGAGAACCTGAGCACAGAGATAACCGTCTCTGGAACGGCTTCTGCCGCCATAGAAGCCGCAACCCATGACGTACCGAGCATAGCTATCAGCTTGGAGGTGGAGTGGAAGAAAACGCTCGGCGAAGGAGAGGGAGTTGACTTCTCGGTTTCTGCTGACTTCCTGAGGAGGATAGCGGGTTCCATCCTGAAGAATGGCCTTCCGGAGGGGACTCACATACTTAACGTCAACGTGCCGAGCGACGCGACGCCTGAAACGTCGGTCGAGATAACCCGCCTCTCCAAAAAACGCTACTGTCCGACTGTTGAGGAGAGGATCGACCCCAAGGGCAACCCCTATTACTGGATAGTGGGGAGGCTTTTGAAGGAGTTCGAGCCTGGAACAGACGCTCACGCCCTAAAAGTCGAGCGGAAGGTCAGCGTGACGCCGATAAACATAGACATGACAGCGAGGGTGGATTTTGAAGAGGTTATGGAAATCTTGAATGGAAATGTATGAACTCGAGCATGCAACTGTGTCGATTTGTTTTTATATTTGCACAGGATATGTGTGGGATGGATATGACATACAACATTTAGTAATCCACAGTGGCTGGGATATGTACGATCACTACCTAGCGTGGGGTAACTGGGGATCTAAGACGCACTCGTGAAGATAGCCTCCCAAGAGGAGGTAAAGTTAATGAGTCCTAAGGAATTCATTCTACATGTTCTTTCCATTATTTTTGCAGCGGTCTGGGAGCTTGTACTTGCCTATAATAGGGGGGCTATCAGTGAGTATTATGTTGAGAAAGACACAATTCTTTTGAGAACTGGATATGACAATAGCGGCTGAACTCACAGCCTTATGGTGTTAATAGATGGTGAGTGAATCCATGGAGCTCCGCTCGCTCCTCTACCTTTTCTTCTTTCCTGTGTGGGAGTTCCGCTCATGATTTTACATTGTCTTCTGAAAGCTTCGCCCTTTAGGGCGGGGAGGAGGTCAGCTAATACCGGGAGCACTCGCCGTCAGCTGCTGAGGGAAAAGAATTGGGAGTCACCCCCTCCCCAAAAATCCTGTCCACGAACCACCTCTCGTCGAATGGCCTGAGGTCGTCGTAGCCTTGGCCGACGCCGACGAAGAGGATTGGAGCACCTATCGCGTTGCTTATGCTTAGTGCCGCTCCACCGCGCGCGTCTGCGTCTAGCTTCGTCAGTATGACTCCATCTATCCTGACGGCATCATTGAACTGCTTCGCCTGCTCAACGACCGCGTTCCCACTCAGGCTGTCGCCGACAAAGAGTATGAGGTCAGGCTTTGCCACCCTGACTATCTTCTTCATCTCGTCCATGAGGTTCCTGTTGAGTTCGTTCCTTCCCGCGGTGTCTATGAGGACTACATCAACGTTTCTCGCCCTAGCGTGCTGAATTGCGTCGTAGGCCACAGCGGCAGGGTCTGCGCCGTAGTCGTGCTTTATGACCTTCACCCCAACGCGCTTTGTGTGCTCTTCGAGTTGCTCTATTGCCCCAGCTCTAAAGGTGTCGCTTGCCGCGATAACGACGCTCAGGCCGTTCTTCTTGAGCCAGTGGGCAAGCTTCGCTATTGTGGTGGTCTTCCCGGAGCCGTTGAAGCCGACGAAGGCTATGACGAAGGGCTTCCCCTCCTTCAACCTTATTTCCCTTAGGAGATCCACTCTCTTCTTGGGGGTCAGGATTTCGAGAACGGCCTCGCGTAGGGCCTCCTCTATCATCCTACCCTTGTTGGTGCCGATGCGAACTTTTCTGCCGACGAGCTTCTCCTTTATCTTCTCGCGCAGGGCCTCAACGGTTTCAAGGGTAACGTCTGCTTCGAGGAGTTCAAGCTCCAGCTCGTCGAGTGCCTCTTTTATATCATTCTCCTTTATCTCGACCTGCAGGAGCTTTTCAAGAAAGCCCTTCTTCTCCTGGGGGGTTCCCTCTTGGAGGATCTTCCCTTCCTCCTCGACCTTCTCCTCGACCTGCTTTGAGAACTTCTTGAGCTTCTCCCTGAGCTTCCCGAACACCTTTCTCACCCGGAGGATAGAGGGAGACACGGTATATAAAGCCCTCGGCGATAGCTGGTGTCATCACCGTTCAGTCCCGAAGCCACTCGTCATCGGGCGTGAGTTGGCATTCTCATCAGTATCTCTTTATGTAGGTTTTGCTCTCGACAACGCGTCCGTTTTCAAGTCTCATAACGTCAACCTGCTCGAAGCCAGCTGTCTCCCTCTTGTATGCGATTAAGTAATCGATGGAGTCCTTAATTCTGTAGCGTGTTATTGAATCCTTTATATACTTTCCCTCATAGAGGAGGACCAACCTGCCCCTGTGTTCTGAAAGCCACCCGTAAAGGGCTTCCTTATCTTCTTTTGGCCTTGAGAGGGGGTTAACCACGAGGTATGCGTCAAAGTTCTCCCCCTCCATGGGGGAGCCTATGTATACCTCCCCATCAACCTGGAATGGCAGGTACTCGGCAAGAATACGCATCCCTCTCCGTGCCCAGGAGTTGAGGTATATCCTTGCGAGTTTTTTCCCGTTGCCCGTTATTAAAACGACTCCCGAATCCAGTTCCGCTATTCTCTTCAACATGGTAGGGAGTTTTACATAATGGTTAAAATCTTTTCTGGATTTTCGGTGATCTGGTGAAACCGTAAAGTATTTATCCTGTTACAGGAAGCAACACTCGAAAACTTTCGGGGTGTCCATATGAAGAAGTGGCTAAGCATCTTTTTGATAGGTCTCATGGCCCTTAGTGTTGTGGCCAGTGGTTGTATAAATGGGAGCAACTCAACCAGCAATCCAACTGCTACGAACAGTCCAACCCCCACTAAGATAAACATCCTCTACACCTACACCGGATCCTTCAGTGACCCCGCGAAGGGCAAGCAGGCGGCTCAGGCACAGCTCCAGCAGGGTGCTTGGGTAATCTACCAGGTCGCAGGCGGAACCGGACTTGGTGTTTTTGAGGCAGTTTCAGATTATCTCAAGGCTAACAACAAGAAGATGGGCCCACCCTTTGCCATAGGTGTTGACTCTGCCCAGGATTGGATTAAGCCCGGTGTTATAATTGCATCGATGATGAAGCGCGTTGACGTCGGTGTCTACGATGCGGTTAAGGAAGCGGAGGAAAACCAGTTCAGAGGCGGCGTTGTTGAGCTCGGTCTCAAAGACGGAGGCGTTAAGCTCAGCACCCTCCAGGACGTAAAGGCCATGTTCGACTCACTCCCACCTGATGTCAAACAGAAGAAGCTTCAAGAGCTCGGCTTCCAGAACGAGCAGCAACTCCTCAATTACCTCAACGAGACCCGCCATCAGATTCCGGCCTGGATATGGCAGGCGGTTGACCAGCTCCAGCAGGAGATAGTGAGCGGCAAGATAGTCGTCCCGATGGCCATAAACAAAGACGAGATAACCCAGCTCAGAAACGCCAAGAACCTCAGCACTATGGAGACGCTTGGAAGGGAATGGGCCAAGAGCAACCCCAAGCCAGAAACCTACTTTAACAAGACCCTCAACGAGAGGCAGAACACGAAGAAAATAGCAATTGTCTTCGACGTCGGTGGCAGGGGTGACCTGAGCTTCAACGATATGGCCTACATGGGTGCTGAGAGGGCCGTCAAAGACCTTGGACTTCAGCTCACCCAGCTCCAGAGCAACAGCCCGAACGACTACTACCCCAATCTCCAGAGCCTCGCCAAGACAGGTCAGTACGACATAATCATCGCCGTCGGCTTCATGATGACCAATGCGGTCAAGAAGGTCGCCCAGGAGTATCCCAAGCAGAGATTCGTTCTCATAGATGGCTATGATCCAAACATGCCGCACAACGTTCAGATGGTTCTCTTCAAGGAGAATGAGGGTTCTGCACTCGCGGGTGCACTGGCCTCACTCATAGCGCTCAACGACCACAAGGACACGATAGGAATCGTCCTCGGTATGGAGATACCGGTTCTCTACAAGTTCGAGGGTGGCTACCGCTTCGGTGCCTACTGGGGCCTTGAATACTATAAGACCCACAAACACTGATCCCCTTTTCTTTACTTTGTTCCTGGAGGTGATCCCGTGGAAGAGGAGACCCCTTTGCTCGAGATGAGAAACATCGTCAAGGTTTATCCCGATGGAACCAAGGCCCTCAAGGGGGTCGATGTTAAGGTTTACAATGGCGAGATACTCGGTCTTCTCGGTGAGAATGGGGCCGGAAAAACGACCCTAATGAAGATCCTTTTCGGTATGCTCAAACCCACGAAGGGGACTATCCTTTTGAACGGTAGGGAGGTCCACTTTAAGAGTCCCGCTGATGCCCTGACTAACGGAATTGGGATGGTCCACCAGCACTTCACCCTCGTTGAAGTGTTCAACGCTCTTGAGAACATAATCCTCGGAATGGAGGGCCACGGCCTTTTCTCAAGGATAGACGTCGATAAGGCCAGAAAAAAGCTCCAAAAACTTATGGATGAACTCAACTTCCAAGTTCCGCTTGATGTGCCTGTTGAGAACCTTCCAGTGGGAGTTCAGCAGAGGATCGAGATACTTAAGATGCTCTACAGGGATATCGACCTCCTCATACTCGATGAACCCACCGCCGTTTTGACCCCGATAGAAGTCAAGGAGCTCTTCGACGTCCTAAGAAAGCTAAAGAGCCAGGGAAAGACCATCATCTTCATCAGCCACAAGCTCAACGAGGTCATGGAGATAACCGACAGGGTAACCGTCATCAGGAGGGGAGAGGTTATAGGCACCGTTAAAACGGAGGAAGCGACGCCGCAACTCCTCGCCAGGATGATGGTGGGCAGGGACGTTGTCCTGAGGATAGAAAAGCCGCCCAAGGAACCCGGGGAGGCCATCCTCCACGTTGAGAACCTATGGGTCAAGGGCGACCGCGGTGAAGAAGCAGTGAGGGGGCTCTCCTTCCAGGTCAGGGCAGGAGAGATATTCGGAATAGCCGGCGTCGAGGGCAACGGACAGAGTGAGCTGATAGAGGCCATAACAGGACTGAGGAAGGTGGAAAAGGGCAGGGTGAAAGTGAACGGCGTGGACATAACGGGCAAGGGGCCCAAGGAACTATACGATATGGGTATATCCCACACCCCCGAGGACAGAACCCACATGGGGTTGGTTCTCGATATGACCGTTATGGAGAACGCCATACTCGGTATGCAGTGGAGAAAAGAGTTCTCAAGGGCCGGGCTTATGGACTGGAAGAACGTGGAGCAACACACGAAACGCCTGATAGAGGAGTTTGACATAAATGCTCCCGGCGTTAAGTCGCCGGTTAAGTCTCTCAGCGGCGGAAACCAGCAGAAGCTCATCGTAGCGAGGGAGGTTAGCAAGAAACCAGAGCTGATCATAGCATCACAACCGACCCGTGGTGTGGACGTTGCATCAACCGAGTACATCAGAAACTACCTGGTCAAGCTGAGGGATGGGGATAAGGCGGTTCTCCTCGTTTCAGCGGACCTCGACGAGGTTCTCCAGCTCAGCGATAGAATGGCCATAATGTACGAGGGCCAGTTTATGGGAATCGTCAAGCCCCATGAGGTGACGGAGGAGCAGATAGGTCTCATGATGGGGGGTGTTAAGGAATGAGCTTCTCAGACGAGCTTCGCGGCTACTGGAAACCCCTGACCGAGAGCGTTCTCGCGATACTGATAGGTGCCCTTGTTGGTGCGATAGTGCTCTGGCTCAGCGGTTACGATGCCATCACAGCATACAAGGCCCTCTTAGAGGGCTCCTTTGGCTCAGTGGGAAACTTCGCTGAGACCCTCAGCAAGTCCACCCCCATTATGCTCACGGCTATAACCTTCGCCATCGGTTCAAGGACGGGTCTTTTCAACATAGGCGCGGAGGGTTCGGTTTACTTCGGTGCCATTACCGCCATTGGGGTGACACAGATATTCCAAAACCCTCTCGCCGGACTACTCGGCGGACTGCTTATCGGTGCCCTCTGGATGCTTCCGGCCGCGGCCCTCAAGGTTTACCGCGGTGTTCACGAGGTCATCTCGACGATAATGCTCAACTGGATAGCCTTCTATCTCGCCGGCTGGATGGCCCTCAGTGTCCTAGCCAACCCAGACAACCCCAACAGCACGTTATCTATACCCCCTGGGGCGAGGCTCCCACTCCTCGTTCAGAACTCCACGCTCTCGCTGGGTTTCATCGTAGCGGTGCTAACCGCCATAGTGGTCTACATTATAATGTGGCACACGAGGCTCGGCTACGAGCTCAGGGCCAGCGGCCAAAATCCGAGAGCGGCGGAATACGGTGGAATAAATCCCAAGACCGCTATGATATGGTCTTTCCTCATCGGTGGAATGACAGCCGGGTTGGCGGGTGCGGTTCAGGTAATGGGTATACCTCCAAACTACTCGATAAGTCAGGGATTGGCCAATGTCTACGGCTACGGTTTCGACGGAATAGGCGTCTCCCTCGTCGGCAGGGATCATCCCCTCGGAATAATCTTCGCCGGGATCCTCTTTGGTGCCCTTAACGCTGGCGCCACCCAGATGCAGCAGACGGGTGTTCCGCTTGAGATGGTAAAGGTCATTGAGGGAATAATCATCGTGGCCGTTGCCGTTCCTGGACTGCTCGACCTCTTCGCAAGGCTCTTTAGGAGGGGATCACAGTGAACGGGACGATGATAGTCAGCCTCCTCCTCGGGTCACTCGCGGCCATGGTGCCCATAGCCCTCACCAGCGTCGGGGCGGCGATAAGCGAGAGGGCTGGCGTGGTCAACATAGGCTACGAGGGAATACTGATGCTCTCAGCGTTTTTCGGGACAATCTTTGCAGAGGCCGCCCACAGTGGCTGGGTCGGCCTGCTCGGGGGAGCACTGACCGGCATCGCCCTTGGGGTTGTCCACGGCGTGATAACAGTCTACCTCAAAGGCGACCATGTCATACCGGGTATAGGTATAAACCTCATTGGCTACGGCGGTGTCGCCTTCGGAATCCTCGCCTACTGGGGCACGGCAGGGCAGCACCAGGTTCCGAGCTACGCCCAGATAACCCCCCTCTGGATGGACGCCTTCGGCAACTCTCTGAGTCCAATGGTTCCGATAACTTTTGTGGTCGCGTTCATAGCCTGGTGGGTGCTCTTCAAGACGCCTTTTGGCCTGCGCATCCGCTCCGTCGGTGAGAACCCTGAGGCGGCCGACGCACTTGGGATAAACGTTGAGCTCTATCGCTTCACCGCGGTTTTGATAGCGTCGGCGCTGGCAGGGGTTGCCGGAGCTTACCTGAGCGTGGACTGGCTTGGAACCGTCACAAAAACGATAGCCGCGGGAAGGGGATTCATAGCGCTGGCCAACATGGTCTTCAGTGGTTGGAATCCACTAGTGGCCCTTGTGGGGGGCTTCATCTTCGGATTCTTCGACAATCTAGCAATATATATACAGAGCAACCCGTGGCTCGCCGGGGCGATTCCCTGGCAGTTCATAGCGACACTGCCCTACGTGGTGACCCTTATAGTGGTGGCGGGTATAATAGGCAGGGCCAGGCCGCCAAAGTGGGACGGAATTCCCTACAGGAGGGAGTGATTCTCTCTCCCCGTTTATTTCTCCGGAACTGTTCAAAAGAAAATAGAAACGGCTCACTTCTTCAAAACAACACCGATCGCGGTTCCGAGTACGAGTCCAACAACGAGGGAGACGATGACGTAGGTTCCAACGTTTGGGCCCTGAACTGGCTTTTCGATGGGCCCCTTTCCGGTGATGGCCTCTAAGATCGCGGCGGTGTTCTTTATCAAGAGCTTCGTGTAGGGCTCATCCGTTCCGAAGACTATTATCCCTGCGATGGGTTTTCCGCTCTTTTCTGCGAGTTCAAAGGCGGCTTTCTTCAGCTGATCGGGGCTGTCAACGCCGTAAACTATCAGGCTGGAGTTTGCAGCCTCCGGTAGCAGGTTGTCAACCCCCACTGCAGGAGCCTCCTCCTCGGGCTTTATGGCGGCGACGGCCTTTATTCCGAGCCACTCTATTGCGTACTGGTCGGGAGGCATCTGTATGACCGCCGTTTTGTTGTGCCCCACGAGAGCTCGGTAGGCCTTAACTATCGCGTTCACCCTCTCCTGAAAGTTATTGTATTCCATGGCGTATATGTTGGCGTTTGCCGGGTCAATCTCTTCAAGTGCCTTCTCAGTTGCCTTCGCTATTGCTAATGCATTGGTGGGATCCAGCCAGACACCGTGAGGGTTGTCCTTGCCGGTGTACCATCTTTCAGTCAGGTAACGGAAGCCCTCCCTCGCGTAATCGTCCGCAAAGAGGGCTTTCCCCTTTATAGTTCCCTCTGCCTGCAGCTCGGCTATCTTCTTCTCGACCGGAAGGTGACCGTCGGTCGTCACTATGACGTCTGCCCTCTGGAGGAGTGCTATCTGCTTGGCAGTGAGCTGGTACTCATGGGGGTCAATGCCCGGGGGAATGAGGTAAACAACCTGAACCGAATCCCCAAAGGCGTCCTTAACTATCCCTGCGAGGGGTGCTATCGTTGCCACAACGAGGGGCTTTGTTGATGCGGCTGATGTAGCGGGGGGACTCAGCAGAGCAACGAGGAGTATGATTGCAAGCAGGCCTCCCTTCTTCATCTCACTCACCGAAGGTCATTGTGAAAAACCGTTTAAAACCTGTCGCCTCCCGTTAGAAAGTGCTAGGGCATAAAATATAAGGCAACGGTCTCAATCGTCTCCGTTGCTCCTTATATGGGGCTTGCCTATGGCTATGGTGAATCCCTTGAAGGAGTCATCCTTCCTGTTGAACTCTATGGCCAGCGGGAGATCATTATCCTCGTTGAAGACTATCCTCACTATCCTCGCGCGCGAGTGTTCGCTCAGGTAGTCCTCCTTCAGGCCCTCGTAGTTGTCTATGACCTCGTTTATGCTCTCGCTGTGCATCTCATAGATTTCGCTGGCATAGACGCTGTGGTTCTTGATCTCCTCGACCTTTTTCTCCCTGTTCAACCCCAACACCCTTAGGCTTTGCGCCAGGCTCCCTCGCGGGACTTAAAAACCTTCCTGAGCTCGGCCATTCTAAGCGCTTCTTCAAGCTTGTCCTTGGGAACCTCGAGGTTGTGAAGCTCCCTGAAAAGCGCGATGATTTCGTCAGTGGTTAAAGCTTCTTTCTCCTCAAGGAGGCTGTTGACGAGGTTTATCATGTCCTCAACGAAGTTCCACGGAAAGACTACCCAGGTCCAGTCAATTTCCTCGCCGTAGTAGTCGGGCTTGAAGCGCGAACCCATTATCGTGAGGAGTGTGGCGGTCCTTGTTTCTGTCGGTTTTTGGCTCTCGACGTAGTTCTTTGCAAGGGTTAAACTCTCACCTGTGTCACTGATGTCGTCAACGATGAGAACCTTCTTGCCCTCGAGATTGTAGTTGCTACCGTATTTGAGCTTTGCCTTTCCATCTGGAGTAGCAGTGACACCCCAATGCTCGATCTTGAGGCTTACCAGGTCTTTAATGCCGAGGTAATCGCAGTACAGGCGTGCCGCCACCCAGCCACCCCTTGCGAGTCCGACAACAACGTCTGGTTTCCAGCCCTCCTCAAGAACCTTCCAAGCCCCTTTCCCTGACCACTCTTCAATCTCTTTCCAAGAAGCAAGTCTTGCAGGAAACTTCTTCATCTGGATTTCCCTTAACTAAGCGGACGGGGGGTTATATTTAAGTGTTTTG
>NZ_JALVUC010000017.1 GCF_027023865.1 Thermococcus sp. | reverse complement strand
GAACCCTCGCCGTTCACGACGGGAAGGAGGTCAGTCTCTGAAGTTCCACGCAATGTTTGAGATAAAATATGAGTTTATAAACTCCTCCTGTAAAATGACCGACTGGGAATCCTACGCGGATTTGCTGGTCTACGGCGCACTAGACGATCTCCTAAAGGACAACAAAAGTGGCGCCCTCGAACTTTACTCGAAACTCCTCATGATGTGGGACGGGAACGGTTTCAGGGATAAGGCCTTTAATGGAGTATATCAGACTTACAAGTGCGCCCTCTTTGTCTACCTCTATCGTGTGCTGGGAAAGCCCGATGAGGGCAGGAACGCTTATCTTCGCTGCCTACACATTATTTCGTCCCTTCAGGCTCGGGATGGTGGGATAATCACGGGCTATCGCGTTGAGAACGGTAGAATCATTCCAATCGGGGATACCAACACGGAAACGACCTCAATGGTCGTCCTCGCACTCTACTCAGACTATCCCGAGATGATTGATAGGGGAGGTCAGAAGTAGGGCACCGTCCAGCAGAAGGTGGGGATTGTCCTCCTGCCTCTCCATCCCTCCGGTGTCGTAGAGGATTATAGCACCTTTTCGTTCTTCCTCATGTAACCAGGATCTTGACTTCCCCGTAGTACACCGACCACCGGAAACACTTTAACCCGAGTGGATGAATGCATTTCGATAGTCATGCGCTTTATAGCTGACATGATGCTCGGCCGCCTGGCCCGTTGGATGAGGCTTTACGGCTACGACACGCTCTACGGGATCGAGGACGACGATGAGATAATCCGCGTTGCCCTCGCCGAAGAAAGAACCATCCTCACCAGGGATTCGGGGTTAGCGAATAGGGCCAGAAAGCTCGGCGCGAAAGTTCTCCTTCTCGGATCGAACTCTCTTGAAGGACAGGTTGGGGAGCTTAGGGCAATGGGAATCGAGTTCAATGAACTTTTCCCTGCCAATGCCCGCTGTCCCAAGTGCAACGGCCCTTTAAGGCGCACCTCCAAGGAGAGGGTCAAAGGTAAGGTTCCGAAGAGTGTTTATGAGAAATACGACGAGTTCTACGTCTGTGAGAAATGTGGTCAGATCTACTGGCCCGGCTGGCAATGGAGGGAGATGCTGAAAATCGATAAAAAGCTGAGGGGAGAGAAATGAAGTGGGAAGAATGGGAGCCGTTCTACAGGCGCATCGTTCGGGAAATGGGTTACTCCGTTGAGAAAGACAGGAAAGCGGCCCAAATTCTCCGCGCCCTCCTCTTTGAGGGAGACGAATACCTCACGGCAGACGAGCTTTCCTCCATCGTCGGAAGAAAGGCATACGTCTTCGGTGCAGGTCCAAGCCTTGAGAACGCCCTGAGAAAGTTCGACTTCTCCGATGGAACGCTCATAGCGGCCGACGGTGCAACCTCAGCTTTGCTTGATGTCGGGATGACCCCAGACATCATAGTCACAGATTTGGACGGCAGGATTCCAGACCTGAGGCTGGCGAACGACCGCGGTTCCTTCATGGTGGTTCATGCCCATGGAGATAATATCGACAGACTTACCTCTTACGTGCCCTTCTTTTCCCGGATTCTGGGCACCTGTCAGACGGAGCCGCTCGACATCGTATACAACTTCGGCGGCTTCACCGACGGCGACAGGGCCGTCTTTCTGGCAGAGGCCCTTGGAGCGGGGGAGATAACTCTGGTTGGCTTCGACTTCGGAGAGACCGTCGGGAAGTGGAGCAAGCCGTCCCTCAAAGAGCACTCCCCCGTCTGGGAGAGCAAGAGGAAGAAGTTCTTCTTCGCGGAGGAGCTCTTGAAGTGGCTTGAAAAGAATGGAATGGCAAGGATAATGTACTTCAGGCCAAATCCATGAGCTTCTTGACCTTTCCGGCTTTTATCTCGACGTAGCTGAGTTTCTTGAGGAAGCGGAGAACCTCTTCGAGCGCCTTTGGGGAGTAGTTGATGACAAGTGTTCCCTTCGGCGTTGGAATCGCTATCGGCGCTGCCCTGGTGAAGCCTTTGACGAGTTCACCAAGCTCCATCCTCTCGTTGCCGAGGCTCTTGAGTATCTCGCTCGCGAGGATCGCCCTGCCGACGAGGGCGAAGTAGACCCTCAGGAGTGTATCCTCCGGGAAGTAGCGTGATGCGATTTTTCCAAGCGCGTTTATCTTCCCCATGTCAAGCTCGAGTATCTCGAACTCGTACTCCATCGTCAGGTCAGCGAAGGCGAACTGCTTCGCTATCTTCTCGGCGCTCTCGGGGCTGTGGACGAGGTTGAATGGGAACTTGAACTCGAAGTGAAGTTTTGTGACGTCAACGCCTTCCTTAAGCTTTATCATCCCCTCTTCGTAGTTTATTGCCCCATTCCTCGTTAGCTGGTCGAGGATTTCAGCCACCCACGGTCCCTCGTTAAGAAGAACCTCAAACTTCTCGCCGACCTTTATGTGCTCTAGAATGTGGTTGAGGTTCTCTTTGAAGGATGTGAAACCCTCTGTGAGGGCCTCCCTGTCGGCTCCTTCAATAGCGTCTATCTGTGCCCTTATTTCCTCAAGCGTGCCCTCGAGCATGTATCCAACGAAGCTCTCATAGGAGAGCCTCTCGCTGAGTTCGAACTTTATTCCTTCCCTCTTCAAGTCCTCGAGAAACGACCTCTTAACCGCCTCATTCTTCGTCATGAACCTCATTCTATCACCGAACCGGAAACCGTTAAAAGCCTTATAGACTTTTGCTTTCTGGAGGTGAGGGGATGGGTGAAAAGCAGTACCTCCTCGACAGGACGCTTGAAAGCTGGAAGGGAAAGCGCGTTGCCCTCTCTGTCAGCAACGAGCACTCGTTCACCGGAATCCTCGAGGACTTCGACGAGGAGGTTATCCTACTGAGGGACATTGTGGACATAGCCGGGAACCGGGCGAAGGGGCTTGTGGTTAAAATCGAGGACATGAACTGGTTAATGCTCCTCTGAGGTGGTGTTATGAGGGCCGTTGCCTTCGTTGGCTTCAAGAAAAGTGGAAAAACGACGACGGTAGAGGCCGTCGCCAGAGTCCTGAAGGAGCACGGTTACCGTGTGGTGATAGCTAAGAGTATGCACGCCGACTTCGACAGGGAAGGAACGGACACCTGGCGTTTTTCCCATGTGGTCGATTCGGTTCTTGTGAGGGCAAACGATACAGATGCGCTTCTCTTTAGGGCGAGGGACATAAATGCGCTCTTTTCAATGGTCAATGCTGACTTCATTCTACTTGAGGGTTTCAAATCGATAAAGCACGTCCCCAAGGTGATATGTGCGGGGAGCGAGGAGGATGTGAAGGAGCTGAACGATGGACTGGCGATAGCAGTGAGCGGAGTCATAGCATCCTCTGGTATGGAAAATATTGACGGCCTGCCGGTTGTAGATGCCACAAAGGAGCCCGAGAGGCTTGTGGACATCGTGGAGAAGCGCGCCTTTATGCTCCCGAACATAGACTGCGGCATGTGCGGCTTCACCTGTGGGGAGATGGCTAGGATGATAGTTGCTGGAGAGAAGACTCTAAAGGACTGCGTTGTTCTCAGTTCAAAGCCCAAAGTAACGGTCAAAATCGACGGCCAGGTTCTCCCGATGAAGGACTGGGTGCAGGATCTGGTCGAGAAGACTGTTAAGGGTATGCTCTCGGCCATGAAGGGCTACCGTGAGGGGGAGAAGATTGAGATTGTGATACGGAGTGATTAATGGCCTTCCCTTTTCTCCCATATGAGAGTGAGTGGGATATATCAACTATCTTGACTTCATATCCCAAATCTCCCCTATGGCTTCAATCACCTAACGGAACCACCTCTTAAACTCAGTTGGGGGAGTTGAGCAGGCTCGTGACAAAACGCACCTCATTAACCTGAATACCTCTCTCCTCCCTACCTCCCGAAGAGGAAGCCTCACACCTCCACTCTTTTCTGCCGTTCTGATAATTGACTTTAAATTCTCTTATCGAATCATCAACTTCATGTCTATATTCCCCCGTTAGACTTATAAACTTTGAACGAATGACAAAAGCCGCTGGTGATATCATGAAGTGGTCCCTGACACTCTACGGTGGGGAAAAACACGGCCAGACGATAGTTTTTGAAACCGAAACAGCGGATGAGGCCCGGCGCTTCGCGAAGCGGGAACTCCGGCGGAAGGACGCAAGGATATACGAGCTTGAGAAGCTTGAATGATTTCCCTGTTCTTATTCTCCCCTGTTTTCACCGGACAGTGTGACTTCTGTGCCACATTGATGCCCTTTTCTGCTATGAATGGTAAGCAGGGCACATTAGATTACCAATCAACCTGAGATCCTTTCTACCTGCTCCTACCTGGCAGAAACACCCCCCACCGTTTTCCACCACATCGTTGATGAGATCATAGACGGCCGCTTATTCCTCATGATGAGTGACTCCCTCGTTGGACTGGGGGAGCCCTGATGGGCTAACAACAACCCCCTCTGCAGCAGAAAGAATCTTGTGGATTTTGGAAGCTGATAAAAGACCGCGGTAAAAAATCGAATGAAAACTCCCTTCAAACACAGCCTACTGATCAGGAGAGATAAAATCACCTCCATAAAAGCCAAAGCTCACCATTCATCGTCTTCGTCCCAATCCTCGTCTTCCCAGTCGTCCTCGTCGAAATCGCTATCCTCAAGCTCCCACTCATCCTCAAGGGGTTCCTCCTCAAACTCGTCAAGCTTCTTCTTTTTCTTGGGAGGTTCCATTCCCATCCCCATTTCTACTCGGTGGGAGGAACTTAAAAACTTTTTTCCAAGCTAAAGGAGACCCAATGGGACTTATTCTCAAATAAGCGCCTTAAGAAAGGTTTTTAATCAGTGCCTCCAAGTGCTTACCATGAGGGTTGCGATTGTAACGGGGGACGCGAGGATATATTATCGGGCGGCGAAGACCCTGAAGGAGTACGGGATTCCCTTTCACAGCCTCGGCTCAGAAGATGAGATTCCGCTGGATGTAGAGGTTGTGCTGACCTCCAAGGAGGAATACGAAAGAATGGAATTCCCTGCCAAAGTGATCGTGAGGGAGGGATTCATCGACGAGCTGCTCATGAGACTCAACGGAACGGGCCGCTTCAGGAGAGTCTACATAGCCATAGACCCCGGGGAAAGGCCGGGGGTAAGTGTTATAGCCGACAACCGCGTGCTCGAAGTGTACCACCTGCGCAATCCCCGGGATGTCAGGGTTATAACGGAGCTGCTTGAGAAGTACCCCAGTTCGAGGATAAAGATAGGCCACGGGGCGAAGAGACAGAGGATAATAATGCTGAAGGCCCTCGGAGAGACCCTCGGTTACGATCACCCCATCATAGTTGTGAACGAGAGGAGGACAACACCCAAGGTGGGGGGATTAGACGTCTCACAAGTTCAGGACATAGTCGCGGCCATAAACATCGGACTCCGGGAGGGAAGAAATACGAGTATAGGTGCCTCCTTGATGTTGGGGAGCCGACGAAGCACGAGATCGAGCATATAAAAAGGAAAAGCCGCGAGCTGAGCGGGAACATCACGATATCGTCTGGTCTGGCCAGGGAAGTGGCCCTAGGAAACCTCACGCTTGAAGAGGCAATAGAAAGACAGAGGAGGGGTTGAGATGATCTTCGGTAAAGGGGATGAAAAGTATGAGAAAATCAAGCTCCGCGTTGCAGAAGCTTTGAAAAGGGACGTTGGCAGGGGGATCGTCCGCTTTGACAGGAAGTATCAGAAGCAACTGGGTGTGGAGCCTGGCGACATCGTTGAACTAATCGGAGAGCGCTCAACCGCGGCAATAGTAGCCAACCCGCACCCCGATGACAAAGGACTTGACATAGTAAGGATGGACGGTTACATCCGGAGAAACACCGGGGTAAGCATAGGAGACTACGTCACGGTCGCCAAGGCCGAGGTTCAGGAGGCCAAGAAAGTCGTTCTGGCGCCTGCCCAGAAGGGCGTCTTCATCCAGTTGCCAGGTGAAATGGTCAAGGGGAACCTGCTCGGAAGACCAATAGTCAAAGGCGATCTCGTTGTGGCGAGCAACAGGAGTGAGAACTACTACGGCGGTTCGCCCTTTGACGACCTTCTCAGAGGGCTCTTCGAGGCCATGCCCCTCGGCTTCGGCGAGCTTAAGTTCGTCGTTGTGAACACCGTCCCCAAGGGAATCGTCCAGATAACCTACAACACCGAGGTTGAGGTTCTACCGCAGGCGGTCGAGATTCGTGAGGAGGCGATTCCAGAAGTTACCTATGAGGACATCGGCGGCTTAAGCGACGCAATACAGAAGATCAGAGAGATGGTCGAGCTCCCGCTCAAGCATCCAGAATTGTTCGAACGCCTTGGAATAGAGCCTCCGAAGGGTGTTCTGCTTTATGGTCCTCCTGGGACGGGTAAGACTCTGCTCGCCAAGGCCGTCGCCAACGAGGCCAACGCGCACTTCATAGCCATCAACGGTCCGGAGATAATGAGTAAGT
>NZ_JALVUC010000016.1 GCF_027023865.1 Thermococcus sp. | reverse complement strand
GCTTTGGCCGGTAGGGGTAACGGGCCCAAGACCGGGCCTTCGGGCTGAACCGAAACCGGCAACGGGAGTAGGTGATGGGCCCGTAAACCGAACCACCCTTAGCGAGGGGTTAACTCGAACCCTCGCCGTTCACGACGAGGAGGAAGTCAGCCCACCAGGACAGAAGAGCAAAAGAAAGGGCTCACTCGCCCTTGAGTTTCATTATCTTTATCCTGCCTAAGGTCTCCCAGTACTCGACGTTTATGCCCTCCCTGAGCTGGTCCTTGATCTCGTCCGCGACGCCACCTTCAAGGGGCACGTCGTAGAGCTCGTAGGTCTCCATGTCCATAATCTGGACTGTGTCCGGGGTCATAGCTATAATCTGAGCCGTTCTCTTGTCAATGATCGGAACCTCAACCTCGGCGCTCGTCGGCTTAACAATACTCCTGACCTTCTTGTCGAAGATTCCAACTGCCTCAATCCTCGCCTTGGCCGAACCATGCTTGCCAGGTGAGGAAACGGTTATGTTGCCTATTCTGCACGGCTCGCCGTCGATGAGGATGTACCTTCCCGGCTTGAGCTTGCTGACCTGGACCTTGGTCTTGTCTCCCATTTCTCAAACCTCCTATAAGCGTTCTAAGACCGATTGGGAAGGGTCTTTAAAAAATTTTTGAAGATGGAAATCAGCGACGGGATTTAAGTAGCATGCCATTCATGGTCAGTGGGACGAAGAGGACGAGTCCGAGCAGGGCACCGACCTTTACCGCCGCCGAAGGAGAGGTGAAAGCATAGTAAAGGGTCAATAATCCAGTTCCAAGGAGGATAATCACCGAGACCCAGACCCCAGCCTTACTGTAGGCAAGCTCCGAGGAAAGCAACGGATATGCCTCAGCGGCTGCAACGAGGGCACCCACCGCAAAGGGAACCACGAGGAACATCACCCTGATGTCCTTAATGGCCATCGCCCCCGAGACCACCATACCAAAGAGAGAAACAAAGCCGAGGCTCTGGGTTCTGCCGATTTGCACTACCTCTGAGAGCATCTGGTTGCCCATCTCCATGAGGACGATTATTGTCGTTAGACCCGCAAGGTAAAGTGAGAGCATTAGGAGGACTATCAGGGTTACATCACCGTGGACATTACCGTGGAGAACCTGTGGAATAGCATAGAAGACGTTTATCGAGTGGATTGGACTCTGGGTGCTGTTGGTGGTGTATGCTTTGAGGTCACCGAAGAGGATGGAGAGCTGTATCGTTTCCTCCGCCGAGATGTTCGGACTGTGGAATGCCCTCTGGACAGCTTCATGGGCAACGCCGATGGAGTAAGCAACAGTAAACGCGGCCGCAAAACTCAGGATTATCTGGAGGATAAAAACCCCCGCTAGAACCTTTTTGAGATTGAGATCCTCCGGTGTGAAGCTTCCGATAACGTAGTAAACGCCTGCACCGAGGCCAAAGGAGACAAACGTCGAAATTAGAAGGTATAGGATTCCCTTCAAGCTGAGAGGCTGACTGAAGGAGGTTATGGACGATACTGCCTCGTGCATGTAGTGGAGTGCCTGCTCGGACGTAACCGTGGTGAGGGCCTGTTCTCTGACAAGGAAAACAGCCGCGATTGCAAAGAGGACGAAGAGGATCGAAACGACAGATATGAACTCCAGTGTGTGTCCTTTGGCCATAACGAGAAGGAGCATCACGAGGAGAATCGTTGCAACCGCCACAACGGGGGTATAGGAACCACTGAGTCCCAGCATGAGGGTGAGGCCGTAGGACGCGTAGTATGTTGTGATGCCAAGAATGATCATCAGAAACATCAGCAGAACGAAGGTCAGAGCGGGAATCCTAGCGACCTTGAACAGGAGTTCGTGTATAAGGTAGCGCGTCCGCTTGGTGCTCTCAGCCTCGCTGTATATGATGAATATGGCTACAATCGATGGAACGAGGGATATTAGAAAGCCCTTTAGGCCGAACGTTATGTAATACTTGGGTAGTATCAGGAAGTTCCAAATGCCTAGGATGTACCCAGTTATCAAAAAAGCCATAAGGAAGCTTACCCTTCTCATTTTCACCACCTAGTGATTACTCGGGTGGTGTTCTTAGGAATGAGAAATATAAAAGCATTGTGTGACTAAGTTGATCCTAAGAAATTACCTTTTTCTCTTTCGAAAGCCTCGCCCTTTAGGGCGGGGGTGCAGTAAACCAATCAATAAGCCATTAAGCGGAAAAGCAAACCATTTTAAAGCCTAAGAACAATACCATACTTTGAAATGAAGCGGACAATGACGGTAAAACTCCAACCCTCAAAAACCCAAGAAAAAACCCTTTCCGAGTTAGCCAACCTCGTGGCTAAAGTCTGGAACCGGGTGAATTATCTAAGACGACAAGAATTCTTTGAGGGCAAACCAGTGGACTTCAACAAAACCGAAAAGATAGTCTATGAGGAATTCAAAAAGGAAATCGGCTCCGCAACAGTCCAGCAAATAGCCAGAAAAAACACTGAAGCATGGCGCTCATTCTTCTCCCTCCTTCGGAGCAAAAGAAACGGAGAATTGCCAGAATGGCTCAAACCAAAACCACCAAACTACTTGAAAGACGATGGGAAGAGAAAACCCTTAATCGTCCTCAGGAACGACCAATACGAAATCAAAAACAACAAGCTAATCCTCAAAGGCCTTGGAAAATTCAAACGCCTTGAAGTCCAGTTTAAAGGCAGAATACACTTGAGAGGCAAGCAAGGAAGATTAGAAATAACCTATGACGACGTTAAGCGAAAATGGTATGCCCACATCTCATACACGGTTAAGGAGAAGCTAACCAATGGTGAATGGGTTGAAGTTCCAAGGAAACCATTGGGCGATTTTTCAGCGGGCATAGACTTGGGAGTAAACAATTTAATGGCCGTTTACGTGGAAAACGGTGAGAGTTTCTTAGTCAATGGGAGACCGTTAAAAGCCATTGCCTTCTACTTTAGAAAGGTTATCGCTGATTACCAGTCCAAACTCAACAAGAACGGAGTTAGAACGAGTAGGAAACTCAGAAGACTGCACGAGAAGGCTAAACTCCAAGCGAGGTACTACATCAACATGGCAGTAAGACAAACTGTGGAGAAACTTTACCGTCTCGGAGTTTCGAGGATTATCGTGGGTTATCCGAAAGGAATAGCGAGAAACTCTGATAAGGGCAGAAAGCAGAATTTTATTCTCTCTCACGTCTGGCGGTTAAATTACGTTATTAAGCGTCTCAAGGAAGTCTCGGAAGAGTATGGTGTTGAGGTTGTGGTTGTGGATGAGGCTTTCACTTCGAAGACGTGTCCCGTTTGCGGGAAGCCCCACTATGGGGCGAGGCTTGTTAGGGGTTTGTTTAAGTGTCCCGCAATGGGGCTTGTGTTTAACGCTGACCTTGTTGGTGCTTTTAACATTTTGAAGAAGGTTGTGAAAACCATAACCCCAAATCTGAGCGGTCTTTACGCTCAGAGGAGGGGTAACTGGCCGAAGACCCGGCCAGAGGGGTCGAAGACCCGCGCTTTATTTTGGGTCTAAATGAGACCCCTCAAACCTCCCCGCACTTGGCAGGGGGTTAACTCGTTGGAACCCTCGCCGTTCACGGCGGGAAGGAGGTCAGCCATTGCTCAAAACTTGCCGTTATCTCGTTAACAACTGCCCAAGCAACCAATGGCTCCTTGTAAATACTTATTTTCTCCCATGGTACTCTACTTTTGAAGTCCCCATGCGGAAAGCCGCCGATTATCACCACTGAATTCTCGAGATCTACCAGCCTCCTCCCGAGGTCCATGGGTCGGGTGAGCTCCCCCAGTTCATGCATTACGAAAACTCCATCAGGCCCAATTTCATCCACGAGCTCGGCTAGGCCCTTCTCCTCGAGCCTCAGGAGCTTTAGGTCCTTCGGCACAGCCCTGTTCTGGAAGAGGCTCTCCATAAGGCCAACGAAGCGGTTGTAATTCCTTGGAAGCCGCGTCTCAGGTTTAACGTATATTACCCCATTGTTTCTCGTGTGAACATATACCCGGAGCAGGCCTTCTTTGTTAGCTATGCTCTCCAGTGCGTTCAGAAGGCAGAGATGAACTATGTCGGGTCGCCCACGCCTCTCCCCATCCTGGAGCCTTTTGAGAGCCGCATGGTGGTAGGTGCTGTCGAGGAGCATCTCCTCCGGCTTCTTCTTCCTCCGTCTCGCGTAGTTGATAACTGCGGGATGATCAGCTATCTCAGGAGGAATGGTCTCAAGCTCCGCATCAGCTATCACCAGATGGAGCATTCTCCCACCCCTCTATCTTTATTCCCCTGTCGGCCAGCTCGTCGCTTATCCTTGTGAAGGTATCTATCCTCATGCCCAGTATCTCCGGAGGTATGACGCCGTATATGCAGGTCTGCTCCGCCACAAGCCTCGCCACTATCGCCGCCGTGAATCCTGTGACGCGCGCCATTGAAGTGAGACCGTCCCTCTCTTCGTCGTAGAGTAGATAACCTACCTCCCTTGGTTTCCCATCGATGGTTCCCCTTCCAAAGACCTGCATTATCGAAAAGTCTGGGCTGTCGTAGGTCATCAGTGGGGTTACCACCTCGAGAGTATTGTCCACGTGCTCTGGCTTGAAGAAGCCGAGTTCCCTTAGAACCCTCATCTTCTCAAGGTGCCCGGGCCAGCGAAGTGTCCATTCCTCCAGTGTATCAGCCCTGACACTCTCCAGCAAGCTTCTGAGACCATCACTCAGGAAGGCTTCGAACTCAAAGCCTCTGATTTCAACTCTTTCTATACTCTCCAGAGGATCAACGGTTTTGATTTCACCGTTCAGTATTGCCCTCGCGGGTCTGATGTACTCTTCAATTAGGTCTTTAGGTGACCATGTAATTCTGTAATAAAGTGGCGGCTTGGGTTCCTTCGGCAGGCCCCCGACGTAAATCCTGCCCAAGGCCATCGTGTCAAGCTCATTCCAGATTCTACCCATGAGGATGTGGCTCAGCCCAGGGGCAAAGCCGGCGTCGAAAATAACGGTTACCTGTGCTTTTTCTGCTTCCTCGCGAAGCTCAAGGGGATTCTCGGGCATGAAGGATACGTCGACCATATCCACCCCCGCCTTTATCGCCGCCTTGACCACTTGGTAGCCGAACCTGCCGGGCAGTGCCCCCACGACCATCTCAAAACCCGTCATGACCTCAATGAGTTCGTCAAAGTTGGACGCGTCCACCCTAACCGGTGTGGCAAACTCAGAAACGACCTTCAACCTTTCTTCGCTGACGTCGCCGACGTAGACCTCAAACTCGTCCTTCAAATCCCACGCCACAGCCCTCCCAACGTTTCCGGCACCGAGAACGAGAACCTTCATCGCCAACACCGAAGTGATTAGGTGTAAGGCCTTTTAAGCGCTCCCATGCCAAAGGTAATATACACCTTTTACCAAGATAACCTAGTGGGTTCCATGCTCGGTTTCCTTCGAAGGAGAAAGCTCAGAGAGCTCCGCGAGTCCTTGAACGAAGAGCTCCTCATGCATATAGGGGATACACCGGAGAGCGTTTATGGCTTCTTGGAGGGGCTTATAGACAGATATCGGCCGGACTTTATAGTCCACACCGGTGACCTAGTTGACAACGTGAAGCTGGAAAGGCGGTCTGATTTAAGCCCACTCTACCTCTCGGGACTTAGGAGGCTTGCCAAGATTCTAAAAAATTCTAGAGCAAGGCTTTTTATCGTCCCTGGAAACGAGGATGACCCCAAACTCCTGCGGGAGTTCTTTGGAGATTCCGTTGTGGAGCCGGGAACAGTCGTTGAGATAGGTGGCAGGAGGTTCGCCCTCGGGCACACTTGGAAGGAAGTGAGAGGTCTGAAGGTGGACTTCAGGCTCTACGGCCATAACTTCAAGGAGATTCCCAACGGGTTGAATGCAGTTCTCGGTGTTAACTTCGTCTTTCTGCCGAGTGGTAGGGTTGTTAGGGTTGGTTATCCGGTTGGAACCGACACAATGAGGGGATACAAACTTTGGAGGGGTCTGTGATGAGACTGATTCGTTTTGGACCTTCCATGGTCTTCCTGATGGGGGACGTGGAAGCGATAAAAAAAGGCATCGAAGAAGCCTTTAACGTGGAGGAGATTTCCACTAATGAAGCTATAAGGCTTAGCAATGAGTTCGAGACAGTCCTCTTCGTTACGCCTCTGAGCGAGACGACCGTGCCCTCCAATACGGGCTTCTTGATATGCAAGGACGCGAAGGTTGTTATGTCAGAGATTGTGAACAAAAAACTCCCAATTGAGAGGGTCAAAGCGGAGAGCACGATAATCCTGCTCCATGTCCCTGAAAAGGTCGAAGACGCACTAAAGCTGATTGCGGATAGATTCGGCGGCCAGGTAATGGGGCAGATGGACGCTCTAAAAGTGGGGAAAGCCGGGGACACCGTTGTATCCCTGACCAGAAAGAAGTTGAACTCCCCAATAGGCCCAGAGGACATTGAGGGGGCAGTCCTCGTCAGGAGGTACTTCTTGGACGTCTACAGAGAGCTTCTCATCGACCTACCGGCCATGCTCTTCAAGCTCCTACCGGAATGGAACGAACTGACGATAAAGGTTTACGATATTGAAAAGCGCTACGAGGAGAACATAGAGCGGCTGATGACGGTAATTGAGGACCTTGACCTCGGCTTCATCGTTGGAGAGGGCTGGGACTGGGACTATCCAAGACCCTTCATGCGCGTCCCGGTCTACAAGCTCAAGCTCTTAACGTGGGAGAAGCCCGAGCGCGTGAAGTTCCTACTGAAAGGCATTGAATACGTCGGATACAAGCGTCTGTGCGACATAGACGTCTTCGTCGGCGGGAAGAAGATAGACTGGGTCGAGCTGGGAAAGTACAAGTCAAAGTTCGACCTTGCCAAGGCTGCGAGGGAGGAACTTGAGAAGCACTTAAGTGAGGACGTTTTGAGAAGGCTGGAGGAAACGGAGAGGAGGCTCGTTCCCAAGGAGGGTTAGGTCTTCCGAATCTTCGCTACAAAAAAGCCGCTCGTGCCGTGCCGGTCCGGGTAGAAGCGCCTTGCGTTCCCTACCTCTTCACTTAGTTCGATTCCAAAGGGCTTGATAAGGGCAGGCTCGCCGTAGCGGAGAGGGAGCAGCTCCACCTCAAAGTTGTCAATGACCCACTGGACTACGAACTCGTTCTCCTCGGGCTCGAGGGAGCAGGTGGAATAGACGAGGATTCCGCCCTTCTTGAGGACACTTAAGCCTTTCTCAATGAGCTTTATCTGTAAACCTTGGCAGAACTTGACATCATCCATCGTTCTGCTGGTTTTCCTCTCCGGATTCTTGTGTATCGTTCCAGAACCGGTGCACGGCGCATCGAGGAGTATCCCGTCGAACTCAACACCGAGCTCATCTATGTGGAGGGATGAGTCATGAATTAGAACGGTGTTCGTAACGCCAAGGCGGGAGAGGTTAAGGCGAGTTTCCTTTAAGCGTTCCTCGCCAACGTCGAAGGCATAAATAATGCCCCCGTTCTCCATCAGCTGGGCGAGGTAGCTCGTCTTCCCGCCTGGTGCCGCCGCCATGTCTGCAACGGTCTCGCCGGGCTTCGGCTCAAGGATAACCGGGGGATACATTGAGCTTGCCTCCTGGATGTAGAGGAGGCCACTGAGATACTCGGGCGTTGAGGTTATCGAGAAAGGCTCCCTTGTGAGACAGAAGCCTTCCCTCGCCCAGGGAACACGTTTAAATTGAAAGCCCTTCTTGTTGAGGAGCTTTGTGAGCTTTGAAACCTCTATCCTGAGCGTGTTTGCGCGAAAGCACCTCGGTAGCGGTTTTTCCATTGCTTTGGCTATGGTTAATGCCCTCTCGCCCCAGAGCTGGTAATACCTTTCGGCGAAGGTCCTGGAGTAGCCGAGGCTGAAGAGCTTTTCGAGCATGGTTGGGAGTTTGGGGAGGGGTTTAAAACAATTTGCTGGGGGTTGCCGTGATACTCTCTGACTTACCTACAGCGAAAGGTATTTAAGGGGGGTTGCCATGGTGGGGCTGGATGACTATCTTCTTCCAAAAGAGGAAGTTAAATTCCAGAGCAAAAACAATGTTCAGTATGGTGGAAAGAACTATCAAGTGATAGTTACAGACAGAAGGATAATCCTATATGCTAGGAGGGGAGCTATTTTCAAGAGTGATGACGTAGTCACGTTTAAGCTCTCGGATGTAGAGGGTATCAAATACAAAGAAGAGGGACTCATAGGAAAGAGGGGCATAATCGAAATACAGGGAAAGACCAAAGCTAAACTTATGGGTTCTACTTCGGAGATGAAAACACTCTACCAGCAACTTTTGCAATTCTTGTAATTGTGTAAAACCTCCAGTTTTCTTTTTATTCATTCATGGTAGATGATAGAGGTTTCCGCGTTAGGTAGATGCCTCTCTTTGCCATGTATCTATCTAAACTGAGTTGTTCTTATTGGTAGTTCGTGGGTTTTGAGCTAAATCAGCTGAGAAAAACAACCTTTCGAGCATGGTTACGAGGGGGAGAGAGGTTTAGAAGGTTCTTTGTCTGTGAAACCCTACTTTCACAAAAGGGCCGATTTGTGAAAATTTAAATGGACTTTCATAAACCGGACCCTCTATGAAAGTAGGCTTTCACATCAAGCCCGATGTTGGAAGGAAAACAAAGTGAAGGGGAAAGATCCTCAAACCTTTATCCCGCCCATAACGAGCGCTAGCAGGGCTTTCTGAGCGTGTAGGCGGTTCTCAGCCTCGTCGAAAACAACGCTGTTCGGGCTGTCGACCACATCGTCCGTGACCTCTTCACCTCTGTGGGCCGGGAGGCAGTGCATGAAGATGTAGTCCGGCTTGGCGTGCTTGACGAGTTCCCTGTTGACCTGGAAGGGTCTAAAGATCTTCCTTCTCTCCTCGGCTTCTGCTTCCTGTCCCATGCTGGCCCAGACATCGGTGTATATGACATCGGCATCCTTGACAGCTTTAACAGGATCGTGGAGGAGTTCAAAGCTTCCGCCACTCTCGGCCGCGTTTTCCTCCGCCCACTTGATGACCCTCTCGTCCGGCTCGTAGCCTTCCGGTGTGGCAACGACAACGTTTGCACCGAGCTTAGTTCCGGCTATCATGAGTGAGTGTGCCACGTTGTTACCATCGCCTACGTAGGCGATTTTAATGCCGGCAATCCTGCCCTTCTTCTCGAGTATTGTCTGGTAATCAGCGAGGGCCTGACATGGGTGGCTGAAGTCGCTGAGGGCGTTTATCACCGGAACGCTGCCATACTTGGCTAGATCCTCAACGTCCTTGTGGGTGTATACCCTCGCGACGATTCCGTCAACGTATCTGCTCAGAACGCGCGCGGTGTCCGCTATCGTCTCCCCCCTCCTCAGCTGGAGGTCGTTGGCGCTGAAGTAGAGTCCAAGGCCGCCGAGCTGGTAAATCCCAACTTCAAAGGAGACCCTAGTCCTAGTTGACGGCTTCTGGAATATCATTCCGAGAGTCTTCCCTTCAAGAACGCGGTGCGGATTTCCAATCTTGTTCCATACCTTCATCATCTCGGCCGTTTTGAGGATGGTCTCAATCTCCTCCCTCGTGTAGTTCTGGAGGCAGAGCATATCCCTTCCTGCAAGGCTAACCACCATGTGCATCACCGAAAATTTCTCGACGGCGGTTTTAATAACCCTTTCGTCGGAACCGGACGATGAAAAGCGAAGGCTTTTGAGGGTTGGGAGGAACGGACTTTCTAAACGTAATGCTCATCCATGAACCTTTTTATACTAATTTGAACAAGTTTGTGTTGCAATAACATGGACAGAGGGGGATGAGTTCCCACGTCATGATACGCGTTATCAATTTTGGATTCTGCATGTTTATAAAACTCCACGGAAACTCCAACAGAATAGGAACTGAGAGGCCGTCAGGCCTCCGGCTCGGCGAGGACCTTTATCTTCCTTATCTCGGCCCTCTTGATCGGGTATACCTTCCTGGCTTCCTTGGCTATCTCCGCGCCCATCTTGCCACTGACTGCCTCAAGGACGAAGTCCTTGTAGCTGAGCTCCCCGGCCTTCTTGTAGATGATTTCCTTGATTATCTCGCGGATAGCCCTTTCTTGGCTGGTCTGTATCCTTCTGTAGGCGATGACCATGCCCATGACGCGGAGCTTGTAGCCGTCCTTGGTGGTGACGTTGAATATGCCGTCTATCCTCGTGGTCCTTCTCCTGACGAGGGAGCGGATGTAGCTCCTCGCGAGGGTGTGCCCCTTAAACTTGGTGTAGGCGTTCTGACCCTTGACATCATATATCTTGAAGTAGAGCTTGACCTGACCCTTGGTGAAGTCGCCGGTGACGTCCTTCAAGGTCGTCTCGATAACCCTCCCAGTAACTTTCTCCGGTTCGTCAGCCGGCGTGAGGCCTATCTCCTTGCTCCCGAAGAAGTCCGGAGCGTAAACGATGTACCACTCCTTGCTCTTCCACTTATCCTTGGTAGCGGCAGCCCTCTTTCTCGGATTACCTTTCGCCATCTTAACACCTCCAGTTCACACGTTCAACGCTTCTTCAGCGATTTTGACCGCAAACACCAAATCGTCCAGCGCTTTGATGAGTGTTTCAATCTCACCCGAGTATTTAACCTTTGTTATGAGGTTCCCATCTTCCGATAGGGACACTACATTTAAACTTTTCTTAAGACCCGGCGGGATGCCCTCGTTGTCCACCTGAATGGAGCGGGCGATCGCCTCGGCAACTCCATTGTCCTCGTAGTGCCAGACTATCTCAGCCCTAGCCTTAATCCTCACCGCTCTTATCCTCCTTCACCTGTATTTCTAGCGCCTCATTGAAGAGCCTGATGAACTCCTCTATCTTATCCTTTGGAAAGCGGATTCCGGCCGCTATTGCGTGTCCGCCACCTTCCCCACCGACTTTCTCCGCTACTTCCCTCAAAGCCTCGCCGAGGTGGTAACCCTTTGCAAGGGCTTTCTCCGTAGTCCTTGCGGAGCCTTTGACAAGGTTTTCATCCTCCTCGCTGTCCGCTATAACCACGACCGGTTTCTCGGGGTTAGCGAGGCCGGTGTTTATGGCTATGTTCGCCGCTATGCCCACGAGCGTGTCGCGGATGTTCTTCCCAGCATAGAACACATAGGCGTGCTCACCCTCATCCACCATGCTCCAGTTCTGGACTATGAACTTCCTTGCCTCGATCTGCTCCCTCTTGTAGTTGTCTAGCATCTTCCTGGCCCTTTTGTAGGCGTCCTCGTCGCCGAGGCAGATGGCGACGCCGAGCGTTCCGGCGTTTAAGCGACCTGTAGCGTTGAGCAGTGTGGCGAACTCACGAGCCTCGTGCCTCGGGTCACCCTCCGGGTAGAGCGGGCTTACGACGACGTCGCCGATGAGCCTGTCTATTGCCTCCTTTGGGGCACCGTGCTTTATGAGGTGGATTACGAGGGCATCGTGGAGCTTCCGCTTTTCTTCCTCACGGAGCTGCCAGTAGTGAACGTCAGGATCAAAGCCTCTCGAGCGGAGCCACTCTATCGCGTTCCTCTCATCACCGGTTATGCCGGGGAGTTCGGGGTTGGTGGAGTAGGCCAGCATCTGTCTGAGCGGTCTGCTCTCCCTACCGAAGAGGCGAAGCTCTTTCCTGACATCGACGATTCCAAGTCTCTTACCTTCTTCTATGATGTCAATGTTCATGCCGTGGAAGGTGCCATCTATCTCTTGCATGTCCCCGACGGAGCCAACGAGGGCGATGTAGGCCAAATCCCCGTTTTTCTCATTCATCTCCCGTGCAACGAAGTACGCAACGCCCGAGCCACTTAAATCGCGAACGCTGTTGGCCCCAAAGGGCACCGGGTTGATGAGGAGATGAGAGTCACTGAAAAAGCCCTCCTTCTCCGGTGGATGGTGGTCTGCAACGACGACCGTCGCGAAGTCAAGATGCTTCTCAATGAGTTCCATGGAGCCGCTTCCAAGATCGCTGAAGACGTAGATCTCTCGCCTCTCCTCCGCCAGTTCCTTGATGAGATCCTCACTGACCTGCTTGACGATGCTGAGCTGGAAGCTCCCGCCTTCCCTGGTAACGGCCTTGGCTAAAATCGCTCCCGCAGTTATCCCATCGGCGTCGCGGTGGGAGATGAGCCGTATGGTGTGGCCTAACTCAATGTGCATCTTGATTAACTCAGTTCCTTCCTTGGCCTGCGCTAAGAAGGCTTCCTTATCCACAGGGCATCACCGATAAGAAGAGGGAAAGGGTCAGCGAACCAGGAGCTTGGCCTGCTCCGGGTCGTAGCGCCACTTTGCGGGCAGCTTGCCGGTTCTGCGGTAGTACTTGACGAGCCTGCGAATCTTGCTCTCGGTGAGCTGGAGGCCCCTCTTGGAGTGTCTATCCTTAGGGTGCATCTCGAGGTGCTTCCTGAGGTTGACGGCCTTCTTGATGAGCGCCATAAGGTCCTCCGGGATCTGCGGGGCTAAGCCGTTCTCCTCGAGGATATTGGTTATCTTCTTTCCGGTTATCAGCTTGACGCTCGGGATTCCGTACTGGTCCCTGAGGATCGTTCCTATCATGGCCGTGCTATAACCCTCTTTCCTGAGCTTGATAACGAGTCCTTCAACCTCCTCCGCCGTGTACTCAACCCAAGTCGGCGGAGTGGTCCTCGGCGGCTTCTTTGAGCCAGATTTACCCCTCTTTCTAGCATGTATTCTCGCCATACGAACACCTCCGGGTGACGGCCAGCTCTCGCCAGCCGCCCCTTCGCGTTGAGAATTGGGGAGGGATTTAAAAAGGTTTGCCTGGGATTTCACCCCCGTATTGTTACCATTTAGAAACGTTTTTAAGAAACAAATTCAAATAGTCATCATGCGAACCCTCAAAGAACTCTTCTCCCAAGATGAAATTGAAGTAATACAGAAAAGGGTTGAAGAGCTCAGGAAGAGTGAACTGAGCTATCGGGGAATTTCAGAACAGATTAGCAGGGAGTTTGACGTCAAACTCTCCAAGGCAATGGTTCTCCGCTGGTGTAAGGCACGAACAACACGTTTAACAAGACAAAGCGAGTAAATTTGAACCCCTCCCCAGAGCTGGCACATATAGTTGGGCCTATTTTGGGGCGCCTCGGCAACCAAAAGGGCTGTTTCGTAGATGGTAACAGGTGGGGGGTTTGGGTCTTTTTGTTTTGCGTGATTTTTAAATACTTTAGGGCGTATTTTGTGTTGGTGTGGTAGTCTCCGATATGTGGGGTTGTTAAGCCCGAATGGAGACTGCTGAAAAGCCCCGAAAATGTGGGGAGTCACCGTTCCCCCCGAAAGCCAGCCGATGAAGACGGGAGGCTGGAAGGTTAGCCGTAACGAGGCTTACAAACTTTACACAAATTACGACTAACCAGAACGACAACTACCACTACAATGTTAAGCTCAAGGTCATTGACAGGGAGTTTGCGGAGGCCTTCAGGAGGGCACTCAGAGGAATAGGCATTAACCCCAGGATAGGCTTTGAAAACGATAGAACAAGGAGCGGGAGGTGGTACGTCGAAGCCACCAGCAAAAGCCTCTTTAGATTTCTAACCGGGCCAAGAGAACGGCTCTTTGAAGTGGCAAAGGTGTATCCGAGGGAGTTCCTCAGGGGCTTTTTCGACAGTGAAGGGAGCACAATTGTGTCAGGAAGCTATGTTAGAGTAAAAGTGTACAATTATAACCTTGACATCCTTAAACTCTGTCAAGAACTTCTGACGGGCTTGAATATCCATTCGAAGATATATCAAACAAAGCGAAAAGGACAACTTGTGATGATACGAGGAAAGCAATACCAATACAATTCGGATCTGTTTACACTGACGATATACCGCAGGGGAGTGTCTACGCATATACCCATGAGATTGGATTCAGTATCCCAAGAAAACAGAACAAAGTACTCATGTATTTCGGACTACTAAAACACAACAGACAAAATTTTAAAGAAACTATAACAAAGCGGAATAGCGGGGGGCCGATTTGAACGGCCGACCTCCGGGTTATGAGCCCGGCGGGCACTCCTAGCTGCCCCACCCCGCTGCTCAATTCAGTTCTTAGTGTTTGAGAGAGGTTTATAAATCTTTCGGGGTGGGCTTTATATTCTCCCGCACGAACTGATAACGGTGGTGGAATGTACCTGACTAAGGAGGAGGAGCTTATTCTTGCCGGTGAATACGGCTACGCCCTCCAGAAAGCCATGGAGATACTCGTTGCCCTCGGGGAAATCTACGGGGCCGATAGACTCATACCAATCAAAAGCGCACAGGTTGCGGGCGTCTCCTACAAGAACATAGGTGAAGCGGGACTTGAGTTCCTGAGGGATTTCGCCGACGCCGGCGCAAAAGTCTCCGTTTACACGACCTTAAACCCTGCTGGAATAGGAGACGATATATTTATGGAGAAGCAGAGTGAAGTCCTCAACCTCTACCGCGAGATGGGCATCGAGGTTACCTCGACCTGTACGCCATACTACGGCGCGAACCTCCCGAAGTTCGGCGACCACATAGCTTGGAGCGAGAGCTCAGCGGTGGTCTTCGCCAACTCGATAATCGGGGCGAGGACCAACAGGGAGGGCGGCCCCTCAAGTCTGGCGGCAGCGATAGTGGGCAAAACTCCGAACTACGGACTCCACCTCGATGAGAACCGGAAGGCGACGGTGATCGTTGACGTTAAAGCCAAAGTCAGGACGTTCGTTGACTACGCGGCCTTAGGCTACCACCTCGGCAGAACCCTTGGCAACGACGTGCCATACCTCAGGGGTATAAAACCAAAACAGACCGAGTTCCTCAAGGAGATGGGGGCCGCGATGGCGGCGAGCGGTTCGATAGCGCTCTACCACGTTGAAGGGGAAACCCCTGAATACAGGAAAGCGATAGCCGATAAACTGGAAACGATAACCGTCAAAAACGACGACATCAAAGCTGTTAAAGAGCAGTTCAGAGACGACTGGAGCGGGATAGATATGATCCTCGTCGGTTGCCCTCATGCCTCCTTGCCAGAGGTGAAGGAGGTAGCCGAGCTTCTGGCGATGCGCGGAAGACCTCTCAAAATACCCCTTTCCATAACCGCCAGCAGGGCTGTAAAAGCTCTGGCAGATGCACTTGGCTACACAGAAACCATAGAGCGCTACAACGGGAGGATAGTTCCAGATGTGTGCTTCGTCGTCTCGCCGATAAAAGGATGGTACAGAGGCATAGCGACCAACAGCGGGAAATCAGCTTTCTACTTCCGCTCCTTCGGATTCAACGTGAGGTTAGATGACGCTGAAAACCTCATCAAGGAGGCCCCATGAGGTGAGAGGATGAGACTCAAGGGGAGGAAGATAGTCGGAGGGAAGGCCGAGGGCGAGCTTATCGTATCTCAAAAGCCCCTCTCTTTCCTCGGCGGTGTTGACCCGGAGACAGGGGTCGTCACCGACGCGGAGAGCGACATACGCGGGCAGAGTATAGCCGGGAAGATACTCGCGTTTCCACGGGGAAAAGGTTCAACCGTCGGTTCATACATCATCTACGCCCTTAAGAAGAACGGCAAAGCTCCAAAGGCAATAATCGCAGGTGAAGCCGAGACGATAGTAGCAACCGGGGCGATAATCTCAAGCATTCCGATGGTTGATGGCGTAGATATTTCAAAGCTGAAGAGTGGTGTCAAGGCCAGGGTCAACGCCGAGGACGGTGAAGTGGAGGTTCCCGAATCTGGGGAGTAGGTTTTTTAACCTCCTTTCTACTTTTCACTCTGGGAGAGAAAATGCCGAGGGGAATCTACGAGTGTGTAAACTGCGGTCACAGGGAAATCATTGACTCTAATGAGCCTCTTCTTGAGGGAGCCTGTCCCAGATGTGGAGGCGACATGATCCTGGTGGGGTTTGAAACCGAAAGAATGCCCTCTCCTGAGCTGAATAAGAGGGACATGGTGATAAGCCCAACGCCCATCAAACCCACCGATGAAGTGGAAGATGTTATAAAGAAATTCTACAGGGCGAACTTCCGTGGCAGGGACGGAAACGTTTTTGTGTTCACTGTCGATGAAACCCTCTCAGCCAATTTTGAGGAATTCCTAAGAGAGCTTGAGGAGCACGGCTACTGGGCGGCTCTAAAAAAGAGGAGTGGAGAGGTCTTTCTCTACGTCTTCCCCGCGGGGGAGATCAAACCCGACAACCCCTGGCTCCCGTGGGTTTTCCTGATTTCGACCATAGCCACGACGTTTTTGGCCGGCTACCTCCTGTCCATGGGGTACATACAACTCCTTGACCGCTATGGCATTCCGGGCATCAGAAACCCCTATCTCAACGCCCTGGCATTTTCCATCAGTGTCATGGGGATCTTAGGAACCCATGAGCTGGGACATAAGATAGCAGCCGCTTACCACGGTGTTCGCGCCACGATGCCTTACTTCATCCCGTTCCCAAGCATACTCGGAACTTTAGGGGCGGTTATACGCGTTAAATCCCCCCTGCCAACAAAGGATGCAGCCATAGACCTCGGCGTCAGTGGACCCCTTGCAGGCTTCCTCGTGGCCCTCCCAGTAAGCATAATCGGATTGAAGCTCTCGGTTTCAGTCCCGGCAAACCTCATCCCCCCAGGACAGGGAGGGATAACATTCGGTGAGAATCTCTTATTCATGCTCATTGAAAAGTACATGTTCTCCCAATCTGGAAACACGGTTCTCTTCCTCCACCCCATCGCCATAGCCGGCTGGGTTGGGATACTTGTAACATTCCTCAACCTCATTCCCGCAGCCCAGCTCGACGGAGGGCACATAGCAAGGGCGCTCCTGTCAGAAAAGGCACACCGCTACATGACGATTGTTCTGGCATTTGCACTGATGGCCATGAGTTACCTGTGGATTGGGTGGATGATCTGGGGGCTGCTCGTGCTCATGATGGGTATGGCCGGAAATCCTGGAGCGCTCGACGAAGTGACCCCCCTATCCAAGAAGAGGATCCTCCTAGCTGTCATTGCTGTGGTGCTATTCGTTCTCTCCGCGACACCAGCACCGATAAGTGCATCTGGATGAGGACGTCAGCCCTTTTTCATTGCCTCCTTCAGTATCTGCTCAATGTCGTAGTAGATTGAATCCCTCGAGACCCCGAACACCCTGGCGATTTCCGAGATATTGAGGACCTTGGGGTTGTAGTCAAACTCCCGTAGGACCCTCTTCAGAAGGCTCCGTCGTTCCCCAAGGCTATACTCACTGAGGTCACGCTTCTGGAGGGGGGCGTTATAAACGGCAACGACAACGGCATAGGTTCTCCTAGTTACTGGGGTGATGTAAGTCCCAACGTCGAAAGCCACCACGCGCGCTCCATCCGGCAGGGAACCGTTCACCTTTACCACGGCATTGTTTATGGCATCTTCTCTGTTCTTACCGGTTGAATGCTCCACCACAACCCCCTTTTCCATGTTGTGACGGTCATCTATCACCAGAGTTACGGTGAGGTTCATAAAAGCTCCAAAGGACATGTCAATCTTTGCAGATGATATGAAACCTTGACGATGTGAGAGGATTTCTCTTGATTTGAGTACGATGTTTGTTGCAACATCCTCAACACTTGCAGAGTCATGTTGGAAAGTTAGCAACTGCACATGACCACCCCTGTAGTTTCCACAATATTGGGTAGCTCCCCCTTAAATTTGAGTAGAAAATTATATAAGCTTTTTTGGTCTAACTGGGTTGAAGTAACCCTTTGGAGGTGTTAAAGTGAAGAGAAAAGCCCAGGGTGCTATCGAGTACCTGTTTATGATTGCGGCCGCCCTGATTATAATATTGGTTGTTGTAAGACAGCTCAGCGGAAGGACCAAGAATGCCGCGACTACAATAAACAGCACATCCAAGGAGCTTAACAACACACTCAACCAGCTTAACCAGAGTGGCTGATGGTTCTTTTTCCATATATTGTTTTTATATTTTAAAAATATTTCTCGGATTTTTATTTTAATAAATGCGGTGGTGCGGCCGATGTTCAGAAGAGGGCAGTCTTCGTTAGAGTACATTACTGTAATGGCAATAGGGATGATTATAGCGGCGATTATCATATATAGACTGATCGGGGTTAAAGGACTGGCCAGAGAGGTAGGAAACAAAATGAATCAAACGGAAAAGGAGTTAAGTAGGAGCCTAGAGAATTTAGGCAACAGAACATAAGTGTAAGTCAAGCCCGCAACTAGGGGTGATACAATGGGCTTCCTTTCATTCGGCTCAAAGAAGGATAAAATGAAAAAACTCATCGAAGAGGAGCGCTTTGACGAGGCCACCGTGCAGGCGATAAAGGACAAGAAGTCACTCCAGGGGCTCTTTGAACTCCTCGAAGACAGCAACCCTGGGATAGTAGGTGACGCGCTGCTCCTGTTAACCGACGTGGTCAGGGAAAGCCCGGATTCAATAGGTAAGCATATGTCATCAAAAACATTTGAAAAGCTTGTTTCACTTATGGAAAACGGGAATCCCTACGTTAGGGAAAACGCCATGCTCCTGGCGTATGAAACCATTAGGAGGTTCCCCGAGCTTGTCACCCAGAGCAGGGAATGGATCGTGGACACCATCGCAAGGGGACTCCGGGAGGGAAACAAGGACCAAAAGGGGTTCCTTCTCATAGTCATAGGGGAGCTTGGACTCCACGAACTCAGGGGAGAGGTCAGTGAACTGGTTAACGTTGAGGACAAGGTGGTACTGCCCTTTGAAGGAAAGAAGTGGGTGAGACTTGGAGACATAGCCAGAGAGGCCCTGACAAAACTCTAGTCCCATTTGATCTTCATGCACCCATTCATTTGTTAGTACCAACTTGCGAGAAAACTTAAAAAGACGGTTCGCTTTATACACACCTCGGTGGTACCATGTTAGCTGAACTGTTGTTCCTGTTTTTCCTGTTTCTGGTCTTTCTGCTGGTGGTCAGGATTGGGCTTGCCATATTAAGGTATCTCGTGGCCAACGCGGTCATAGGTTTGATAATACTCTGGTTCACTAATTGGGTAGGCATCTCGAACGTGCCGTTTACCTGGCTGAACGTCCTCGTGGTCGCCATAGGTGGGGTTCTAGGGGCTATAGCACTTATAATAATCTCGTGGTTCTAGTGTCTAAATCCCTAAACTTTTATAAATTCGCCTTTTCTTCATCTTTCAGCGAAAAAAATCCTGGGAGTGATGCTCATGTCTCACAAGTCTGCCGATATGTATGAACTCAAGAAGAAGGTGGAGGAGCTGAAGGATTATCGAGGTCGAGCAACCGAGCTTGTCAGCCTGTACATACCAGATGGATACGATGTAAACAAGGTCATGCAGCAACTTCGCGAGGAGTACGGGACAGCCCAAAACATAAAGAGCAAATCAACGCGAAAGAACGTTCTGGGGGCACTTGAAAGGGCGATGCAACATCTCAAGCTCTACCGACAGACGCCGAAAAACGGCCTAGCGCTCTTCGTAGGAAACGTCAGCGAGCAGGAGGGAGTGAGCGATATACGACTCTGGGCGATAGTCCCCCCGGAGCCGCTCAAAGTTAGGCTCTATCGATGTGACCAGACATTTGTCACCGAGCCGCTTGAGGAGATGCTCCGAGTTAAAGACGCCTATGGCCTCATAACCGTCGAGAAAAACGAGGCGACTATAGGCCTGCTTAGGGGCAAGAGGATAGAGGTGATAGATGAACTCACATCCAATGTCCCCGGAAAGACGAGGGCTGGTGGTCAGTCTGCAAGGCGTTACGAGAGGATTCGCGAGCAGGAAACACACGAGTTTATGAAGCGCATAGCGGAGCATGCAGCCAAGGTCTTCCTCCCGCTCCTTGAGAAGGGCGAGCTCAGGGGCATAATCATAGGTGGCCCCGGCCCGACCAAGGAGGACTTCATCGAGAAGGAGTACCTCCACCACGAGCTCAGGAAGAAGATAATAGGCGTCGTCGACATAAGCTACAGCGGTGAATACGGCCTCAAGGAGCTCGTCGAAAAGGCCAGTGACATCCTCAGGGACCACGAGGCCATCAAGGAGCGCCACCTCATCCAGAACTTCTTCAAGCACCTCGTCAAGGACACCGGAATGATAACTTACGGTGAGAAGGAAGTCAGGAAGGCCCTTGAGCTTGGGGCCGTCGAGACCCTCCTCATCAGCGAGGGATACGACCGCGTCAGGGTTCACGCGAAGTGCAACAACTGCGGCTGGGAAGAAACAAAGACGATGAGCGAGCAGGAGTTCCACATCTATAGGAAGAGGCTCACCCACTGCCCGAAGTGTGGCAGCCAGAACATCAGCTTCGATAAATGGGATGTGGCTGAGGAGCTCATAAAAATGGCTGAGGAAGCCGGCTCAGACGTCGAGGTCATATCTCTCGACACGGAGGAAGGCCAGCAGTTCTACAAGGCCTTCGGAGGAATCGCCGCCTTTCTGAGGTACAAGATAAGGTGAAGTCAGCCAAGAACCTCTGTCAGTAGCTTCCCTATCCCTTCTTTCGTTTCCTCACCATCCATGACGTAGGGCGGCCTCAGGACAGGCTTTATCGAGAAGCCCCTTAGGGACATTGCCAGCTTTATCGCCGAGCCGAAGGAGGATGCAAGGTTGTAGACCCCGGAGAGCTTCGCCAGCCTGCGCGCGCCCTCAAAGGCGTCCTTGAAGCGCTTCTCCTGGAAGGCCTTCCACACGCTGAGGTGGAGCTCCGGGGCGAAGTTGGGCTTCTCCATGACTTCCTGGGCCTCGATGACTACTCCAGCCCGCTCTACGGAAGGATATACGAGGAGGTTGAGGTCAAGCCTTTCAGCAGGGAACTTTCCAGGGAGTTCCTCAGGAGGGGTTTTAATGAGGTTGACATGAGCGTTTCCAAGGAAGAAATAGAAACCGCCGTTGAGGAACTCGACGGAATCCCCGGCTGGCTGGTCGAGTTCGGCTTCCACTACTGGAAGAGGGGGGACTTCGAGCGGGCCCTCGACATGACGATGAGAAAGGCTAGGGCGCTCATCAGGGAGGAACTCCTGGAGCTCGAGAAAAGGAGCAGAAGATATTCGCTCATACTCCACGCCGTGGCGATGGGGCTGACCAGCTGGAGCATGATTAAGGAATACGTGGAGGCCAAAGCTGGACCCGTAACAAACGCGAGGCTAAGCGAACTTCTTAGGAACCTGAAAAAGATGGGGTGGATAACCAGGGAAAACAGAAAATACAGAATTATAGACCCCGTTGTGGAAAGAGTGTTGAGGGAGGGATGATCACATCCTCTCAGGCGCCTCGATGCCGAGGAGTTCCAAGGCGTTCCTGAGAACCTGCTTGGTGGCCAAGACAAGGAGCAGGCGCTCCTCTATAATGCCTTCCTTTGCCTTGAGCACAGGGTGGTCCATGTAGAACTTGTTGAAGAGCGAAGCGAGCTCGTTGGCGTACCACGGGATGAGGTGCGGCTTGATGTCCCTCCCGGCCTGTTCCACAATCTCCGGGAACTTGGCGAGGAGCTTTACCAGCTCCTTCTCGCGGTTGGTGAGCTTTGAGAAGTCTGCCCTTTCGATGAGGACCTTCCAGTCAGTCTTAATGTCCCTGTCCGCGGCCTTCCTGAGAATCGATGCACAGCGAGCGTGGGAGTACTGAATGTAGGGGGCGCTCTCGCCCTCGAAGTTGAGGACGTCATCCCAGCGGAAGGTGATTATCTTGTCCGGGCTGTACTTGACGAGGTTGAAGCGGACGGCTCCAACCCCAACGGTCTCCGCTATCTCGTCTTTCTTGGCATCGCCCAGGCTCGGGTTCTTCTGCTCGACTAATTCCCTGGCCCTCTGGACGGCCTCGTTGAGAACCTCGTCGACGGTGAAGCCTACCCATGTTCCTTTCCTGCCGGAGAACTTGCCCTCCTCGCGAACAACGTGCTCGTAGGCCAAGTGGTGGAAGTTCTCCGCGCTGTCCTCGAAGCCGAGGAGCTGGAGGGCGTATTTTACAGCCATCTGCGGGTGCCTCTGCTCCACACCGATTACGTTTATGACTATATTGGCTCCTCCGAACTTCCCCGGCATCTCCTTCCCGTCCGGCGCGGTCGTCCAAGTCTCATGATCTCCGCGCCTGTCCCAAGGCTTGTAGAGCATATCGGCGCTGACCTTACCGAACTTCCAGAGGTGATAGGCTATGTCCTTGCCGGTATAGGTCGCCGTCCCGTCGCTCCTCTTGAGGACGAGGAAGGGGTTCGTCATATCAGGAAGGAGCTTCCTGAGGTCCATCACGAAGGCTCCTTTATACTTACCCTCCTCAGCCCAGAAGAAGTTCTCGTCACCTTCGATGAGCTTGTAGGCCTCGCCGAAGATCCCGCTCTTCATTATGTCGCTTTCCCAGCTGAGGAGGTCGTAGGTTATTCCCATGCGATAAGTGGTGAGCATCTGGGCCTTGACGACACGCTCCGCAAGCTTTCTGCCGGTTTCCGCTATCTCATTATCCCCTTCTTCGAGTTTCTTCATCAGCTCGCGGACTTCCCTATCTATCTCGGGGTTCTCCTCAAGCTGCCTGTTCACCTCGACATAGAGCAGGCCCATGACGTGGTCTATAAAGTCCTCCTTGAGGCCCTTCTCACGGAGCTCGGCCTCAATTCTCTCGAACTTTTCCTTCAGGTTGAGATAACCCCAGAGAACCTGGGCAAACTGAACTCCGAGGTCGTCTATGTAGTTCTGAACCTCGACGGTGTAGCCGAGCTTCCGCATTATTCTCGCCATCGTGTCGCCGAGGACGGAGTTCCTCGCATGCCCCATGTGAAGGGGCTTCGTAGGGTTCACGGATGTGTGCTCAACTACCACCCTCTTCCCCTTTCCGATCTCGCTCTCGCCATAGGCGGAGCCCTTTTCGATTATCTCATCAACAATCTCCCTCCCAAAGCGGTCGTAGTCAAGGTAGAAGTTTATGTAGCCGTTCACCGCTTTGATCTCGGCTATCTCCTCCGGAAGCCTCCCCTTAAGGCGCGCTACGACCTCCTCGGCTATGAACTTCGGCGCCTTACGAAAAACCCTCGCGAGCTGGAATGACACCGTCGTCGCGAAGTCACCCAGCTCGATACTCGGCGTTTCATCGAAGGTTATCTCACCGTCCCACTCCTTACCAGCCTCGTTCAGCATTTCATCGAGAACTTTCCCAAGGATGAGCATAACACGCTCCTTAACCTCTCCATAGCTCATTCACATCACCGCCACCAGTTGGGCCCAACCTTTAAAAACTTCCCCGCTTACTTCGTAGGGGGGTGACGACATGGGGCACCACATAGGAGAGCACAAGGCCAGGAAGGGACTCATAAGAATAGAGTTCGACGAAGAGAACGGTGTTGCCGAACACATCAGGATCACCGGCGACTTCTTCATGCATCCTGAAGATGTAGTGCACGAGCTTGAAGAAACGCTGGAAGGACACAAAATTGAGGAGCTTGATGGCATCCTAGAGGAGTTCTTCGCGGTGAGGATGGACGTGGAAATGCCCTATGTCAACGTTGAGGACTTTAAAATCGCCCTCAAGAACGCCCTAAAGGAGTGATATAGATGGAACGCGGGAGTGGAATCAAAATCCCCTGGAAGAGCTTTTGGCTACTGCTTGCGGTGTTTATAGTGTTCTCCTTCGTGGGATACGCCGTAGGCTCCCACAGTCCGGGGGAGGCACTCCAGGCGGTAAAGCGCCTCATCGAACACATAGGACCCCCCTCGGATTCAAGCTTCCACAACTTCATGAAGATATTCACAAACAACTCCATGGTGGCACTGCTGATGCTCCTCTCGGGACTGTTCTTCGGCCTCGGGCCTTGGTTCATAATGGCCTTCAACGGTCTGATGGTAGGTCTGGTGGTCTTTGTCGCCCACAGGACAGGCGGACTCCCCATGTTCAAGATAATCCTAGCGCTCGTTCCCCACGGAATCATAGAGATACCCGCCATAGCCATCGCGGGCGTTGCAGGGATAACCTGGTACCTCGAAATCGCTAGGGGGGAGGGGAACGCTGGAGGAAGGTTCAAAAGAGGGATGGTAGAGGGCTTCAAACTCTACCTACTCTCAGTGGCGCTTCTCTTCATAGCGGCCCTGGTGGAAGCCTACGTAACCCCCAAGGTTGCCGGTCTCTGACCCTCCCTCCAGCCCAGCCATGAACCGTCCCGATTCCTCGTAGGTCTCTATCTCCTCCAGGATAACGTTCATGGGGTTCTCAAAACCACCCACAACGGAGCGGATGTACGAGCGGTAGCTCCCGTTCATCTCCATCATGCGCTCGGCCATGGCGGCAACTTTTACTGGGTCGGTGGAGTGGAACTTGACCCCTTTCTCCACGAGCCACCTTGTTACAGCGAGGAGCTTTCCTGGGTAGGTCGAGATTGTAGGCGTTCCAAGGGCTATTGCCTCCCTGTTCATCGTCCCGCCGGCACCTATCATGAGTCGGGCATAGTAGAGGAGGCTGAGGCTGTCAACGGGCTTCTCTGGCATTATGATGTTTGAAAAGCGTTCAAAACTTCTCCTTTGCTCCTCCGTGCGCGGGAAGAGAACTATGGGCACATCCGGCAGGAGGGGGATGACATCCTCAAGGACACTCTTCTCAGGCCCGTTGAAGTAGTTGGCCTTAACCGGCTCGGTGCGCATTACTATGTAGCTATTTCTCTTAATCCCGAGCTCGCGAAGAACCCTTTTATCAGGTACAAAGCCGTAGAGATGGGCAAGCTCGGAGAAGCCGTTGACAGGCCTCATACCGTTCGGGTCGGCGCCACACTTGAGCAGGTCGTAGGCGTCTATGGCCTTGGGAAAGAGGAGGAGCTTGGTATAAGGAAGGATGAGCTTGTTCTGGCCTACAGCGGTCTCGTTGTCGACAAAACCTATGGATGGAATCTGGAGGCCGAACGCAACACGCGGTGCCTCTGCGGAGTGCTTGTAAAGGGTCAAATCCGGTTTCTCTTCTACGATGAGCTTACTCAACTTGTACATCCTCTCTGTTCCTGCTATGAGCTTCCCTTCGAGTGTGGCTCCGCCGTGCCTTCCAACAACGTAGTAATCAAAGCCATACATGTCGAGGATTCCGGTGAGGCCGTCGAACTCCCTCGTGGTTATGAGAACCTCGTGACCTGCTTTCTCAAGTTCCCTGATTATACCCTTGAAGAAGTGAACGTGAGGCGCGTTTGTTATGTCGACCCATACCTTCATTCTACCCACCGTATCAGTGGACACCTTTGTTCCATATAAGGGTTTCCCAAAAACGGTTGTGGTACCTTCTTTTTATTAGGTGAATCAACCGTTTTTTTTTAGCAGAACGTTTATAACGATTTCTCTCATTAAAACAGGATCACTAATTGTCGTGTCCCCTTCCAAACGCCTTCTCCTTACTCAAGGGAGATAGACCCATTAAAGAGACCTAGAAATCCCTACGGAAACCGTTTTCTGGAAAAGACTTTTATTGAACTGGAGTAACCATCCAAAGGTGACTGGAATGAATCTAGAAAGCAGGATAAAAGACAAAACCGCGGAGATAGCCGTGGTCGGTCTCGGATACATAGGTCTCCCCACAGCCATAATGTTCGCCAACTCAGGATTTAGTGTTACCGGTTACGAGATCCGAGAGAGAGTCGTTGATAAAATAAACTCTGGAAAGGCCCACATAGTGGAGCCAGAGATAAATGAACTTCTCAGAAAGGCAGTTGAAAGTGGGCGGCTCAGAGCTACGTCCAACCCCAAAGAGCTGGGGAACAGGGACGTTTACATAATCTGCGTTCAGACCCCCCTCAAGGGGGACAGAACCCCAGACCTAAGCTACCTTGAGGGTGCGGTTAAAACCGTGGCCAATGTTATGAAGAAAGGTTCACTAGTCGTCATCGAGAGCACCGTTCCACCGCTCACCACGGTTAAAATGGCGAAGCTGTTTGAGGAACTCACGGGTTTCAAAGCTGGAAGGGACTTCTACATGGTGCACGCCCCAGAGAGGGTGATGCCAGGTAGGATTTTCAAGGAGCTGGTCTACAACTCGCGTATCTTCGGTGGAATCACCCCGGAGAGTGCTGAACTCGCTGAAAAGCTCTACCGCTCATTTGTCAAGGGGAGGACGTTCAAAACCGGCTCCACTGTCAGTGAGGTCGTTAAGCTCATGGAAAACACCTTCCGCGATGTGAACATAGCCCTCGCCAACGAGTTCGCCTATCTCGCCCACCAGTACGACATAGACGTCTTCGAGGCGATAGAGCTGGCCAACACACACCCTAGGGTTAGAATCCACACGCCGGGGATAGGTGTCGGCGGCCACTGTCTGCCGAAGGATCCGCACCTCCTCATCTGGCCGGCAAAGGATGACTTTGGGCTGATACGGCTTGCCAGGGATATAAACGATGGCATGCCCCTCCTAGCTAAAGATTTGCTCTTCGAGGCACTTTCCCTGATCAACCTTCCACCAGAGAATGCCGTTGTGACTGTGCTAGGATTAGCTTACAAGGGGGACAGCGACGACACTAGGAACTCCCCAGCCAAAGCTTTTATAGAGGCTATCGAGGGGGACGTTGGCGAGGTGAGAACCTACGACCCCTTTGCTGGAGGAACTCACGGAAGCATCGAAGGAGCACTGGAAGGTGCAGACGCGGTCGTTATAGCAACCGACCACTCGGAGTTCAAATCGCTCGACTGGAAAATGGTTGGAAGGCTAATGCGCACCAGAATCCTCATTGACGGAAGGCACGTGATCAACGAACCACCGGAAGGCTTCGTCTTCAAAGGAATAGGGAGGGGTGGGTATTGAAGCCAGCATTAGTCTTCGGCACCAGGCCCGAGATAATCAAGCTCACTCCAGTCATAAGGGCGTTCCTCAAGAGGGGCGTAGAGCCGCTACTGATTCACACAGGTCAACACTACGACTACGAGATGAGCGCGGTGTTTCTTGAGGAGCTTAAACTGCCCGAGATCAATCACCACCTTGAGGTCGGCTCTGGAAGCCAAGCGGAGCAGACGGGAACCGCTATGATTAAAATCGAGAAGATTCTGATGGAGGAGAAACCCGATGTGACCCTCGTCCAAGGTGACACCAACACAGTCTTAGCTGGGGCATTGGCGAGCGTCAAGCTCAGGATTCCAGTGGCACACGTCGAGGCAGGTCTAAGGAGCTTCGACAGGACAATGCCTGAGGAGATAAACAGGATCCTGGCTGATCACGCGAGTGAGGTTCTCTTTCCCCCGACAGAGGAAGCGAGGAGGAACCTAGAGCGCGAGGGGATAACTGAGAAAGTCTACGTGACCGGGAACACGGTGGTGGATGCAGTAACTCAGAACGCCGAAGTTGCCGAGGGGAAGAGTGATGTACTGAAGCGCTTGGGGCTGGAATCGAAGGGATACATACTGATAACGGCCCACCGTGCGGAGAATACTGACAATAAGGAGAACCTGGAAAAACTCGTGGAGATACTGGAGAGCCTTCCAATGAGGGCAATCTATCCGATGCACCCGAGGACAAGGAAGAGAATGGAGGAATTCGGACTGCTAGAGAGGGTAGAGGAGATTGAGAACTTAATCGTGACGAAGCCTCTCGGATACCTCGACTTCCTCAGGTTAGAAAGGAATGCCTTCGCGATAATGACCGACTCCGGCGGAATTCAGGAGGAGGCAATAATTCTGGACGTGCCGTGCTTAACACTCCGTTACAACACGGAGAGACCGGAGACGGTTGAAGTCGGGGGAAACATGCTAGTGGGTCTGGAAAAGGAGAGGGCACTTGGGTATATCAATAGACTAATGAACGACGCTGAATTCTACAGGAAGATGGCGAGTGCGCCGAACCCCTTCGGCGATGGGAGGGCCGGCGAGAGAATAGCCAAAATACTGCTGGAACTTTATGAGAGGGAAGAGTTGGGGGTCAGGAGCTCAAGATTTATCTGAGGATGCCTCCCCTTCAGTTTTTTCTATTAATTTCTTGGCACCTTCAAGGAATTTCTCAACCGAGTTCATGGCGTCCCCTAAAACTGAACTGTTCCCAGAATCGCCACCGAACAGTCCCAGAAATCTATCAATAATTGAATTAGAGGTCTCAGTTGCGTTCTTCACAACTTTCAGAGTATCTTTGTAGACCTTAAACGCGTATTCTGGGCTGAGGGAGGTGTTTCCAACATACCACTTTGAAGGATTTAATATATCGTTCTTTAACGAACCATTGAGCTGGCTTAAGTTGTAAACTCCACTCTGAAGATTGACACCTAAAGCATCCTCCGAGACATTCACCGAGTGAGATGACGGAAGCAGATTCCTCCCACTGGATTGATCAATGGAATAGTTCAGAGTTCCCACTGTGGGGCTCTTGAGTTCCTTGGATGACATTGTGAATGTCTTTGAAACATCCGCAAGTGATGCAGGGATGACATAAAATGTCACTACTGCCACGATAACTATTACTATTAGTTTTTTAAACACTCCCATGTCACCCACCCATATACATGTTATGCCCAATATTTTATAGCTTTTTCGACTTCAATTGCTCATACTGCAATAAAAGTTAAGTAACATAGCAAGATATACAACAGATAACTGAGAACCTTTAGAATTACTAAGAAGCTCACACTCCAATTAAACAGGTGTTGCTATGTAAATCCCGTGCCGCGTCCTGACTATCCTGACGGTTATCCTATCCCCTATTTCTGCGTCGGTGTTTATGACCTCTATGAGCCTATTCCTAGCCTTGGCGAGCATCTCACCATTTATCCTCCCGGGGAGGACTACATCCGCCTTAATAACCTCTCCTGGCCTGAAAGCGAGCGGGATAAACTCTCTCCGCTCCATGCCAAAATGCTTCGGCTTTAAAACGAGCGGCCTCATCCCGGTCTTTTCCTCGAGCCCCTTCAGCCAAGCGTAGAAGTCCTTAAAAGAGATAACCTTGGCTACCGTCGGGTTCCTGCCGAACTTGTAGGGGACATAATTCTGGAAGCCCAAGGCAGGCCAGCGCTTTCCTGCGCCTATTTTTCGAGCAAATTCTATTAGAGCCTCTGCCTCATCATCATTTATTCCAAAGATTATCACCGGTGCGATGAGGACATCAACTCCAGCGTTCACCAACGCCTCTGCCATCTCCAAAACGTGCTCGAGGTTGTAGCTCTTCATTCCCATGAGCATCCTAGCCTTGTCGGGGTCAAGGGAGTGTATTGAGAGGTTCACCCTGTCGAGGCCTGCCTCCGCCATCTCCTCAACAAGCTTGTCCGTCAAAAGCGTTCCGTTGCTCTGCATCGAGATGACCGAAACGTTCGGGTGCTCACGAAGGGCCTGGATGAGCTCAGTCTTAAAGGGGTAAATCAGCGGCTCGCCCTGGCCATCAAGGTGGGCCTCGAGGCCCTTACCCTTCATCCTTGCAACATCATCAAACCACCTCATTAGGTAGTCGATGTCCACCACGTAGTCGAGCTTCCGGGTTCTGGAATAAGGACCTTCGTCAACCGAGCAGAATATACAGCTTAGATTACAGCCACTTATTCCCCTTATTTGAATGAGGTTAGTCCCACGGTCTATCAAACCAAAAGCATTGTAGCCGAGGAGCGGAACGTCTAGACCCTCGTGGATGTAAAGAACCCTCCTGTTGGTATAGCGGTTTCTAAGGAGGGCGCCGAGGTTGTTTTGGATGTAGAGGGCTATGTAGCCTTCAACTTTATCGTAGTTCGTGTCAATGAAAAGGGCGCCGTCTTTAACGGTTATCTCGGGGGAGACCCTAAACTTCCTTGTGATAATCCTCTCAAGCTCATCCTTTTCGAAGTCCGCGTAGAGAGTGTTGCGCCAGATGAGCCTGATCGTTTCTCCAATGTCCTGAAAAGTGACGTGGGGAAGGCGAACCCAGACCATATTCGGGCGTTTTCTACAACCCTTAAAAAGCCGCCGATGGATAAAAAATCCGAGCTGGGGAAGTTTGGAGTGAGGTTTTGCCTAAAGATTTATAAATGAGCGTCTTTTGCCACCATGTGGGCATGGAAACATTTTAATATCATTGGATTAAAGAGTCTAGTGATGAACTGATATTGGTGAGGGATATGTGGGGAAAGATAGAGCATTACTTTGATGAATATCCAGTTCGGAAGCAGATAGCCAAGACACTCCTCAAGTACGGCCTGAAGGTTTCAGAAGACCTCAAGATCAAAGCCGGGGACATAGAGGTCCCATACACGAAGATAGCCAAGGCCCTCGACGTGGACAGGCGCGTCGTGAAGGAGACCGTTGGAATGATACTTAAAATTCCAGAGCTTAAGGAGATATACATGAACCTCGAGCCTACCGTTCACATGAAGTACGTGGGAAGGCACATTGGATACGGCGTCATTGAGATAGAACCCGAGCCGAGGGCAGTGGGGATACTGGCGAAGATAGCCCACAAGATAGCTGAGCGGGACATAAACATTGTCCAGGTTGTTGCCGAGGACCCAGAGCTTTACCCGGAAGCCACTCTCACAATAATCACGGAGAAGCCGATCCCCGGAGACCTCATCAACGAGCTTTCCAAGCTTGAGGGTGTCAAGAGGATTTCAATTTACTGAGGTTTTTCTGTTCTCCTTTTATCTGAAGCTGGAGGTTTGTTGATCATCTTTTGTCGTCCGAGCTGACCGATGCAAACATTTCTCTGAACTAAGAAGAAATGAAACACTCAAGGACTATGGAGAACCCCCCGTATCATCAAAGGACAAATCTGACGCCCCTATTTTAACTATAGGTTTTAAACCTTTGCCTTCGGTAGGTAACGTTTATAAGTCTTCGTTTTAAACCAGCGATTAGCTTCACCTTGCCTGTCTGAAGGTGTCCACTAACCACCGGAGGTTGATGATATGGGGGAAGCGAGCAAAATTAGCAGGTACCTGTACACTGTTATCGTGCTATTCTTGATATGGATACTGCTAACGTCCAGTTTGGACCCGCAGGAGCTTGAATTTGGATTTTTGCTGTCGCTGGTGGTGGCGGCTTTCACCTACGAGATATTCACGACCGCGGGGCTTTCAAACTTCCATCCAAAGAAGGTCGCCTACGCAATAGCGTATATCCCGTACTTCCTGTGGGCCATGATAGTTGCGAACCTAGACGTTGCCTACAGGGTTCTTCACCCGAAGAGGCCGATAAGACCCGGAATCGTCAAGTGCAGGACCATTCTCAACACAGACACGGGGAAGCTCTCCCTGGCCAATTCGATAACGCTAACACCTGGAACCATAACCCTCGACGTTGACGACGATGAGTACTTCATCCACTGGATATGGGTTCCAGATGAAGCCCTCACCGAAAACGAGGAGGAGCACGTTAAGGTTGCATCCGCCAGCATAACCGAACCCTTTGAAAAATTCTTGAAGGTGATCTTCGGATGATAGCACTGAGTGTTTATCTCATACTCATAGCGATAGCGACGTTGCTCAGCACGTACAGGGTGTTCAGGGGTCCAACGACCGTCGACAGGCTCGTGGCAGTTGACATCATGACGACGATAACCACCGGACTGATGGTGCTCTTCTCGCTCTACTACGGCAGGATGATATACATCAGCGTGGCCCTCGTTTATGCAATCCTGGCCTTTGGTGGGGTTATAGCCTTCGCTAGGTATCTGGAGGGAGGCCTATGAACGTACTCTCAGCCACAGGCGAGGTTCTAGTGCTCATGGGAACGTTCTTCTACTTCCTGTCGGCGCTGGGCCTCATCAGGATGCCGGATGTTTACAACAGGATGCAAACGTCAACGAAGAGCGCAACACTAGGAAGTCTTGGAGTCATGGTCGGAACCGGCCTCTGGGCCGTTGGAAAGGGCTATTCATGGGCATGGATTGTGCAGACCCTCGTGGTGGCAACCTTCCTCCTGCTGACCAATCCCATAAGCGCCCACGCGCTCATTAGAGCCGCGTACAAGAGAGGAATCCCCCTGTGGCAGGGAAGCGTTATGGACAAGTACGCGGAGCACCTCGCTAAATCTAGCGCGGATGAGGTCGAAGAAGCAGGAGAAACCCAGAACGGGGGTGGTGAGGAATGAACTGCATAGCCTGCATTGGGTACATAATCATCGGACTCATGATACTCTCGGCAATCTTGGCGGTCGAATGGAAGGATCTTTTAGCGGCGGCCGTGGGAATGGCAGCGGTAAGCCTGTTCGCGTCGCTGCTGTTCTTCATACTGCAGGCACCAGACGTTGCGATGACCGAAGCGGCGATAGGAGCGGCCCTCAGCGGGGCAGTGTTTATATTCGCAATAAAGAGAACCCAGCGCTACGAGACAGAGGATGAAGAAAAGCCTGGCTGGTGGGTGAGGTGGTGAAGATGCTCAAGCGCGCACTCGCGATAATCACCCTCCTGATAATCGGATACTGGATAGCTCAGGGACTTGCTGGAGTCCCCTTCGGCCAGGACAGAATGTTGGTGGGTCAGTATTACCTCGACCACGTTAAGGCACAGACCGGCGCGATCAACGTGGTTACAGCAATAGTCGTTAACTACCGTGGTTTCGATACGCTCGGTGAGGTTACGGTTCTGTTCATAGCCTCAACCGGCGTTGGAGCGCTTCTCTGGAGGAGAAAGAAGGAGAGGACAGCCAAAACTAAAGGCTCAATCGTCCTGACAACCGGAACGAGGCTTCTCGTGCCGTTCATAATAGTCTTCGGCGCCTACATATTCATCCACGGACACCTCACCCCGGGTGGAGGATTCCCGGGTGGAGCGACAATAGCAACCGCGTTCCTGCTTCTCTACCTGGCGTTCACCCAGTACGAGATACCACACAAGGCGTTCGAGCAGACAGAGGGAGTTGCGGGGATGAGCTACGTTTTAGTTGGCCTCATCGGTCTTGTTCTGGGTAGCTACTTCCTCTACGACTGGATATGGCAGCAGTGGCACTGGGGGATCAACAACGTAGGAAGACTCTTCAGCGGCGGATTCATACCGATAATCTACACCCTAATCGCCATAAAGGTCGGCACCGAGCTTAGCGGCATCATCGACAACATGCTCAAGGAGGAGGTGAGGGAATGATTAGCGCATACTACTTCGGGGCCATCTCACTCGTGCTCATAGGCCTCTACGCTGTGCTCGTTAAGAAGAACGTACTCAAAATCCTCATCGGGTTGAGCATAATGGAGAGCGGCGTCAACCTCCTCCTGGTGAGCATTGGCTACATATCAGGAAGGAGCGCGCCAATCCTGAGCGAGGGGATCGGTCCAAACCAGGCAGTTGACCCGATTCCGCAGGCACTTGTCCTCACGGCAATCGTCATAGGCGTCGCGACCACTGCCCTCGCCCTCAGCGCGGCCATAATCCTGTATGAGAAATACGGAACTCTCAACGTTGAGGAAATAAGGAGGTTGAGAGGATGAACGTTCAGTACGCTTCACTCCTCATAGCCCTGCCCCTCATCAGCGCGTTCTTTGTACCCCTCATTAAGAGGGCCGGTGAAAAGGGCATTAAAGCCTATTTGGTAATAATAACCGCCATCCAAGCAGGAATAGCCGGCTGGGTCTTCAACACGGTTTACACAACCGGCAAGCCCATTATAGTCATGGCCGGCGCATGGAAGCCGCCAGTCGGCATAGACCTATACATCGGCCACTTCGCGGCCCTCTTCGTGCTGATAGTTGCGGTGATAAGCTTCTTTACCGCCGTGTTCAGCATCTGGTCAATGAAGGTGCAGCCAATAGACAAGTACGCGATGCTCCTCCTCCTGCTGATGCTCGGAGCGACGGGAATGATAGCAACCGGCGATATCTTCAACCTCTTCGTCTTCATGGAGATAACGTCAATAACGGCCTACGCGCTCACTGCATACAACAAGACAGGGGAAGCGGCCGAGGCCTCGCTCAAGTACATGATCCTCGGAGGAATTGGCTCAAGCTTCTTCCTCATCGGCCTGACACTCATCTACGGCTCCCTCGGAACCCTCAACATGGCCCAGATAGCCCAGCTCGCTGGGAACATGAATCCCATGGTTGCACAGGTTGGTCTGGCCCTCATAATCTTCGGACTTGCAGTTGAGGCAGAGCTGTTCCCACTCAACGCCTGGGCACCGGATGCTTACCAGGCAGCACCGCACGCGATAACCGTCATGTTCTCGGCTTTCGTCGTCAAGGCGGGGCTCTACGCCATCGCAAGGCTCCTCTACCTCATGCAGGCTGTTGAAAGCTGGCACAACGTCCTAAAACTGCTCATTGCAATGGCCACCCTGACCGTCGTGGTGGCAGAATTCGCCGCATTGAGGCAGAGAGACGTCAAGAGGATGATATCCTACTCATCAATAAGCCAGGTTGGAATGATAGCCTTCGCCCTAGCCCTTGGAACTCAGGCAGGGGTTGATGCGGGAGTGTTCCATATGATAAACCACGCAATAGTCAAAGCCCTCCTGTTCCTCGGCGTCGGCTACGTTGGGGTAAAGCTCGGCGGAACGGCCATAGAGGACTTCCAGGGACTGGGGAGGAGGATGCCCCTGACCGCGTTCACGCTGACCGTCGGTTCGCTCGCCGCCGTCGGAATCCCGCTGTTCAACATATTCTGGAGTAAGATCAGGATACTCATAGCGGGCGTTCAGGCCGGTTACACTTGGGGTGTCGCACTGATCCTCGGCGCGAGCGTCGTGGAGGCGGTCTATTACCTCCGCTTCATACACACCATGTGGTTCGTTGGCGAGGGTGAGAGAGTGCGCGAGGGTTTGGCGATAAGCCTCATACTGCTCTTCCTCGCGGCGCTCGTGATAGTAATAGGCGTTTACCCGAACTACGCATGGAATCTAGCCCAAAAAGCGGGTAGCGACATCTTCAACGTCGGGCAGTACATCAAGAACGTTCCCTTAATGGGGGTGGGAGCATGAACGGGATCCCGATTATCCTATTTACCCCCCTGCTCGCAGGGGTTCTCGCGTGGGTCTTTGACTTCAAGGGGGTTAGGGAGACGATAGGACTAATCGGTGCCGCGGTGCCCTTAGCCTACCTCGCCAAGCTCTACACCGAAGTTACGACCAACCCCCTGAACTACTCGATTACGGTGGGCGGGTTTACCCTCCACTTCCAGCTGAGCACTATGAGCTGGTACTTCACCGCGGTGGCCTCAACGGTAGCCCTAGCCATGGCCTTCGGAATGGTTTCCACATCAAGACGGGGCTACGAGTGGCTCTTCGCCCTCATGAGCTTCACCGGTGTGCTGGGTGTTTTCCTGAGCCAGGACTTCATCAGCTTCTTCCTGCTCTGGGAGCTGATGACCTTCGCGAGCTTCATGATGGTCTTGAGGAGGAACCGGCACGAATCGCTCAAGTACTTCGTGCTCAGCGTTATAGGTGCGTACTCAATGCTCCTTGCCATAGGCATCCTCTACGCCAAAACCGGCTCCTTTGACTTCAACACGATAAGACAGGCCCTCCTAATGGACGTCTCCCTCGGAACCATCGGAAAGGGCGAGACGATACTGCTCTTCACGCTGTTCCTCACGGCATTTGGCGTCAAGGCCGGGGCATTTCCACTCCACGTCTGGGCGCCGGGAGCGTACAGTGAGACCGACCAGAGCTACACCAGCTTCTTCAGCGGGGCTTTAAGCAAGGCGGGTGTTTATGGAATACTGCTCATCTACATCCTGATGGGCTATAAACTCTACGCCGAACTTGGGACCTTCCACGGCCACCTGACCTTCGCCTATATAATAGCCTGGATAGGTGCCATCACCGTCGTGGTCGCAAGCTTCCTCGCGGTTCTGCAAGAGGACATACGGAAGCTCTTTGCCTACTCATCAGTTGGGCAGGTGGGTTACATCCTCCTCGCCTTCGGAACCGGCACGAGCCTCGGACTCATGGGAGGACTCTTCCACGTGCTCAGCCATGCGGTCTTCAAGGGTCTGTTCTGGCTCGTCACTGCCGCAATAATTCTCCGGACAGGGAAGACCCAGTTTAAAGACATGGGGGGCCTTGCAAGGAAGATGCCCTACACCTTTGCGATGGGTCTCATAGCGGTGCTCAGCCTCGCAGGAATACCCCCAATGGCCGGCTTCGCGAGCAAGTGGCTCATATATGAAGCAGCTATAAGCGCTCACATGCCGCTCGTCGCTGGTGCGATATTCCTCGGAAGCGGCCTGGCCTTTGCCTACGTGGTCAGGTTCCTCTACGGAGTCTGGTACGGTCAGACCCCGAGCGACCTTAAGGATGTTAAAGAGGCTCCCGTCTCGCTCCTTATAGCAATGACCATACTTGCAATACCGAACGTCCTCTTCGGTGTGGCACCCGGCCTTGTGACGAAGTACCTCAACAAGGTTCTCGGCGGCCAGGTAATCGGCGGAACCTATACCAAGCTGATAACACCACACGGAACATACAACGCCCTGCTGGTTACGGTAATACTGCTCTTCGGTCTCTCCGTGGCTGGCCTGATATACGTCTACGGAGCAAGGGCGAGGAAGATAGCGGTTACAGACACCTACCAGTCGGGTAACCCCGTTACGGAGGACTACAACCTCTCCATCAGGAAGAACTTCTACAGGCCGCTCGCGGAAGCACTCGACTTCTGGCTCAAGTACAGTTGGGACCGCTTCTATGAGAGGCTTGCCAGGCTCTTCGAGGACTTCGCCGACTGGCTCAGGGAGGGCTTCTACAACGGAAACGTCCAGAGCTACTCCTGGTATCTGGCAATAATACTCCTTATACTCGCGCTGTGGGGGGTGCTGTGAATGATATACTGGAAACTCATCCTTGAGGCGATTGGAATACTCATCTACGCGACGCTGGTGGGCTTCCTGTTCATGGGCATCGAGAGAAAGGCTATAGCAAGGATACAAAGGAGGGTGGGTCCTCCAATATACCAGCCGCTCATAGATACCCTCAAGCTCCTCGGGAAGAAGGAGAGCGTCAGCCACGGCTTAATCTACGACTTTGGACCGGTGTTCGCCCTCGGAGCCACCATAACGGCGCTCCTCTTCATCCCGGTAGCAAACTTCAGGCTCTTCAGCACCAACGCCGATTTAATCGTAGTTGCCTACCTACTCGAGGTGCCGATGCTTGGAATAATGCTTGGTGCGATGAGTTCGGGCAACCCGTTTTCAGCGTTGGGTGTCCAGCGTGGCCTACTTACAATGGTGGCGATGCAGTTACCTTACGGACTGGCGATAATAGCGCTCGTTCAGCACTGGGGAACCTTCAAGCTCAACGAGATAGTGGCCCTACAAGGAATCCACGGATGGAGCATCTTTGTCCCGGCGCTCCTCCTGGCGATGATAGTCTTTGACATAGTCTTCCAGGCGATGCTAGGTTTGGAGCCGTTCGACATCATAAGTGCTCCAGCGGAAATATCCATGGGTCCGATGCTGGAGTACGGTGGCAAGCAGGCGGCGATACTCTTCACCCAGCACGCGATACAGCTCTTCGCGGAGACGACATTCTTCACAATACTCTTCCTTGGCGGGGCGAGCAACCTACTGACCCTCTTCATCAAGCAACTCGCGGTGCTCTTCATAGCGATATTCGTCGCCAGCATCTACCCGAGGTTCACCATCGACCAAGCGGCCAAGTTCTTCTGGAAGTGGCCGACCATACTGGGAATAATAGCCGTTTTGCTCACGGTGTGAGGTGATGTGGATGAGCGAGATGAAAGGGGTTAACGAAAACGACGGCGTCATACACTACGAACTCCAGGAGTTCAAGCTCTTCGAGCCGCTGTTCAGGTGGGCTAGGAAGAAGAGCCTCTGGATAGTGGCGTTCTGTACCGGATGCGGCGGTATCGAGATGCCGCCGCTGGCCAACGCCAGGTACGACTTTGAACGCTTTGGCGTCATGGTCAACCCATCGCCGAGGATGGCCGACCTGTTCCTCATAACGGGCTATGTAACGCCTAAAACCCTCAAAAGGATAATCGTGACGTATGAGATGATGCAGGGGCCGAAGTACATCCTCGCCCACGGTTCATGCCCGATAAACGGCGGCGTTTACTGGGATTCCTACAACGTCGTCAAGCAACTTGACAGATACATACCCATCGACGTGGCCATAGCAGGGTGCATGCCGAGGGCCGAGGCTGTCATGGATGGGATACTGGAGGTAATGCGCAGGATAGAGAAAGGAAAAGCGGACGGCTGGAAACGCTATCATGATAACTACGAGTGGTACAAGAAGAATCAGGACGAACTGTTCGGTGAGGGATGGCGCGAGAAGGAGGCAAAGAGGTGGTTGGCATGGATATGAACGAGAAAAAGGCGGGAGAGAGTAAAGTCGAGGAAGCAAAACCCGTTGAAGAGGCCAAGCCAGTTCCCGACACCAAGGAGGGGAGACTCATTAAGGCACTCACCGAGAAGGCACCGTACGCCGAGGGCAACGTCAGACGCGAGAGAAGGGTCGAATTCAAGGTCCCGGCGGGGAGGTTACACGACTTCCTCGAGCTTGCAAGCGAGGAGTTTGAGATGCTCATGCAGATAAGCACCGTGGACTGGCTGAAGGAGGGGGAGTTTGAACTCATCTACCAGCTCTGGAGCGTGAGCGAAGGAATCCACGCCTTCATCAGGACGAGGATTTCAAGGGACAACGCAAAACTGCCCACCGTCATGGACATCTGGCCGGTTGCCGAGACATACGAGAGAGAATCCCATGAGTTCTTTGGGGTAATCTTCGAGGGCAACCCACGCCTCGGACCGTTCATCCTCGAACCTAGGGAGTACGAGAAGCATCCACTCAGGAAAGACTTCAACACACTCGGCTACGCCAAGACCATCTATGGGGAAGACTTCGACAGGTATGATGAGAGCAAGACGAACTACGTGATATGAGGTGGTGAACATGGCAAACGTCGAGGTTCCAAAAGAGTTGAGAGAAGAGGCAAAGCAACATGATATGTACCTCCACCCCATAGACAAGGACGTCTATGAGCTTTTCTTCGGCCCACAGCATATGGCAACCGAAAACTTCAGCATAATCCTCAAAATGGACGGCAACAGGATAGAGAAGGCGATAGTCAATCCCGGCTTCCTCCACAGGGGCTTTGAGAAGCTCGCCGAGGGTAGGCCCTACTTCAGCAACATCGCTTTAATCCTGCGTATCTGCGTTCCGGAAAGCGACGTTCCCGAGAACATTTACTCGATGGCAGTTGACGAGATAGTCGGCTGGGAGGTTCCAGACAGAGCTATATGGATAAGGAACGTCGTCCTTGAGATGGCAAGGATGAGCTCCTGGATGTTCTGGATAATGGGCTTTGGAAACGAGATAGGCCTCTACACCGCCGGCCAGTGGGCGGCAGCATACCGTGAGAGGTTCATGCGCCTCTTTGAGGAACTCACTGGAGGAAGGGTATACCACATCTACACCGTGCCTGGTGGCGTTAGAAGGGACATCCCCGGCGACCACTGGTTGAGGCAACTCCGCGACACGGTGGAGTACATAAAGAGCAAGATGAAAGATTTCGACGAGATACTCTTCGACAACTACATTACCTTCGAGAGGACTGAGGGAGTAGGGGTAATGGACAAAAGGTTTGCCCTCAAGCACGCCGTAACCGGTCCGAACCTGAGGGCCGTTGGCATCCCGTACGACGTCAGGAAGGACGACCCGTACTATCTCTACGACCAGCTCGACTTCGAGATTCCTGTCCTCAAGGAGGGTGACAGCCTCGCGAGAACCCTCGTCAGAAGGTACGAGATAGAGCAGGATCTCTACATCCTCGAGCAGCTCCTCGACATGGGGCCGCCAAGCGGACCGTATATGGTTCAGGACGCACGCTTAAAGGCCCTTCCAAGGTTCAAGCCACCCAAAGGAGACGCCTACGCCCACGTCGAGAGCACGAAGGGTGACTTCGGGGCCTACGTAGTGAGTGACGGAAGCCACAAGCCCTACAGAGCGCACTTCCGCGGACCAAGCCAGAGCCACGGAGTTACTGTGCTTGAGGAGCTCTTGAAGGGGGCACGCATTGCGGACGTACCGGTCATATTGAAGACCCTTGACAACTGCCCGCCGGACATAGACAGGTGATGAAGATGCCCGCGAGAGTCGTTGGAGAAGAGAAAGTCAAGATCAAGAAGTCCTTCGTCAAGCCCTGGATGGGGATAAAGTACCTGTTCAAGAAGCCGGTAACCATCAAGATACCCTTCGAGAAGATAGAGCCCGCACCGAAGTACAGGGGATTCCACACGCTGAACTGGAAGACCTGTGTCGGCTGTAACTTCTGCGGCCAGATATGCCCGGCTAGGGCCATAGAGATGACCTGGATAGAAGGGGAGAAGAGACCCCACCCAAAGGTGGACTACGGTCGCTGTACCTTCTGCCAGTTCTGCGTCGACGTCTGCCCAACGGGAGCGCTTGGCTTCAGTGAGAACTTCTATCTCACTACCAGTGGACTGGAAGAGGATCTCGAGCTTTACGATTGGGTGCCGATACACCCGGACAAAGTCAGGGAACTCAACGAGAAGTTCGGGGACTACCGCTTCCCCGTTGAGAAGATAGAAAAGAAGGGCGATGGAATTTACGTCTACCATCTCCGCGACGGAGACAAGCTGGAGTTCAAGATACTCGGCTACGGTCTGAGGCCTCCTGCGGCGGCCAGACCAAAGCCAGCGGCAAAACCCGTCGCAAAGTCTCCTGCGAAGAAGGAAGAGCCCGGCGCAGGCAAGCCTGCCGAGAAGAAGACCTCCACCGCCGAAGATAAGCCCCAATGAAGGGACCTCTTTTTTTCATTTCCCTCGTACCTTCCGATAATTTTTTAAGGTGATATATCTACCACAGGTCGAGGTGATTCTGTGGACGTTCGAAGAGAGAAGAGCCTCGGACTTGTGGGATCTATTCTCGTGCTGATCGGAGGGTTCCTTGGGATTATTCCCTACGTTGGGGTGTTCCTGGGAACGACTTCGTTGATAGGCCAGGTGCTCATCCTCATAGCCCTCAAAGGCCTCGGGGACAAACTTGGAGATGAGAGGCCGTTCAGGTATTACCTCTACGCAGTCGTCGTTAGCATAGGCATCGCCGCCGTTGCTGTGGTGTTCATGCTGATCGGGATAGTCTCTGCACCTGGGTTCGTTGACCACCCAACGGGCACGAACACCATTGGAATCGGCCTGCTCGGGACGGCCATACTCCTCCTGCTTGCGGGGGCAATAATCGGGATATACTTCACGATAAAGACCTGGAGAGCAGCGTACGAGATTACAAAAATTGAGGAGTTCAAAAAAACCGCGAACTTCCTGATGTGGGGAGCGATAACACTCATAATCCTCGTTGGGCTTATACTGCTCTTCGTGGCGGCGATCTACCAGATACTCGCCTTTGCAAACATGCCGGAGGAGATCGAAACCGGGCAGGATGATGAGATGGTGGCCGTCTTCTAAATTTCTTACTTTTTAGTGTAAACTTTTTAAGCTAAAAGTTAATTTGTACGTGGTGGTTTTCATGGTCAACGTAGCAGGTGAGAAAAACCTTGGCATGTGGGGTGCGGTTATAGCGCTCGTCGGCAGTTTCATTCCCTATGTGGGCATCGTCATCTCACTCGTTGGCTTCATACTCGTCCTCGTGGCCCTGCACAGGGTAGGGGAGGCAGTTGAAGACGGCAGACCCTTCAGAAACTATCTCTACGCGGTCATAACCTTAATGTCGGTGCTGATCCTGGTCTTGGTGGTCTCGTTGAGCCTCACGGGTCTCGCCAGTATGGGTGTCCAGACGAGCGAGAGTTTCTCCGGTTCCACTACGGTAACCCCAGGCGAAAACGTCGTAATAACACAGAACTACGGTGGATCGAACACGGGCATCGTAATGTCGATCTTTGGAATGTTGCTCCTCGTCGTCGCGGTGGCCATCGTCAGCGCGTACTTTGAGATGAAGGCCTGGAGTGCGATGTACGAGATAACCGGGACGAAGGAGTTCAAAGACGCCGCCAGCTGGTTCAAGTGGGGGGCCATCACCACAATAATACTGGTGGGGCTCCTGTTGATACTGGTGGCTAGGATATTCGTCATCCTTGGGTTCAACAACATGCCCGAGGAGCTGAACGTCGAAGGGGAGAAAGGAGGGCAAGACATCTCGGTCTTCTGACTACCATCCCTCCACTTTTTTCAAAACTTCGTCCGAGACTTTTCCCTCCTCAACATCCTCGATGGCCCCTTCAAGTATATCAAGCCCCTTCTCAAGAAGTTCCTCTTCTATCGTCAACGGTGGCTGGATCCTTAGAACGTTGCCCTGAAGAAAGGCAACTATGAGCCCCAGTTCGTAGGCCCTCCAGACTACCTTTCTTGCCTCCTCGTAGGCCCTCTCCTTCGTCTCCCTGTCCTTTACGAGGTCAACACCGAGCATGAGGCCAAGGCCGCGGACGTCTCCTATCATCTCGTGCCGCTTTTTCATCCCCTCCAATCTCCTCTTTGCATATCTACCAAGCCGTTCAGCGCGCTCCAGGAGATCCCGCTCTTCTATTTCCTCGATCACCGCCAAAGCGGCAGCGCTCGTGACGGGGTTTCCGCTCAGGGTGAACGCGTGACCCATCGGAGGAATTGAGTCCATTATCTCCTCCCTGCCGATTATTGCACTTATCGGAAGGCCACCGCCTAGGGGCTTGGCGAGGGTTACTATGTCGGGTTCGACACCGAAATGCCCTATCGCGAACCATTTCCCGGTCCTACCAAGGCCGCTCTGAACCTCGTCCACCGCTAGGAGAATCCCATGCTCGTCTAGGATTCTCTTCAGTCTCTTGAAGTATTCCTCCGGAGGAACCACCATGCCCGCGTCTCCCTGCACAGGTTCAGCCATGAGGACTGCAACACCATCCGCATGAACTTCACCCTCAAACTTCTCTTTCAGGTACTCCAGGCACTCCATGTGGCATTTCCCGGGCTCCTTCCCAAAGGGACAGCGGTAGCAGTTGGGATATGGAATGAAATGAACATCACTAAGCTGACCGACCTTGGAGCGCACCTCAAAATCGAGACCGGTGATGCTCATGGCCCCATATGTTGAGCCGTAGTAGCTTCGAAGGTAGCTTAAAACAGCCCTTCTGCCCGTGTATGCCCTCGCGAACTTTATGGCACCGTCGTTGGCATCGCTCCCGCTGAGGCCGAGGGAAACCTTTACACCCTCCATCGGAGCAATCTCCGCAAGTTTCTCCGCAAGAAGGAGTGGCTCTATCGGGAACCCGTAGATGAACGTGAAGTGAAGCAGTCTGTCGGCGGTTCTCTTCACCGCTTCAACCACCCGCGGGTTGTTGTGGCCGACGTTTTGAACGGCCGCATCGCTTAGAAAGTCTATGTACTCCCTCCCCTCAAAATCCCAAACACGGGCGTTCTCGGCCCTCAACGGGACTATTGGGGAGTATGTAACTCTAGATGCCCTGGAAAAAATCTTAGAATATCTCTCAAGGACTTCATCTTTGTTATCCGGGTATCCCATGCTCCCACCCATACTGCTATACGCGTTTGGAACTAATAGGAATTTCGGTGATATTCTACGTATTCAGCTAAAAAACTTAAAAATAGTAGAAGTGATTAATAGAAAATAAGGTGATAATATGCGAAGTAACGAAAAGATTGACAGCCTTGACAGGATGATACTAAACGTCCTTCAGGATGACGGGAGGGCGAGCTACTCCAAGATAGCCAGAAGGTTGAAGGTACCGGAATCCACGGTGAGGCTTAGGGTAAAGAGGCTGGCGGAGCGCGGGATCATCAGGAAGTTCGCGGCGCTGATAAATCCTTTCAAGGCAGGTTATTCAATAGTCGCCTTCATAGCAGTTGACGTTGAGCCAAGTAGAGTGAAGAAGGCCGCCGAGGAGCTGGAAAAGCTGCCGGAGGTTGACGTTCTCGGCATAGCGACCGGTGCTCACGACATACTCATGCAGGTTACCGTGAGGGACTTGCACGAGCTTGAGAACTTCCTCATCGAGAAGCTCGGAAGGGTGGATGGGATAAGGAGCACGGAAACATCAATCCTGACCAGCGTCCGCAAGTGGGGCTACGCGAGGGTGTTCTGAGCGAAGAGCACCCAGATGCCTATGGCGATGAGGAGGATTCCCGCTATGACAGAAAGTCCGGCACTGTGCCTCACCATGGCCTGCGAAAACCGCTTGCTCTCGCTCACACCCCCCATTGCCAGAAGGATGATGACCAGCGGTAGGACAAAGATGACGTTGTATAAGGCAAGAAGTAGGAAGGCCAGGGCCCTGCTTCCGCGGGCTATTATGGTGGTGTAAACAAGGTAGCTACCAGCGGAACAAGGCAAAAGGGTCGTGGAAACAACCATACCTAGGGTAAAAGACCCCAGAAAGGTTGCATCGGAAGAGAAAATCCTCCTCCGGATTTTCCCCTTGTCGCCTATGCGGGACCTCTCAAGAAGTCCTGTGGCAATCGTGTACGCACCGAAGGCGACTGCGAAGACACCCGCTGCCCAGAGTGGGATGTACTGCCCCAAGAATAGAAGACCCACACCGAGTAGATAGTACGAAACATAGACAGCCAAGATGAAGGCCGAGCCTATGACGTAGAGCCGCTTCCTTGAAACTTCTCTGACCGAGACTGCTATCAGGAGCATGGTGTATATCACAAAGGTGCAGGGATTGATTGAATCACTCATCGCTAGGGCGTAGAACTTGGGTATAAATCCCGGAATGCCAAGGACCCAGAGAACCGCGGCGCTGATGAAGAAGGACAGTCCAATTATCAGTCCAAAAGCTTTGATTTCACCCCTCATAAGGGGAACTTTGGAGAAAACCTTTTGACTTTTTCCAGAACAAAAGGTTTAAAATAAGAAGTTAATTGAATCAGCCGCCCTGAGATGTGGTGTTGGTTGGCATCTCATGCTTCACGAAGAGGTCGTAGAGCTCTTTAATGGCCTTTTGCGCCTTGGGATCTTTGTGGGGGAGTATATACGCCCTGCCAACGAAGAGAAGTGTGCCGTTGTTGACCATTGCCGCATGGATTATCTGGGGTGTTGCGGTGACGTTGAACTCTCCCTCCATTATGGCCATCAGGCTACCGTTGTATGTAATCGCAATGGCTGGAACTCCGTTTATGCCCGTAAGCTTTGATATCTGGGCAAAGAGCTTCATGTTTGTCTCGTTGTTCAGGAGTTCATAGTAGGTGAGGGAAGAGTTGCCGTATTCCTTGGGAATCCACTCGTGCATGTGTCTGCAGTGGGGGCAGGTCTTAAGGCCGTACATGTAGAAGTGGATCTCGTTGAGGTAAATCTTGGTGCCGTTGACCACAACGTAGTTCGTTGGCTGAGCTTTGGAGGTTGTTGAAGTCGTGGAAGTCGTGTGGGTTCCGCCAGAGGGGGTTGATATACACCCCGCGGCGAAGCCGATGAGGAGTGCAACTATTAGAACCAACCCAACCTTTTTCATTCAATCACCCGTTTACAGTTTAGCCCAGGGGTTATAAACCCTGCCGCCCCTTTGATAAAAACTGCAGTGAGTAGGGAACGTTTAAATCTTCAAGTGCCGAAGTAATGGGGGGATGAACATGCAGGAGTGGTACCGCTCCAGGGGCCTCTACGAGGCGGTTCAAAAGCTCATCAATTCGGGAAGGTGAACGAGGCTTTAAATATGGCAGAGGAAATAACCGACGATGTGATACGCTCCAAAGCGATATCCCAGATAGCGGTTGAAGCGGCCAAGAGAAACGACGACTACTCCGAGTTTCTCAACAGGGCAATTAAAGCGGCACTCGACATAAAGAAGCCCGAAGAATCGACGAAGGCCCTCATGAGCCTGGCCTTTGAGTTCCTGAACCTCGGGAAATCAGAAGAGGCCTTGAAGATCGCCGGGTACATAAGGGAACTTCCCGGGCGCGCAAAGGTGGAAGCGGAGGTAGCCCTCTCTTTGGCGAAGGAGGGCAAAATCTCGGAGGCCATGGGGATAATCAACGGCATAATGGACGAGGACGTTAAAACATGGGCTATGTCTAGGCTTGCCAGCCAGCTTTAGCGCCGGACTGTTTATAATCTCCTTCTTGAGGGAAAAAGTTAACAGAAAGGAATCCACAAGCCTTTTTTAGGTTCCCTCTTTCCCCAACAAGGTGAGAAAATGAACGGTGGAGAGATAATCGGACTACTTGGAATGCTACTCCTCGTCGGCTCTTGGGTTCCACAGACGGTGGAGACGATTAAGAAAAGGCACTGCCCCCTCAACTTGGGGTTCATAATAATCTACGTCACTGCCGCGAGCCTCCTCACAGCCTACTCCTACATAATCGGTGACTGGATATTCTTCACGCTGAACTTCCTGTCGGCCCTTCAGAGCGCCATAAACCTCGTAGTGAAACTCATGGAACCTAAGGGCAAAGGAAGATAACGAGAACTTTGTGATCTCATTTCCTCTCATAGATGCCTATAAGTTCTCCCCACTGGATAACGTGCCCTTCTATGACTCTCTCCAGTTCTTTTCTTGCCACCCCAGTAGGGAGACCAAGCTCGGTATCGAGGGCGTAGACTTTGAAGTGGTAGTGGTGGATTCCATGTCCCTTGGGGGGACAAGGTCCGCCGTAGCCTACCCTTCCAAAGTCGTTCCTACCTTGGATCATTCTAACCGGTGCCTCAACAACATCATCCTTTGGGACACCCTTTGGAATCTCTCCTAGGGGTGGTATGTTCCACGCTATCCAATGGGTGAACGTGCCCATCGGAGCATCGGGGTCGTCCACGATTATGGCCAGGCTCTTCACGGTTGGGTCTATACGTCCAATGAAGATCGGTGGGTTCACATCGTCGCCGTCGCAGGTGAACTCCACCGGAATGTGGTCGTTGTTATGGAAGATGGAACCAATCTCAAGGGTCTTTGGGGTGTTCAAGTTTTCACCTCCAGAGATGCATTCGCTCCCGATTATAAGGACAGTTAGTATGGGGGCTTAGCCCCCTCATGGTTTAAGCTACGCACTTTCCCCGTAAAAGAGTTTTGCCAAAGGTTAAATACTGGATGCCATTTTGGACTATCATGCACGTCATATGGGAAAGGGAGATCCCTGCGGAGGATATAGTTGTTTCACCTCGGCCTATGTGGAAGTGTCGCACCTGCTCTATGTATGGGAAGAGACCGAGCTGTCCGCCTCACGTGCCCGACTGGAAGGAAGCGCGGGAGTGGATAGGACACTTCAGAAAAGCCATCCTAATAAAGTTCTCCATAGACATGGATGACTTCGAGAACGAAAAACGAAGGGCTATTCTATACCTCCTAAAGAGAGAGACAGAGCTTTTCAGAGAGGGCAACCTCTACGCTATGGCGCTCTTTCCAGGCTCATGCAATCTCTGCGACGACTGTCCATTCGAGCGCGGCGAACCCTGTAGGTTTCCAACGAAAGTCAGGCCAAGCATAGACGCAATTGGGATAGAAATAGGAAGGCTCGTGAAAATCAACTTCTCCGAAAGCGTTTTGTACGGGATGGTGCTAGTAGATTAGGGCTTAAAAATGCCAAAGGTCGCGTACATAACCCTGCTTGGAAGGTCACCTTGGGCGGTCGTTAACGCATACTACAAACTCCTAACGATGGGCAAAAAAGCAGACCTGATATACATCTTTACTGAGGAGCGCTACAGGAACAGCCTGCCAAAGGTCGTCCGAGCGCTGAAGGCCATCTCCAAGGCGTACAACTCGGACCCTGAGATAAAAACGGACGTGATACCAGACTACGGTTTCTTCGTTGCCGACAGGAAGTTCAGAGGACTGTTCTCGGAGCTGGAGAGAGGGGGTTACAGGATGGGTCTCGACATAACCTCCGGCAGGAAGGCCCTAGTAGCGGCCGCGATAGTCCAAATAAGGGCTTTTCCAGTGGCGTTCATTGTCTACATGGGTCTGCTGGACCTGGATTTTCCTGACAGACCTTACATGATGATACCCACGCACATGCAGCCGATAAGAAACTTCATGGGGGATGAGAATGAGGGGAACTAGTGAAGTCATTGAGAAGCCCGAGCTTCAGATACTTATGAACGTCTTGGGTGAGATGCACGTGAGTTATCCCCTCTACGGAATCGAACTCCTTAAGGCCCTTCCTTTGGAAAATGGGTACCGGATTGAGGTAACCGTCGACAGAAGGTCATTCAGCGAGCGTGTTCCAGAACACCTGAGGAACGAGCTTCCCACCTACGTAGACTTCTACGAGACCTTTATCTCCTCGGGCATAATCCGCTACGAGAACGCTGATGAGTTCGCACAGAACCTTGAACTTTACGAGAGGTTGAAGAAGGGTGTTGCCTTCGCTCCGGACACGAACGTGCTCTACCACCGCTTCATATCATCCTTTAAACCGCTCGATGGGTACCAGATAGTCATTGCGGAGGGCGTGAAGAAGGAGATAGAGAACGCCATGAACTATAAGTACAGAAACAGACAGCTGGAGGAAATCGGCCGGGAGGTTCAGAACAGAGGTTTGTTGAGGGAATTCAGCAACAGGAGGACGAAGAAGAGCAGAAAAGCCGCATACGTAGCCCTCAAGGAGTTTGAAGCGCTTAAGAGTAGGATAATCATAGCCGAGAGCGTGAGGGAAGACACGCACAACAACGATGAGCTTATAATAAAGAGCCTGAAGCGCTATGACAACATGACACCGACGTTGCTAGTCTTTCTCACCGCTGACGTGGCTATTACCGATGTTGCCGAGATGGAGGGATTGGAATACTTCCTTTTCAAGTATCCACACGGGGAACTTGGCAGGCACAGTGTCTCTCCTTACCAACTAAGAACTCTCCTCTTCAACCTCGCCTCGGTACTCGGTGTCATTGAGGTCAACGGGATTCTAGTGTTCGGAGAGTTCGGTGGAAAGGAGGGGCTGAACGAGCTGAAATTGTTATTCCCAGAGGAGAACAGGACCTACCACGAGTTCGGCTTCCACCTTAAGCTGAGCAGAAAGTTGATGGAGATAATGGACGGTTAACCCCGGTGGGTTTTAACGAAGGCCCCTGCAAGCTCAAGGGAGAACATGAAAGCCGTGAGGACCTCCGCGAACATCGTCACGTATCCTCCAAGGGGTAGAATGACAAGCGCCGCCGCCACCCCGAAGACCGTCAGCTCCTCTCCCTCCTTTGATTCCCCCCCGTAACGGTATTCTATCAGGAAAGCCAGCCAGTCCAAAACCACGAAAAACGCGATGGTGGGCTGGAACTCCCAGAGCAGATAGGCAATGGAGTACACCATGAAGGGAACGGCCCAGTAAAGTCTCCTCATTATCCAACCTCCAGGCCGCCTGAGGAAACCTCGGTGCCGTTGTGGAGGACAATGAGGGTATAGCTTCCCGGTTTGGAAACTTGAACGACAAAGCGAAGCCCATTAACGGTTAAAATCGTCGAGCCGTTGAGGTTATCGAGTTCGGACTTCTTTAGTGCTCCAGTGGCCCTCACAACGTTCTCTGGGTGAACGTCAAGATAAGAAGTTGTTTTGAAGTTGCCGACCTCGACGGAAACGGGGATTCCCTGGGTGTATGGAACGAAGACAGTTCCGTTAATCAGATGAGCGTTTACGGTGACGTTGAACTTTCTGGGTATAAATGGAGGGACGAGCTTCAGGACGTAAACGATAACGCTCACGTTGGACTTCTCACTGATTATCCTAGCCTCAAAGGCGTAGAGAGTTGCATTCGTTCCCTCAAAAAACTCCTCAACTTCTCCCAAAATGTTCATAGGTACCGTCAGATTGCCAGAGAAGGTGCCGTTTATCCCAACGGTGCCAATCTCAGGAGTTACCAGAGGGGTCTGCCCTTCGGAGGTAAGATGCAGAGTGCTCAGAGCGGTCTCGAAAGTACTGGAGGTACTGTGGGATGGACCCACGCTTGAAATGCACCCCCCACCGAACACACTAACGAGGATCAACACTATGATAATGACCCAACCCCGCATACTCCCGCCTAGAGTGTTAAGAAGTTAATGTTTAAAAGTGTTTTGAAAAGAATACCAAAATAGAAAAATTAGCTCAGCATTCCTTCGAGCTTTTCAACGAATTCCGTGCTCCTCTTGAGGTCGGCAAAGTATTCTTTGGCTTTTTCAACGTGCTCCCTCTCTACTCTTCCGCCTTTGGCCAAGACACTCGCCGGTGCCAGCAGCTGGACGGCGTAGCGGAGGCTGGTCTTCTCACCGAGTTCCGCTAAGTACTCTACGGCTTCATCGCTGACCTCTATCTTTTCCTCCTTCGCGCGGATTTTGACTATCTCCTTGATCTCTTCCCCCTTGTATGGTTTGGTGTTGATGATAAGCAGGCGGTCGAGCATGTCGATGGGCATACCGTGCGGCGCTTCAATGTCGGTTCCCCTTATCGTGGTTCTGCCGCGGTTGGTGGCCATGATTAAGATTGGAGCAAGCTCGCCCTCCATCGCCCTTGCGAGGAAGGAGAACGCTTCAATGTCGAGCATGTGAACCTCGTCAATGAAGAGCACTCCCGGGACGAGTGTTGCCTTGCCCTCCTCTATCCACTGCTTGACGGTCCCATCAACGCGCTGTCTTATCTCGTCGCTTATCTCCGCGCCAGTGCTGAAGAGCAGGCCAAAGATGTTTCCACGGGCATTGGCAACATCTAGATCGTGAAGCGTAACGGTGTAAGTAAACTCCTTTATTTTGAGAACCGGTCCGCTCGGGAGGTCAACCTTTTTCTTGAAGAACAGTCCCTCCTCCTCCTTTGTGGTGCCGACCTTTGAAATTCTCCCGGTTTCGGCGTCGATCTGTATGACATCGCCCTCTTCAACCCCCATATCCAGGAGCTGGTGGGCTATCTCCCTGCCGGCCCTAACGGTCTTCTCGTCGTCCTTCGTGCGGAGGGTTATGAGAACGCTCTCTGGAACCTCCACGTAGGGGTTGAAGGGGTGCTTAGTCTTATTAATTTTAACCTCCTTGATCTCGCCCTCGTAGACTTTCCTCTCCTCGCTTATCCTTACACCTATCGCCCTTCTAAGGGTCTCCTTGAGGAACTCGGTCTTGTTTATCTCGGCGGAGTAGATTTCACTGCCCGCTATCTGGACGAAGGGAACATCCTCTCCAAGTTCCCTTGCTATACCCATCGCTATGGCCGTCTTACCGCTTCCGGTCGGACCGACGAGCAGGATCCCCTTCCCGGCAAGCTTGCCGCGTTTGATGAGTTCGACGGCTATGCCGGCCGCTTCCCTGGCCTTAACCTGCCCAACCATTCCATCGGCCATGAAGAGGGCCTTTCCGTTCTCATCTAAACCGAGACCCCTTATGTGGGAATGCATTCCAACCCTTTCAAAGGTTCCCTTCGCGACCTCCTCGATTACCGCCATGCACTCCCCCCCTTAATCTTTCTAGGAGTTACTAAAAGAGGAGAATTTAAAAATTTGACGGAGGCTCAGACCGTCGATCCCGGGCATCGCTCACCCCAAAGGCCAATGTCATCATCGCCAGCAGAGAGTTCCAAAACCTTTTTAAAAAGGTTTGGTTAAGAACAACTTTGGTGAGTAACACGATGAAAAACATGGAGTTTATGCTGATAATCGTTCTCATTGTTTCTCTGGCGTATCCTTTCCACCCGGTTTCGGGAAGGGGGGGTTGTCCTCCTGAAATTGAACTCCCTGACCCGGTCCTCTTTGAGGTAACTCCTTATGTGTCCAATGGCAGTCTCGTTTTCGGCCTTGATGTTTACTACTTCTACCAATCCTACGAGGGAATGTGTCCGATTTCCTCGGAAACCGACAGGTTGGAGTGCCTGAATGCCGATGCCCTTGATTTTACCGTTCATTACAGAGTTATGGGCGGGAACCTTACTGGGAAACTCGGTGAAGCCCAGGGGATTCCCCTCGAAACGTATCCTCTGAACCTGACGAAGGGTACGGTTGTAATTGACCTCAACGGCTCCAAGGTTTCCTTCTCCTTCAACCTTCTCCGGCGGTATCTCTCTTCCCTCAATATCTCCGGCATGCTGGCGGATCACATATATTCGAACGACCTGAAGCCCCTAGTTGGGAGGTTCAACATCTCCGGCGTTGTCAAGAGAATGCGGGCGTTCTCATACGGGGGCAGGATCTACGTATACTTTCCCCAGGTTCAACTTGTGGATTGCAGGGATTTCATACCGGAGCGATTCTACTCTGGGGGACGCTACGTCTCCCCGATAATCCCCCTGAGGTTCAGCAACTCCACCCCTGTTATTCCCCCGCTGATTCTGGAATACCGGAACGGAACGATGAAATCTGCCTTAAAGCTCAAAACGAAGAGGATGAAGGGTGAATACGGAGGTTACTACTACAAGTGCTCCCTTCCAAACCTCAAACTTCCAAAAATCGTGGAACCACCTGCGATGTCTTTTGGCGGAAGGAACTACACCTACGTGAACATTGAACCGGGGAAAGTTGAGGTTTCAATGGGTAGCTTTACGAACGGAACCATCACTCTCTTCCTAATGAACATGACCGTGGGTGGAATCTTGATCCCAGGCGCACCCAACGAGTATGGCGATATGGGTTACACCCTCCTCTTTGGGTACAATGGAAGTCTTTTCCAAGTGGATCTTAGGTCAATACTCAGGCAGTTCAACCCTCCAGCGAGGGACGAATACGGAAATCCCACGTTCTACTTCGGAGGGGCAGACGATGAGATATTCCACCTCGGCGTTGCCTTCATAGACAGAAAACCATACCTGGGCGTCCGAGAGGATGGTTCCCAAAATGTCACGCTGATACGCTTCTTTCCTGAAAAGGGTGAGTGGATAAAGAACGGCTCAGTATCGCCTAAAATATGGGACGAGTTTGTGGCCGGCTCGGTAAAGGGAAAAAGGCTCACAAATATCTCAACTTATTCAAAGTACTTCCTTTCGGTTCCCACTCTGAACTACGTCCATGTAAAGGGAGGAACGTTCGTGTATCCGCGGAAGTATTCGGTTGATTTCAGTGGACTTCCCCATGGATACGCGAGGGTTGGGGATAGAATACTCCCCACTTGTTCTCTTTGGCCCATTTATTCCTTCTCAGGCAACGGGACGGTTTACGGGCTCTTCAGGGTCCAGGGCAACTTCACGGTCTATCCTGAACTCGTAAAATATCGGAAGGCACCGACTAAAACGAGCACACCCCCAATGACAAAAACTGCCACCTCAAGCACTAAACCACCCAAATCCACAGCGGGAGAACAAAAATCAATCTGCGGACCGGGGGTAATCGTCCTCATTGCCCTCTCGGCTCGGGGATTCAAAGCACGTTGAGGTATTTGTGCACCTGAAAGCTCAGGCCGACGTTTTTCCTGCCCATTACAAGCGAAGCCTCGCGGTAGAACTCCATGAGTCTTTCCTGAGGAATGTCAATCGGCTCCCTCGGCTGGATGACGAGAGGAGCTAAGCCTTTCAAAAGTTCCGCGTACCAGCGGACGTTTTCGGGCATTGTCTCGGAGGTAACGACGAGCTTGGCGTAGGTCTTCGCGCCGGCTTCCTTTAGGATCCTGATGCTCTCCACCTCCCTGAGGACGAGATCCTTCCAATCAGCTGTGGCATTGGCGGTTTCGTCCTTTATGTCCACGCTCGCGTAGTCCGTCAGGGGGGCGACCTTCTTAATAAGCCCCGGCAGGCCGCCGTGGGTTTCGAGGAAGTTATCGAAGCCGAGGCCTTTAATCCGCTCCATCAGGGCCTTTAAGGCCTCTATCTGAAGGGTAGGCTCGCCACCGGTGTAGCTTATCGAGTGTATGTCCTCTGTATCTAGCCTCAAAACGGCATCAACAACATCCTCAACCGAGGCAGGATTTGGTCTATACTCAAACTTCCCGGTGAAGGGTTTGACTTCGTAACGCCAACGGGAAACCCTTGAGGCGTCTATGTACCCCCTGGAGTCACACCAGACACAATGAAGGTCACAACCCGCGAACCTGATGAAAATCTGTCTTCTGCCGAAGGCGGAACCATCAACACTCCCGCCTTCACCCTGCCAGCTATTGAAGACCTCGGCCATTACAAGCTTCATGGTCTCACAACTCCTTCACGTTCAGCCCCTTCACCTTCTCGCTCACGAAACCCTCGAGTATTTCAACCCGAACACTCCTGTCCTCACCGGTCATGTCTGCCATGAGCTGAACTGCCCTCGCGTAGTCCCAGAGCCTCCTCTTAGCCTCACTGGTAATACCTTCGGCCATGACGATCAGCTCTTTCTCCTCCGGGTGAGAGCTCATCCACTCAACGACTTTTCTCGCGTCCTCCTCATTAAAAATACCTTGCTTCTTGAAGAGCACATCCCCACCCCCACGCGGTAGAATTAAATAATTACATAATTAATCTATTACTTAATTACACGTATTTCATGAGTATTCCAACGGCCTCTTCAAATACTTCCCGGTCCCGGCCTTCTAAGATGCCGTCCAGATAGTGGAGGTTAGCGATGTTGAGAATTACGTAAGCAGTGTTACGGTCAAGGCCAAGGGAGTAGGCCTCGTAGTAAACCATCTCCCCCCCAAGGGTCTCGTTTAACGCCTCGACGAAGTAGTTTATCTCCTCCACCGTTAGCTCGTCCCATCTGCTTTCAAGCTCATCGAAGTAGCGCTCCATGATGCGGAGGGTCTCTAGGTCAACCTTCAATGTCCCCTCGAAGTAGGGGAACTCTCCAACGCGGAATATCTTCACTCCTTCTTCATCCTGGACTCCAACATAGTCCCACAGGAGAACCCCCCCAATAGGATTATGGCCATACTTGCTCGCCAAGTACGAGAAGTGCTCCATGGCTTCACTTATCTCGTCAAGGAACTCCTCCTCATCCTGAAAGTGAATTATCTTGCTTACTGTTCCAGTCATCTTTTGCACCGTTAGTGGGTTGAAGTGAAGGTTATAAGGCTTTTGAGTTCGTTGAGATGGCGACAGGGACTTAAAAATTGTCCTCGGTGGCGTTTCCGCTTTCCCATTGGAACATCATGCTGAGGGCACAGCACTCATTCAGTTTGGAGTAAGCTTCGAAGGAGACTTCCTCCACTGAGAGAAGTTTGGATCTGTGAGGTTGAAAGCCACCTAGTAAAATGTGGCCATTAACGTCCGAACAGTCATATCCCTTGCAAGCTTTGATTCATTGTAAAGTGCCGCAGAGATTAGGCCAAAGAGAGAGGGTCAAAAAGAGGGAGACCTTCCATTCCATAGATATCCCCTGTATCCCGATAATCAACAGTTAATACCTGAAGAATACAAAACTGTTTCTATTCTTAGGATAAAACAGCACTTATATCTCGCGATCTTTTCATACAGACATCCGGCGAGCGTTGGGTTGCGATGATGTCAGACCTCGAGGGGGTGATCCTTACCAGCCAAAGATCATCGAAAAACTTAATAAGGAATGATATTCACCTAACGTGGGCATGGGGCCGTGGGGTAGCTTGGTCCATCCTGCGGGCTTTGGGAGCCCGTGACCCGGGTTCGAATCCCGGCGGCCCCACCATTCAGCCCTTTCTGATGAAAGTGGTGCTGAAGCTTTTTCCAAAAGTTTCACCGAAAGTTTGTAGTTCTCCAAGTTATTCGTTTGGGAAAGTTTGGTTTTTCTCTTCTCGAGAAACCCTCGCTTTCAACGAGAACAACAAATGAAATGGCGGGCTTGACATTGGGTTTGCTTTCCTCCGACGCCCGGAGGGTGTCTTTTTAGTGTAAACCCCTTCACAAGGAGCCACTCACAAGAGTTCTCGTCCAAAATGAGTGAATTCAAGCAGAAAACCATCACGAGTGACACTTAAATAAGGAGCTATGAACTTTGATGAAACTTTTGCCAAGCAAAAGTTTCTTATGGTGGGCCCGGGGGGCTTCGAACCCCCGACCACGCGGTTATGAGCCGCGCGCTCTGACCAGGCTGAGCTACGGGCCCACAGCTGGCGCCGCCGCCCGGACTCGAACCGGGGACCGCCGGATTAACAGTCCGGCGCTCTACCAACTAAGCTACGGCGGCACAACCCACTTTAGGGAATACTAAGTGCATTTATAAATCTTACGGTGGAGTGACTTCAAAAAGCCCTTTTAGATCACTCATTTTATTCTCTGCACTTTGGTGAAGCTTTTGGAAAAAGCTTCAGTATCTCTCACCCTCGTTCAAGTGTCCTTAACGGATGGCGGAAAGAACGCGTGCTTTTCTAAAAATCCAAATTCTTGAGTAGGTTTAGTCTACTCGTCATTTGTAGTTTTATGAGTTTGCTCCTCAAGGCGTTTCCAAGTCCATTATTTCCTCCCAAGATCAACAAGTTTTGGGTTTCCACCTCCCTAAACAATAGAGCAGGGATTCATGGAAGGGGCTCCTTGTGGGGGGTTCATTTCCACTGCGTTCTTTCGGAGCATTAAAAAAAGTTAAACTTCAATTAGAAAAACCTCCTCACCGTAATATACATTACAGTGCAAGTTAAACAGTGAAATCCAGTTGAAATTGTATTCCTAAATAAGTTAAACACTTTTGATCAGAATTCTCACCAGAAAAGTTTGCTGTGGCGGACCGGCGGGGATTTGAACCCCGGACCTGCGGCTTAGGAGGCCGCCGCCCTGTCCTAGCTAGGCTACCGGTCCACTGCCCGCTATTTCCTCCCGGAGAAGGATATTTAAAGTTTACGGTTCATTGTGTTCGGGGGTGAGAGGGTGGATGAACTTGACAGAAAGATATTGAACCTCCTCCAGAAGAACGCCCGTCTTTCGTATAGGGAAATAGCGAGAGAGCTTAGGGTGGCTGTTGGAACCGTCTACAACAGGATTAAGCGGATGGAAGAGGGAGGAATACTACTGGGCTTCGCTCCCGTGCTTGACTATGAGAAGCTCGGCTTCGGTCTCACCGCAGTCATTGGAGTAAAGGCCCAGGGGAGGAGGATAGTGGAGATAGAGCGGGAGATAGCAAAAAGCAAAAGGGTCATGTTGGTCTATGACACGACCGGAGAGTACGACATCTTTGTCGTGGCGAAGTTCAGGGACAGGGCCGATATGAACTCCTTCGTTAAGTGGCTCCTCTCCCTTGAGGGTGTGGAGAAGACCAACACGAGCGTGGCCATGCAGGTGGTAAAGGAGGATATGAGACTAAGACTTGAGGATTAAAACCTCGTCGAGAAAGCGTTTCGCGAAGTCGTCGAAGCTCTCAACCGGGAGGGTTATCTCCTTTCCGTTGACAATCCCCTCAAAAATCAGGTTCCTCGACGTTATCTCCCGTATCTTCCCAAAATCAGGATTTGCCTTAACAGTTTCCTCCAGTACTCCGGTGAACTCTCCCTCTTCGACGTGCCTCACAACGCCCTCTATCACAATCTCCCTCCCGCACTCTTCCTTACTGCACCGGAATTTGAAGGGGAGGCCTGGTTCGACCTCCACCGGTATTGTCAGGCCGTCTGCGTTGTATATAAAAACCTTCATCCCCATCACTCCAGCTTTATGAGGCTCTCCACCGGTATGCTGTACTCCTTCTTGAGGCGATCCACGATATCGCCGACGCTTATGAGGAAGAACATGCCGACTGACCTCGCACCTGCCTGCCTGCACATCTCAAGAAGTGCCCCCTGTGTTTCCCCGCTCCTTATGACGTCATCCACAATGAGAACACCCTCCCCCTTTCTGAGTGCCCACTGTGGCAAGTAGAGCGTTGTAACGCTTCCTGAGGCACTCGGGACGTAACTGACTTCGTAGAACTTCTCGACACCAACTTCCTTTTTCTTTTTGGCGTAAACGACGTCAACTCCCAGTTCTCTCGCAACGTGGACGCCAAGGGATATACCGTCTGTTGCCGCTGTTAGGACTTTATCAACGTTCTTATCAAGGTATTTCCCAGCAACTTCCTCCGCTATGAGGCTCATGAGGGAGGTGTCGCTGAGAACGGGCATGTTGTCGAAGAACCCGTACTCGTCAAACTTTATCCTCTTTTTTACTTCTTCCTCAATGTCTATGTAGGGTAAGAGCAGGTTGAGGAGTTCCTTCGTCCTCTCGGAACTTGGGAGAACCTTCCCGCGGACGTACCTGTTGAGCACTGTTATGGGAAGACCCGTTACCCTCGATAGTTCCTCGTACGTGTAGGTCTTTTTGAGCAGCCTCAGGACCCTGACCAGTCTTAGCTTCTCCTGCACTGACTTCAGCTGGCTCATGCCATCACCTCCGGTGCCCCAAAGTTAACAAAAAAATGTATAAATAGGTTTCGGTCAGCTGGAACCGTTCACAACTTTCGCATGGTACTCCTCTATAATGTCCCCATACTCCCTCAAGAGGAGCTCCTTCGTGATGGGCTCACCATCGGGATGGTTCAGGCCGGGGCAGAAAGAGTCCATTTTGACATATATCTTCATCTTCTTTCCGTGTTTGATGAATACAAAAGGATACAGCCTGCAGGCAAGGGGTCGGTGCTGGTAGATGCGGCATTTGTTGGTCTCGGGATCGAGGAATACGCAGGCATCGTCGAAGGGTCTCTTCTTTATCGCGTAGCCAATGAATTTATCCCCCCTGTAGAAGGCCTTGTCGTAGTCCACGAACTCCCAAGCATTGTAACCTAGCTCCTCGATTTCTTCTATGTCCTCGTCCCTTAGGGGAACCTCAAGCTCCCTGCAACACCTTCCGCAGTCCTCAACGCACTTAAATTTGAAGGTAGGGTCTGTCTCAACTTCTAAGGTTTCAAGGTCAATCGTGGCCACCCACCGTTTCCCCAACCCCTCACCTCCCATGGGCGCTCGCTATCAGGGTCTCCGTCATCTCGATGTTCTTTATCTTTCTTAACACTTCATCATGGAACTTGTCAAGCTCCTCAACGTTCGGAACCTCCACGCGGAGGAGGATGTCGTACTCACCGTAGACCCTGTATATCTCCTTAACGCGGCCGTCCTTCATGAGGGCGTTGTAGACCTCATCCTCGTGTCCGGGCCTGACGACCACCATGATAAACGTCTCTATCATATTCCCAATCCTCCGAGGTTGAACTTCTTGGCCATCTTGGCCAGTTTTCTCTTGTCCATGCTCTTAAACATTTTCTTCATCTGATTATACTGGGCGAGGAGCTCCTTGACTTCAGCTGTGCTCGTCCCGGAGCCCCTGGCGATGCGCCTTATCCTCGAGTAGTTGATTATCTCCGGGTTCTCAAGCTCCTCATCCGTCATGGAGTCCATTATTATGCGGTACTTCTTCAGCTTCTCTTCCCCGACTTTCACCATGTCGTCCGGAAGGGAGTAGCCCAGTCCCGGTATCATCTGGAGCACCTGCTTAAGCGGCCCCATGTTCCGCATGGCCTCGAGCTGAGCGTACATGTCCTTCAGGTTGAACTTGCCCTTGAGGAACTTCTCCATGTCTTCTTCCTTGAACTCCTGTTGTCTCTGGAGTTCCTCAAGCTTTTCGAGGAGTCCCTCTATGTCGCCCATGCCGAGAAGTCTGGAGACGAAGCGCTTGGGGTCGAAGGCCTCCAAATCGTCGATTCTCTCGCCAACGCCTATGAACTTAATTGGGGCACCCGTTGCCGCGACGGCCGAGAGCGCACCACCTCCCTTCGCGCTTCCGTCAAGTTTAGTAACGATTATTGAGCCTATAGGGGTGGCTTCCTTGAACGCCAGTGCCTGATTGTAAGCCTGCTGACCAATGGTTCCGTCTATGACAAGTATGACCTCGTGGGGTTTTATTGCCCTGCTTATCTGTTTCATCTCTTCTATCAGGCCGGACTCCTCCTTGTGCCTGCCCGCGGAGTCAACTATTATGACATCTACCCCTTTCTCCTCGAAGTATTCAACGCCCTCCCTAGCGAGCTTCACTGCGTCCTTCTCACTTGGGTCACCAAAAACCTCTATTCCGAGGGATTCGACTAACTGTTTGAGCTGATAGTAGGCCCCCGGGCGCCATGTGTCGGAGCAGACGAGGCCGACCTTATAGCCTCTCTTTTGAAGGTGCCTCGCGAGCTTGGCAATACTCGTGGTCTTTCCAGAACCTTGTATACCAACAGTGAGCAGGATAGTTGGCTTTTCCCTTATATCAAGGGGCTTTGCCTCCTTTCCTAGGAACTTGGTCAGCTCCTCGTAGACAATCTGAATTATATGCTCCTTCTTCGACGCTCCCGCCGGAGGCTCCTCTTCGAGGGCACGCTTCTCTATCCTCTTCGTGAGCTGAAGGACGAGTCTGACGTTCACATCCGCCTGAATGAGCGCCCTCTGTATGTCCCTCACTACTTCTTTTATCATCGCCTCGTCAACGGCCCTCGAACGAGCGAGCTTTCTGAGGGCGTTATTGAGTGCCTTCCCGAGTTTCTCTAAGGCCATTTTCTCTCACCGTAGTGAAGAATCCTTCAAACTTTATAAACAGTTGGGTCTGAAGTTAATGTTCTAGTGTATTCTTTTTAGTGAAACAAGCGTAGTATCGCCAAGTTCTCTGTTCAAAAATATTCATCAAACCACAAGTCAGGATTTCCATGCTGTTTTAAAGGAGAGGGGATTTAATCGGACATTCCTGAAAATTTGGCGTCAGGAAACTCTTTAAACCCAAAGAAGAACCATATAACGTCGGAAATATAGTGGGAGGTGAGAGAGATGATGTGGATGTCGGCGTTTTATGAGTACATGGTCGCCCGCGAGATGGAGAGGAAGAGGAGAAGGGCCTACCCAGAGGAGCTTGAACGTTGAGATGCTGGATGGCTGAAGTACCTCTAACGGGCGGGTTTTAAGGCGATTGTCGATATTATTTTTAACGAATGTCTATTAGAAACCTTTTTATATTTCTAAATAGTATATACTGCTGGTGATATCCATGACAACGGTACTGAAAAGAGATACTGGAAGGTTTTTAAAGGAACTTAAGAGAAATTACAGCGATGTCTGGAGGATTCCGGGCAGTGAGTACCTGTCAAAGCCGGACTTTGTTGTGGTAGACCCGCGCAGCGGGAAGAAAACCCGGGTCAGTTTCGTTTCCCTCGATGACGGCGAGATCGTTGGTGTGATTTACGACGAGCTTGGTTGAAATTTCGTTCTTTGTCTAAAATCTGTGCGTTTGGAGTTTTTACAAAACGCAACGTCTTCTCTATGGGCCGTACTAACGGTCATCTGTTAGGAAATCAGTAAACTATTCCGCCCTTTCGGACGGGGACTTCCAGCCCAATAAGTTAAATACCTTGATGTGGTATTCTCAATGGTGGATCCCATGCCCACTGATGTTTATGACGAGGCCCTCAATCTCGCTGCAAACATTCAGGACCGGTACCTACGGGCCGTAACCTACGCTAAAATCGGCTATTATATGTACAGGGCAAAAAAGAAGAGGTACAAGGACGCGTTTAAGTACTCTCTGAGTGCGGTTTCTGCCATTGACAACCCTGCAATGACGGCGAAGGCCCTGATGGAGATAGCAACTTACATCCACGGTGTCAACTCCGGGACTGCCAAAAAGGTCTTCCAGCAGGCCCAAGAGGCAATTTCCCTGTTCCCACAGCCCCTCAGGGATGACCTCACCGTGGAGCTTTCAAGACGCCTCCTTGAAGTTGGTTTGAAGGACGACGCCCTCTTCTACGCCAGCGATATCGAGGACTCCGTTAAGAGGAACGATGTTCTTCTAAAGATACTCGGGGCATATCTCTCAGAGGGCAACATGCGGAAGGCCCGGATTATAATTGAGAACATTGAGGAGGAGCCATGGAGGTCGATAGCGGCGGTTGAAGCTGTAAAGGAACACCTGAAGCGTGAGGAGTTTGGAAGTGCAATTCGTGTCCTCAAGGAAATGAAGAGTGAGTACTGGATAGGAGAGGCCATGAAGGAAGTGGCCGTTTACCTCAAAAGCTCTGAGGTTCCAAAGGCAACGTATGAGAAGTTTGTTGACATAGCCCTCTCACTCTCCAGTAAAACCGGTTCAGACGTCCTGAAGTCCCTTCTCATCGGACTTGGCAGTCAGGGCGAGCTTGAGTTCGTTATGGAGATAACTTCCAGACTCTCACCGGGGCAGCGGGAAGAGATTTTTGAGGGCATCGTGAGCACTTCCGCTGACAGGCCAGAAATACTGGGAAAGCTCGTTGATCTCCTGAGCGGTGAGGAGTTCGAGAGGATTTCTGCCTTCACGATGGACAAGCTTCTCTCAGGATCAACCCAAGGGTCTTTCTCAAGCGTTATCAAGGATATAGGGGAGAAAACGACTGAGGACTCAGTCCTGGTCAAGGTTGCGACTTATCTCTCGAAGCTTGGGGACTTTGATGTCGCATGGGATTTTGCCTCCCGCGTCCGCGGCCACTACCTCCGCTCGCTGGCCTTCGGGAGCATAGCCGTGGCAAAGCTCAAGGTCGGAGACATCGACGGAGCCATAGATGCTGCTCTTGAAGTTAAGGACCCCATGTGGGGCTCTTGGCTCCTCAGTGAGATATTGACGAAGATACTGGAGCTTCAGACGGAGGGACAGATAAATGAAGACATAGAAGAAAGGGCTGAGTCCCAGCGTGCCCTATGGGGGAAGGGCTAACGTTTTAAGCCTCCCACCTTTTCCCCTTCCAGGTGATACCATGCCAAGGATAGCAGTTATTGGAGGTTCCGGCGTCTACGACCCAAACCTGCTCCAAAACGTCAGGGAAGAGTTCGTGAGCACACCCTACGGGAAGGTCAGGATGAAAGTAGGGGAATACGACGGCGAGGAGATAGCTTTTCTAGCCAGGCACGGTGAGGGTCATAGCGTCCCACCGCACAGGATAAACTACCGCGCCAACATCTGGGCACTCCATGAAATGGGCGTTGAGAGGATACTCTCCACCTCCGCCGTTGGTTCACTCAATGAAGTCATGAAGCCGGGTGACTTTGTAATACTCGACCAGCTCATGGACTTCACGAAAACCAGGAACTATACATTCTACGACGGTGAGGAGAGTCCGCACGAAAGGAAGTTCGTTGCTCACGTTGATTTCACCGACCCATACTGTCCGGAGCTTAGAAAGGCTTTGATAACGGCGGCGAGGGAGTTGGGCTTTGACTACCATCCCACCGGTACTTACGCCTGCATGGAGGGACCGCGCTTTGAGACGAGGGCCGAGATAAGGGCCTTGAAGATACTCGGTGCCGACGTCGTTGGAATGACTCAGTGCCCGGAGGCGGCCCTAGCGAGGGAGCTTGAGATGTGCTATGCCAGCGTTGCTATCATCACGAACTTTGCGGCCGGAATAAATACTGAGAAGCTCACCCATACCGAGGTCGTCAAGCTGATGGCCAAGAAGGGCGGGGAGATAAAGTACCTCCTCATGAAGTCCATCAAGTACATACCAAAGGAGAGGAAATGCCCCTGTAAAGATGCCCTCAAGGGTGCCACCGGGGAGTGATGTCCACTCCCGTTCTCTTCTTCCCTCGTGTGTTCCCGCGTTTTAAACCCCCGGTTTAAGAAACGGTTTAATAGCCCCGCGTTCAACCTCCACTGGTGATACAATGAGGTACGACGTTGTTGTTATAGGTGCGAGCGCCGGGGGGCTAACGACCGCGGTAGCGGCCAATCGCTTCTACCCCGACAAAAGTGTCCTCGTCATAAAGAAGGAGGATGTAAGCTTGATACCCTGCGGGATTCCCTACATCTTTGGAACCCTCGGGAGCATTGATGATGACATACTGCCCGTGGAGAAGTTCCTCGAGCCCCTTGGCGTTGGGGTTCTGACGGATGAAGTAAGTAGGATAAGCCCCAACTCCAAGACCCTCAAAACCAAGTCTGGAAAGGAGATTGCCTGGGATAAGCTCGTCCTTGCGACAGGTTCGAAGCCAGTGAAGCCTGAATTCCCCGGAGCCGAGCTTGAGGGAGTTTACACCGTTCCCAAGGATTACCACTACCTTAAGGAGTTCCACAAAAAGGTAGGAGAAGCTAAGAAGGTGGTAATAATCGGCGGCGGTTTCATATCCCTCGAGGTTGGGGAGGGGATAAGGAAGCTCGGAAGGGATGTCACGATAGTAGTGAGGAGCAGGCTCCTCCGGAACTCCTTCGATCCGGAGTTCAGTGAAAGGATTGAAGAAAAGTTAAAGGAGGTGGGCATCAAGGTAGTACACGGAGAGGCAGAAAGACTTCTTGGCGATAGGAATGTCGAGAAGGTCAAGCTGGTGGATGGGAGAGAGCTTCCAGCCGATTTGGTAATCTTTTCGATAGGTTACCGCCCCAACGTTGAACTCGCTGTTAAAGCGGGTCTGAAGGTTACCCGCTACGGTATCTGGACTGATGAGTACATGAGAACGTCACATCCAGACATCTTCGCCGTCGGTGACTGCGTCGAGCACCGTGACTTCTTTACGGGCAGGCCCCACCCACTCATGCTAGCATCGACAGCAACTTTTGAGGCCAGAATCGCCGGTGCGAACCTGTTCAAGCTCCAGATAGTCAGAGAGAACAGGAGAACGATAGGTGTTTATTCCACCCGCGTGGCGGGTTTGACCCTGGCAGCGGCAGGTCTCACTGAAGAGGCAACCAGAAGGGAAGGGTTTGAGGTAATAGTTGGTTATGGAGGGGGCCCCAACAGGCATCCGGCGAAGTTCCCCGACACCTCAACTGTTACCGTTAAGCTCATATTCTCACGCGATAGGGGCGCTATCCTGGGGGCTCAGGTAGCGGGTGGAAAGAGCGTCGGCGAGATGGTAAACATCCTCGCGCTAGCGATACAGAAAAGATTGACGGCGAGTGAACTCTACACGCTCCAGATAGCAACGCACCCGCTCTTGACGGCCTCACCAGTGGGTTATCAGATATATCAGGCCGCGGGGGACGCACTGGCGAAGCTGAGGGCTTAAAAGCTTTATTTTTATCTTTTTAACAAACTTTGCAAACAAGCTTTTAGAAAAAGCTTGACCAAAAGTTCGTGGCTCCCCTCAGTTCTGCAATTAGAGGGTCAGGTTTTTCCCTGAGAACAGTTCCTAAGGAGAACAATGGACAAAATGCCAATTTATCAAGGGGGTTACTTTCCCCCTGACGCCCTACTGGCGTCGATTTTAGAATTAAACCCCTTCACAAGGAGCACTCACAAGAGTCCTCGTCCAAAACAATTGAATTCAAGCAGAAAGCCATTACGAGTGACACTTAAAGAAGGAGCTACGAACTTTGATGAAACTTTGCGAAGGCAAACAAACTTTACAAAACAAAGTTTGATCAAAGAGCGCCCCTCTCCTCAAAGAGCAAAAAGCCAGTCGTGCACTGTCCAAAAGGCAAGTTTTGAGGGGGTTTAATATTAAATCACCCTCTCCAATCAGTTCTTCCATTATCAGTGCCCGAAGGCGCTTTGTCAGTGAAACACTCACCAAAGGAGCAAGCGAATAAAACCCTTTCAGAATCTGAACCGTATAGAAAAGGCACCTCGTCTTCCGTCAACGCTTTGCGCCAACAAAGGGTTGTTGTGGTGCGGTGGCCGGGATTTGAACCCGGGCCAGCGGCGTGGCAGGCCGCTGTCCTAGACCAGGCTAGATACATATAGGTTTTTAGATGGCAGCATAACGGTTAAATTTATAAAGCGTTCAAGAGAGGGATTAGCTGGCGGTGCCCCGGTAGCCTAGCCTGGCGGGGCGGCGGACTTGTAATCCGCCGGTCGCGGGTTCAAATCCCGCCCGGGGCTCCACAAGAAACTTCTGCTAGGCAAAGTTTCGTCAAAGTTTATATGTGTTTTTTTGGAGATCTCAGGGGTCCGGGAGGTTTGTTATTGCATCTGCTGGTTTTGTAGTGTTCCGCTGCGAGGATAACTGCCCTTGGTGCAGAAGAGAGAAAACTTAATTAATAACAGACACTCTCCAAAAGAAAACCTGCTAAACTCCCATTACAAAGCACACAGGAACTCTTCGAGGACAGTTTTCACCTACAGCATGCTCGTTTATGATGGAGAGGGTACCGTCCCAATCCGGAACCGTTTTATATCCAACATCCCATTCTCCCCGGTGGTTTGGATGATGCTCCCTGACTGGAAGATCAGAAAGGATATTCTCATAGAACCTTTCAGTGAGAAATCCCTACAACCCGCTGGCTACGACCTTCGAGTTGGCGAGGAAGCTTACCTAGACGGAAGGCTCATCGACGTCGAGAAGGATGGTAACATCATAATCCCACCTAAGGCCCACGCCCTTGTTCTCACCCTTGAGCGCGTGAAGCTCCCGGACGATGTTATGGGTGACATGAAAATCAGGAGTAGCCTTGCAAGGGAGGGTTTGCTCGGTTCCTTTGCTTGGGTAGACCCCGGATGGGATGGCAACTTGACCCTGGCCATTTTTAACTCCTCCTCAGAACCTGTGGAGCTGACCTACGGTGAACGCTTCGTTCAGATAGCGTTTCATCACCTTGAGGGTCCCTCCCAAAAACCATACCGCGGCAACTACCAGGGCAGTCGCCATTTGGCCTTATCAAAGAGGAAGAAACGCTGATTTGTCAAAAAAATAAAAACATAATGACAAAATTGCCGAGCGGAAGTCTAATAAACTCCCCACCAAAGTTTTAATGGTGAGAACATGAAGAGGGATAAACGCTGGGAAGGCGTCTACTCCTTCGAGGACAGCCCGTTCATAATGGAGATACTGAGTGAGCTTCGCAATGAGAGGACGGGGCCGATAGCCTTCAGGAAGGGGCTTGTCAAACTCGGCCGTTACATAGCTTACGAGTTGACTAAGACCATGGCAACCGAGAAGGTCATCGTGAAGACACCCCTTGAGGAGACGGAGGGGATTCTCGTAAAGGACAGGCGCAACATTGTGATAATAACCGTCCTCCGCGCGGCCATACCGCTGATGGAAGGGCTCATCAAAGTTCTCGAACACGCACGCGTTGGAGTCATTTCGGCCTCGCGCGGGAAGGCACCGAAGTTCGAGATTGAGATGAAATACGTCAAGGTGCCGCAGGTGAGGCCCGAAGATACCGTCATCATAGCGGACCCGATGATAGCGACGGGTTCAACGCTCATGAAGGTGCTCAGCGAGGTGAAGCGCTACGGAAAGGCCAAGCGCTACGTTGTGGTTGGCGTTTTAGCGGCTCCCGATGGGATAAGAAGGATAAAAGAGATCTATCCTGACGTCGAGGTTTTTGTGGCCGCAGTAGACAGGGAGCTGAACGAAAAGGGTTACATTCTACCCGGCCTTGGGGATGCAGGTGACAGAGCCTTTGGCGCGCCGATTAAGCTTTAGATCCTGACGATTTACTCCCAATATTTTTGTTAAAACAACACTATCTTTTTAATCTACTTTGGATTTGGTACGTCTTTGTATTATAATCAACGTTGATTAGACAGCCAACTTACCCAGTATTGAAGCTTCCCTCGAGAAAAGGAGTCCGGGGGGTCATCTGAGGTTTATAAATTTTGTGGAGCATGATGAACCATCCAGTACATTAAAGCCCCTTAACCGGCTTAAAAAAGATTCTTAAACTTTACGCAACCGATATAAACCCGTTCTGCCGAGATAGCACTCGAAAAGCTTATATACCGAAACCCGCAGGGGGAGGTAGTGGTATCGTTCTTAAAAAAGGTTAAGGGGGCAATTCTCGGTGGCGACGAAAAAAGAGTTTGATGTATTCACCCATGAGCTGGTTCCCGAGCACAGAATCCTCAGCGAGGAGGAGCGGGAGGCGCTTCTCAAGAAGTACAGAATAAAGATATCCCAGCTCCCGCAGATTAGGGTTTCAGACCCTGCCGTGGTGGCACTCGGTGCAAAGCCCGGTGATGTTCTAGAGATAAAAAGAAAAAGCCCAACGGCGGGCTACTATTATTACTACCGTCTTGTGGTGGAGGATTGATTCTGAGGTGAGATTATGGCATCGAGGGGACCTACCGTTGTTGATGTTACTCAAGATGGCCTTTGGGTTGTTATGGAAGCCTATTGGAAGGAAAACGGCCTTGTGAGGCAGCATCTTGATTCTTACAACGCGTTCATCGATTATGGGATGCAAGGAGTTATAGACGAGTTCGGCGGCCTCAAACCGGATATACCCGACTTTGAGGTCAAGTTCGGGAAGATACGCCTTGGAGAACCCGAGTTTCAGGAGGCCCAGGGACAGAGAAAGCCGCTCTACCCGATGGATGCACGCATAAGGAACCTCACCTATTCTGCACCGCTCTACCTTGAGCTTATACCCGTTATCAAGGGCATTGAACAGGAGCCGGTTGAGGTTCGCATCGGTGAGCTTCCGATAATGCTAAAATCGAAAGCATGCCGCCTCTACGGCCTCAACGATGAGGAACTTGAGAAGCTCGGCGAGGATCCCCGCGACTCAGGTGGATACTTCATCATAAACGGTTCTGAGAGGGTTATAGTTTCTATCGAGGACCTCGCCCCGAACAAGACCCTTGTCGAGAAGGACGAAAGGCAGAACAGGATAATCGCGAAGGTTTTCTCCTACAGGCACGGCTACCGCGCCCTCATCACCGTCGAGAGGAGGAAGGACGGCATCCTCTACGTCAACATTCCGAACGTTCCGAGACCGGTTAAGTTTGTCTACGTCATGCGCGCCCTTGGGCTTCTCAGTGACAGGGAGATAGTTGAGGCTGTAAGCGACGACCCGAGGATACAGCAGGTTCTCTTCGACAACCTTGAGGACGCGAGCGACATAACAACCCAAGAGGAGGCCCTAGACTACATTGGGAAGCTCTCCCTACCTGGTCAGCCTAAAGAGTACAGGCTCAAGAGGGCCAACAACATAACCGACAATAACCTCCTACCCCACATGGGCGTCGAGGAGAAGGACAGACGTGCAAAGGCTTACTACCTCGGCATGATGGCCCTTAAGGTTCTTGAGCTTTCACTCGGCCTCCGCGGCGAGGACGACAAGGACCACTACGCCAACAAGAGGCTCAAACTGGCGGGAGACCTCCTCAGGGATCTCTTCAGGGTTGCCTTCGGCCAGCTCGTCAAGGACATGCAGTATCAGATGACCAAGACCTACCAGAGGAAGGGCGAGCGCTACACCTTCGAGAACATTCAAAGGTTTGTTAGAAACTCGATAAGACCCGACGTTCTAAGCGAGAGGATTGAGCACGCCCTTGCTACCGGTGCCTGGCCCGGCGGGAGAACCGGTGTCAGCCAGCTCCTGGATAGGACGAACTACATGTCAACCCTATCGCACCTTAGACGCGTTACATCGCCGCTCAGCAGGGATCAGCCCCACTTTGAGGCGCGTGATTTGCACGGAACTCATTGGGGTAGAATCTGCCCAACGGAAACGCCCGAAGGTCCAAACTGTGGTCTTGTCAAGAACCTCGCCCTGATGTCTCAGATAACCACCGGCATTCCCGAAGAGGAGGTCAGGGAGTACCTGAGCAGGCTTGGCATCGTTCCGATAGAGGAGCGCAGGCCAAATCCCGAGCTGTGGCGCGTTTACCTCAACGGTGTTCTTATGGGAACAATTGAAGACGGTCGGGCTCTTGTCAGCAGGATAAGGTCCGACAGGAGAAGTGGCAGGATAAGCGACGTTATCAACGTGGCAATCTACCATGACCAGGACGTTAAGGAAATCTACGTCAACAGCGACGACGGCAGGGTCAGAAGGCCTCTCATCATAGTGGAGAACGGCCAGCCAAAGCTCACGAGAGAGCACGTCGAGGGGGTGAAGAATGGAACGCTCTCCTGGAGCGACCTCGTCGGGATGGGAGTTATAGAGTATCTGGATGCCGACGAGGAGGAGAATGCCTACGTCGCTACTTGGCCCTGGGAGGTAACGGAAGAGCACACTCACCTAGAGCTTATGCCAGCCGCAATACTCGGTATTCCAGCCTCGCTCGTCCCTTATCCTGAGCACAACGCGGCACCGCGTAACACCTACGGAGCGGGCATGGCCAAGCAGAGCCTCGGCTTTGGAAGTGCGAACTTCCGCATAAGGGTCGACACCCGCGGACACCTCATGCACTACCCCGAGGTTCCGCTCGTTAACTCGAGAATAATGAAGGCCGTGGGTTTCGAGGACAGGCCAGCTGGCCAGAACTTCGTCGTTGCGGTTCTCAGCTACGCCGGATATAACATGGAAGATGCCATCATAATGAACAAGGCCTCAATCGAGCGCGGCCTCGGGAGGAGCACCTTCTTCAGGACATACGAGGCGGAAGAAAAGCGCTACCTCGGAGGCCAGACCGACCGCTTTGAGGTTCCGGATCCAACAATACAGGGTTACCTTGGCGAGAGATACTACCGCCACCTCGACGAGGACGGCCTCATCTTCCCGGAATCAAAGGTTACCGGTAAGGACGTTCTCGTTGGGAGGACCTCACCGCCAAGGTTCCTTGAGGAGCAGAGTGGTCTTGGAGGTATAATCCTTCAGGAGAGGCGCGAGACGAGCGTTTCAGTGAGGCCAAGCGAGAGGGGCACAGTCGACAAGGTCATCATAACCGAGACCGGCGACGGAACCAAGCTCGTCAAGGTGACCACGAGAGACCTGCGCATTCCAGAGTTCGGCGACAAGTTCGCGAGCAGACACGGCCAGAAGGGTGTCATTGGACTCATCGTCCCGCAGGAGGATATGCCCTGGACGGAGAGCGGGATCGTTCCAGACCTTATCGTCAACCCACACGGTATCCCGAGCCGTATGACCGTCGGACAGCTCCTCGAGGCCATCGGCGGAAAGGTCGCCGCGCTCAAGGGCAGACGTGTTGACGGCACTGCTTTCATAGGCGAGCCGGAGGAGAGACTCAGGAAGGAACTTGAGGAGCTTGGCTTCAAGCACAACGGAAGGGAGGTAATGTATGACGGCATAACCGGCAGAAGGCTTGAGGCGGACGTATTCGTTGGCGTCATCTACTACCAGAGACTCCACCACATGGTCGCAGACAAGATGCACGCACGCTCTCGCGGCCCTGTTCAGGTGCTCACCAAGCAACCGACGGAAGGAAGGGCTCGCGAAGGCGGCCTGAGGTTTGGTGAGATGGAGCGTGACGTCCTCATAGGACACGGCGCCGCAATGCTCCTTATAGAGAGACTGCTGGAGGAGAGCGACAAGTCAGAGGTCTGGGTCTGTGAGAACTGCGGACACATTGCCATCGAGGATAAACGCCGCGGTAAGGTCTACTGCCCGGTCTGCGGCGAAGAGGAGAGGATAAGTAAAGTGGAAATGAGCTACGCGTTCAAACTCCTGCTTGACGAGCTTAAGGCGATGGTGATAAGACCCTCCTTGAAGTTAAAGGATAGGGTGTGATAACATGCATATGAAAAAGGTCATCGGGAGTATCGATTTTGGAATCCTCTCACCGCAGGAAATCAGGAAGATGAGCGCGGCCGAGATAACCGTTCCAGATACCTACGACGACGACGGTTATCCAATAGAAGGAGGTCTCATGGACAAGCGCCTTGGTGTCGTCGACCCGGGGCTCCGCTGTGAGACCTGTGGAGCCAGAGCCGGCGAGTGCCCTGGCCACTTTGGTCACGTCGAACTCGCGAGACCGATAGTTCACGTCGGCTTTGCCAAGACAATCCAGCGCGTCCTCGAGAGCACCTGCCGCGAGTGCGGAAGGATAAAGCTCACCGATGAGGAGATTGAGGAGTACATGAAGAAGTTTGAGGTTATGGGGGACAGAAAGAAGGCTAGAGACAGCCTCATCAAGGAGATACACAAGAAGGCCAAGGAGAGGATGGTCTGCCCGCACTGCGGTGCCCCACAGTTCCCAATCAAGTTTGAGAGACCAACCGTTTACTATGAGCTTAGGAAGGATGAGGAAGGCAACGAGTACAAGCACAGGATGATGCCCAGTGAGATACGGGACAGGCTTGAGAAGGTGCCCGACAAGGATCTGCCACTCCTTGGACTCCACCCGGAGAAGGCCCGTCCAGAGTGGATGATCCTGACAGTCCTTCCAGTCCCACCGGTTACCATGAGGCCATCCATCACCCTTGAGAGTGGTATAAGGGCGGAGGACGACCTCACCCACAAGCTCGTTGACATCATCAGGATAAACAACCGCCTTAAGAGCAACATAGAGGCCGGCGCTCCGCAACTTATCATAGAAGACCTCTGGGACCTTTTACAGTACCATGTTACAACCTACATAAACAACGAGACCTCTGGTATTCCGCCGGCGAAGCACAAGAGCGGAAGGCCCCTTAAGACCCTTTCCCAGAGGCTTAAGGGTAAGGAGGGTCGCTTTAGGGGGAACCTCAGTGGTAAGCGTGTCAACTTTTCAGCGAGAACCGTCATCAGCCCCGACCCGATGATAAGCATCAACGAAGTCGGCGTTCCACTCGCGGTTGCCATGGAACTGACCGTTCCCGAAAAGGTCACGGAGTTCAACTTCGAGAAGCTCAAGAAGATGGTCCTCAACGGACCTGAAAAGTATCCAGGAGCCAACTACGTCATAGATCCCGAGGGAAGAAGGATACGTCTTATGGAGAACAACCTTGAGCGGATAGCGGAGAAGCTCGAAATCGGCTGGATTGTCGAGAGGCACCTAATGGATGGGGATGTGGTCCTATTTAACAGACAGCCTTCGCTTCACAGGATGTCCATCATGGCCCATCGCGTCCGTGTCATGCCTTATAGGACGTTCAGGCTGAACCTATCGGTCTGCCCGCCCTACAACGCGGACTTCGACGGGGATGAGATGAACCTCCACGTCCCGCAGACGGAGGAGGCCCAGGCGGAAGCAAAGATACTTATGGAGGTTCAGAACCACATCATATCTCCAAGATACGGTGGCCCGCTCATCGCCGGAATACAGGATCACATCTCCGGCGGCTACCTGCTCACCCGTGAGGGTGCCTACTTTACCAGGAGTGAAGTTGAACAGATGCTTATGTTCGCAGGAATAGATGTCAAAGAGCTCCCCGAGCCGGACAAGATTGAGAATGGTGTCGAGATGTGGAGTGGAAAGACAATATTCTCGCTTGTCCTTCCCGAGGATTTGACCATCTGGTATCGTAACAAGCTCTGCGATGAGCCTGAGCGTTGCGAGACTCTGGAGAACCTTATAAAAGAAAAACTCACCCCAGAGCCCAAGGAGGTTAAGAAACTAGCCTACGACGGCTTCGTCTACATCCAAAACGGAAAACTCCTCAGCGGTGCGGTGGATAAGAAGGCCTATGGTAGAGAGGACGGAAAGCTCCTCGACATCATGGTAAGGGAGTACGGGGTTGATAGAGCTAGGCAGTTCCTCGACCAAGTTACAAAGCTCGCCATATGGGCAATAACCCACAAGGGATTCACCACTGCCATAGACGATGAGGATCTTCCAAAAGAGGCCCTTGACAGGATACACGAGATAATCCGGGAGGCTGAGGAGAGGGTCAACAGGCTCATTAAGGCTTATAAGAACGGGGAGCTTGAGCCCCTGCCAGGCAAGACCCTTGAGGAGACCCTTGAGAGCAACATCATGGCAGTTCTCGCGGAGGCGCGTGACGACGCAGGTAACGTGGCTGAGAGGTATCTAGGTATGGGCAATCACGCGGTTATTATGGCCAAAACTGGGGCAAGGGGTAAGATACTCAACATCACCCAGATGGCGGCGATGCTCGGCCAGCAGTCTATACGTGGAAAGCGTCTCTACCGCGGTTACCGTGGAAGGGTTCTGACACACTTCAAGCCTGGTGACCTCGGAGCGAGGGCAAAGGGATTCGTCACAAACTCGTATAAGAGTGGACTTACCCCCCAGGAGTACTTCTTCCACGCAATGGGTGGACGCGAGGGACTGGTCGACACCGCGGTCAGGACTGCGCAGAGCGGTTACATGCAGAGAAGACTCATCAACGCCCTTCAGGACCTCAAGGTCAACTACGACGGAACAGTGAGGGACCCGACCGGAATCATCGTCCAGTTCAAATACGGTGAGGATGGGATAGACCCCATGAAGAGTTGGGGAGGGAAAACCCTCGACGTCAATAGGGTTATTCTCAGAACCCTTGTCAAGATGAGGAGAGGTGAGTGAGATGGTTGCAGCGAAGACCATTAAGAGCATGGTTGACAAGGCAGAGTTGCCAAGGAACATCCAGGAAGAGCTTTACAGCAAGCTCGTTGAGTACAACAAGAAGTACAAGCTTAAGAAGGCAGAGATCGAAGCGATAATCAAGGAAGCAGTCAGAGAGTACAAGAAGGCAAGGATAGAGCCAGGGGAGTCGATTGGAACCGTTGCGGCACAGTCAATAGGCGAGCCATCGACTCAGATGACTCTCAATACATTTCACTACGCGGGTGTCGCTGAGATAAACGTTACACTCGGTCTGCCCAGGATCATCGAGATCGTTGATGCAAGGAAGAACCCGTCAACGCCTATTATGACAGTTTACCTCGACGAAAAGAACCGCTACGACCGCGAGAATGCCCTTGAGGTGGCGAGAAGAATAGAGGGAACCACCCTTGAGAACCTCGCTAGGGAGACCAGCATAGACATCCTCAACTTTGAGTTTGTTGTGGAAATTGATCCTGAAAGACTTGAAAAGGCAGGCCTCGACATGGAAAAAGTCCAGAGGAAGCTTGAGGGCTCCTTCAAGAGCGCCGAGTTCGAGACGGACGGTTATACCCTTATCGTGAGACCCAAAAAAGTCGGAAAGCTCTCAGACCTCAGAAGGCTCTCCGAAAAAGTTAAAAAGCACCGCCTTAAGGGTCTCTCTGGCGTCGGGAAGACTATCATAAGGAAGGAAGGCGACGAGTACGTCATCTACACAGAGGGTTCCAACTTCAAGCAGGTTCTGAAGGTTCCCGGCGTCGACCCGACGAGGACAAGGACCAACAACATCTGGGAGATCGCCGAGGTTCTAGGTATTGAGGCGGCAAGGAACGCCATCATAGAGGAAATCGTCAACACGATGCGCGAGCAGGGTCTTGAGGTGGACGTTAGACACATCATGCTCGTCGCCGACATGATGACGCTCGACGGCGTCATAATGCCCATCGGCAGGCACGGCATAGTTGGGGAGAAGGCCAGCGTGCTTGCCAGGGCCGCTTTCGAGATTACCACACAGCACCTCTTCGAGGCCGCTGAGAGGGGTGAAGTTGATCCGCTCAACGGCGTCGTGGAGAACGTCCTGATAGGACAGCCTGTGCCCGTCGGTACGGGAACCGTCAGACTGGCAATGGATCTCCCCCTGAGACCGAAAAGGGAGTAGGGAGGTGTGGATAAATGGTCGACTTCACATTTGAACTGAGGAAGGCCCAGGACACTGGAAAGATAGTTATGGGAGCCAAGAAGGCCGTTCAGTACGCCAAGATGGGTGGCGCGAAGCTCATCATCGTGGCGAAGAACGCAAGGCCCGACATCAGGGAGGACATAGCCTACTACGCCAAGCTCAGCAAGATACCTGTCTATGAGTTTGGGGGAACCAGCGTTGAGCTTGGAACCCTCCTCGGGAGGCCGCACACCGTCTCGGCAATCTCGATAATAGACCCAGGTGAGAGCAGAATACTCGCCCTTGGGGGTAAGGAGTAATGCCGCTGAAGCTCAACACAGACCAGATTAAGTTCATAGCGCTCTTCGAGAGCATGACAGGAGCAACCGTCTTAGATTGCCTCGTTGATAGCGGCAGGAACAGACTCATATTCGTCATTAAGAGGGGAGAGATGGGATTGGCCCTCGGGAAGAAAGGGGCCAACGTCAAGCGCGTTCAGGAGATGCTCGGCAAGGACATCGAGCTGATAGAACACTCAAACAACCCGGAGGAGTTCCTGAGGAACATTTATAAGAGCCTCGGGGTTAAGGTTAAAAAGGTCCACATCACTGAGAAGCGTGATGGTAAAAAGGTCGCCCTCCTCGATATTGGCCCGCGCGACAAGCCCCGCGCGATAGGTAAGGGCGGCCAGAACATCAACCTCGTGAAAGAGTTGATGGAGAGACACCACGGCATTCACGATGTGGTCATAATCTGAGGTGATGATCATGGCTGGTAAGAAGGCCCCGTATGGAGAATTCGCGGGAAGAAAGCTCAAACTCAAGAGGAAGAAGTTCCGCTGGAGTGACATAACCTACAAGAGGAGAGTCCTCCGCCTTAAGGAGAAGAGCGACCCACTTGGAGGAGCTCCGCAGGCAAAGGGAATAGTCCTCGAGAAGATCGCGGTTGAGGCAAAGCAACCGAACTCAGCTATGCGTAAGGCCGTCAGGGTTCAGCTCATCAAGAACGGCAAAGTCGTTACCGCGTTCACCCCAGGTGACGGTGCCATTAACCATATAGACGAGCACGACGAGGTCGTCATCGAAGGAATTGGCGGTCCTAAGGGCGGTTCCGTTGGTGATATCCCGGGAATCAGGTACAAGGTCGTCAAGGTCAACAGGGTCTCCCTCAAGGAGCTTGTCAAGGGGAGGAAGGAGAAACCGAGGAGGTGAAATCTATGAGCAAGGCACTCACCGAGCGCTTTTTCATCCCTGATGAGCCGAAGGTCATGGGCAGATGGAGTGTTGAGGACGTTACCGTCAACGATCCATCACTCAAACCTTACATTAACCTCGATGCCCGCATACTCCCGCACAGTCACGGAAGACACGCCAAGAAGTCCTTTGGAAAGGCCAACGTCCATATCGTTGAGCGCCTGATAAACAAGGTCATGAGGAGCGGCTCAAGCGGCCACAAGGTCGGTGGCCACTTCATGAGAAGGGAGCACCGCTCCCTCATGAGCAAGAAGATGAAGGCCTATGAGGTCGTTAAGGATGCTTTCGTGATCATTGAGCGCAGGACGAAGCAGAACCCAATCCAGGTTCTTGTAAGAGCCATTGAGAACTCAGCTCCAAGGGAGGACACCACAACCATTGCCTTCGGTGGAATCCGCTACCACATGGCCGTTGATGTCTCCCCGCTCAGGAGGCTCGACATAGCACTCAAAAACATCTCCCTCGGCGCCTCGGCCAAGTGCTACAGGAACAAGACCAGTTACGCCCAAGCCCTCGCGGAGGAGATCATAGCCGCCGCCAATGGAGATCCAAAGAGCTTCGCCTACAGCAAGAAGGAAGAGACCGAGAGGATCGCCCAGTCCTCGCGCTGAGATTGAGGATTCTCTCCTTTATCTCTGCTTTTCTCTGTTTCTCGTGTGCAAGATCATCATTGGTGAGTTCTTGAATTCATGAAACCCGTGGTCGTTAAATTAGACTCTTTCCCACCATGTTAGCAGGTTTTTCAACACCGAAGAATCTCAGAACCGTCGGGGCTATGTCCATAAGGCCCGTTTCTTTGAGGTTTACTCTCCCAAAGCCCCACAGAATCAGCGGAACCTTGACAACAGGTTCGTTCATCGAGCCATGCATGCCCTTGATCCAGTGGCTCACCCCTTTAACTCCCTTGCACATTCTGTGGGAACAGAACCAGTAGCCGGATTTGGCCGATACTATAAGCTCGCCGCTGTTGGGAGTGTCTAAGTAGGGGAGCTCATCGCGAAGGAAGACATTCCCAACCCCCGGCGCCCTCCTCAAAACTTCAAACGCTTCCCCGCTCTGATTTGGATCCTTCAGATAGACGTGAACGCCACCGCCCGAGGAAACCCTGAACGTTTCAATTCCGTGCTTTCTTAGGTAAGTCCTTAGGTTCACCCAAGTGTGCACTTTTTCCTGTCCGTGGTCAGCAAAGATTATGAATGCGTATTCTTCATTAAGACGCCCCCACAGTGTTCTAACGGCTGTGTCAACGGTTTCGACCGCTTTAAGTACACCTTCACTCAGAGGTCCGTGGTCGTGGCTCATACCATCTATCGAGGCGAAGTGAACGAGGAGCAAATCCGGCCTGCACTCCTCGTAGAGATAAAGTGCTGAATTTAAAACCCATACATCCTTTCTCCAGTCCCTCCCGTGCTCCCGGTACATCTTATCGTTCGCGAAGAACGGCGGGAAAATTCTGATGTCGGCCCCACTGAATGGCGGCATGATGTAGCCGCTCACCGCCGCTGTTCTAACGCCTCTTCTCCTGAGGATATCCACGATGGTAGGGGCCTTTATGACCCTATGGGGGTTAAAAGCCACCTCATAATCATAGAAGTTCACCTTCCTGTCGCTTAGCCTGTCGTAGTAGCCATTCTCAACGACGCCATGATCTTTCGGCCACACACCGGTCATAACACTCGTGTGAACCAAGTCGGTGAGCGTTGGGAAGATCGAATCAACCACCGCAAAGTCGCCGCTTTCTGTAAGCTCACTCAGGAAGGGCATGTGTTTGAGGTTGTAGATTCCGTTGCCATCGAGGCTTATTAAGGCAAGCTTCTTTCTCATTTTAACCACCAGGGTCCAGCCTGACGTGCACTCATCACCTTCAGCGGAGGGGAGCCGTTATCATCCATCCGCTCTCCCTCCACCAAGACGGTATATATCTCTTCCGAGCCACTGGTCGAGGGTCTTCTGCTTCGCGAGACTTCCAAGGATGTAACTCCTCTGAAGATACTTCCCAAATGGGTGTTCAAGACGCCTTCTGATGACCTCAAGGGCCTCATTGAGGGTCCCAAAGTGACCTATGGGGTTGCCTATAGCTTTCTTGACACCGAGCCTTATCTGCCACACCCCAACGGGGGCGTAGTACTCAGGGGTAACCTCACGGAAGACCACCGCCCTAGCCTGCCTCTTCCTCTTGCGTAGAACTTCAAGGACGCTCAGCCGAGCGGCATGGTAAGCCCCAGCCGTTTCTTTGACGTACTCCCTCCTTCCACGAAAGTCCTCATAGTCGTGGATTACGCTCGGTTCACTCGCCCCAAAGAGGGAACCTTTTAACCAGATCTCCAAAAGCTCGAAGGCGTAAGTTTCGGGCATCAGAAGAACGGCGTAGCGGTTGCCCATGAAGCGGTAGAAGTAGACCTCGTAGTCGTTGATGAGGGGATAATGGAGAATCTCCTTCCTCACGTTCTTGCCTATTGTATCCTGAACTGCGGTGATGCTCCACCTTGTTGGAACGAGCTTCTTGTCAACGCCGAGGAGTCCCGCTGAAAGGAGCCTTATAATGTAGTATTCGTCGAAACCCCAGTTGTAGAGGCGCATTACCGCCCCCTCTGCTTTAAGCTCGTCGCCCACAACGTAGTCGGTTCTGCGGGGGATTTTTGGGTTCTCAGTCAGTTCAAAGTCGAGGAGTTCAGCCTTTGGCCCCAACGGAGGGGCGAACTCGCTTGGGAGAACCTTTAGGACGGGCTTCCTTTTGAGGAGTATCTCGCTATCGACGGATTTAACGCTCATCGCCAGCTCTTGGACCTCGCTTAGAATCCTACCACTCTTTCTCACATGGATATCAGCCATGGTCTCGCCCATGACGAGTAACGAGCGGTAGTAGAGGATGTCCTTTATGGTTTTGTTCTCCCATTTGAGCGGACTGTCGAGGTAATCCGTTTTCCCTTCAATGGGGGGGACAAGGGGCCCTATTCTAACCTTGGGATAGCCATACTCTCCAACAAAGACACTTGGCGGGGAGGAGCCAAAGAGGTGGCGCTTGTTCAGTTTTCGCTCCACGGTACGAGCTACCCTAAAGCGTTCGAGTATAGGACAAGTTGATCTGCCGCAGAGGAGCTTTCTACCCTTGCAGATGGCACAGAGTTTCGAGTTGAACACAGGGGCGCTCATCAATTCTACTTGGGATAACAGTATTTATGGATAGCGCCGGGGGAACTCTGGCGGGCAAGCAAACTTTGCAAAACAAATTTGATCAAAGTGTGCATCCTTCTCCTTAAAGGGCAAGAGGTCAGTCATGCCCTCGTCAAGGAGCAAGTTTCAAGAGGTTCAACCTTAAAGCGACTGACTTCCTCCCCCCTGAAGGGCGAGGGTTCCAACGAGGACCCCCTAACCCAACTGCGGGGAAGTTTGAGGGGTCTCATTAAAACCCAAACTAAAACAGGTCTTCAACCCCTCTGGCCGGGTCTCCGGCCAATTACCCCTCACTTGGGCATAGAGACCAACCCAAGTTCGGGGTTATCGTTTTTGCCACCTTCTTTAAAATGTTAAACGCTCCAACTAAGTCCGCGTTAAACACAAGCCCCGTCGCGGGACACTTAAATAATCCACGAACAAACCTCGCCCCATAATGAGGCTTCCCGCAAACGGGACAAACCTTAGACGTGAAAGCCTCATCAACAACCACGACACTAATACCATACTCTTCGGAGACTTCTTTGAGCCGTTGAATCACCGTGTTAAACCGCCAAACGTGAGAGAGGAGGAAATTCTGCCTCGTTCCCTTATCGGAGTTCCTACTAATACCTTTGGGGTAGCCAACCACAATTCTCGAAATTCCGAGGCGGTAGAGCCTCTCGAGGGTCTGCCTCACGGTAGTGTTAATGTAGTGCTTGGCTTGGAGTTTGGCCTTCTCGTGCAGTCTTCTGAGTTTTCTACTCGTTTTCGCTCCAGACTTGTTGAGTTTTGACTGATAATCAGCGATAACCTTCCTGAAGTAGAAGTCTATGGCTTTCAAGGGTCTTCCGTTCACGAGGAAGCTTTCACCGTTTTCCACGTAGACCGCCATTAAATTGTTCACTCCGAGGTCAATGCCAGCAGAGAAGTTGCCCAAGGGTTGCCTTGGGACTTCAACCCACTCGTCGTTGATTAACTCTTCTTCAACGGTGAGGCTAACGTGAGCATACCATTTCCGCTTTACCTCATCATAAGTTATTTCTAAGCGTCTTTGCTTGCCCCTCAAGTGTATTCGGCCTTTAAACTGGACTTCCAAGTGTTGGAATTTTCCAAGGCCTTTGAGAATTAACTTGTTACCCTCAATTTTGTATTGGTCGTTTCTGAGGACGATTAAACCTTCTTTCTTGGTGTAGTTTGGTGGTTTGGGTTTGAACCATTCTGGTAGTTCTTTGTTTCTTTTGCTCCTTAAGAGTGAGAAGAATGAACGCCAAGCTTCGGTGTTCTTTCTGCAAATTTGCTGGACTGTTGCGGAACCGATTTCTTTTTTGAATTCTTCATAAACGGTTTTCTCTGTTGAATTAAAGTCCACGATTTGTTCTTTGAAGAATTCTTGCCTGCGGAGGTAGTTCACTCGATTCCAGACTCTGGCGCCAGTATCGGCTAACTTGAAGAGGGTTTTCTCTTGTTCTTTTGAGGGTTGGAGTTTGATTGTTACTGTTCTCTTCATTTCAAAGTATGGTATTGTTCTTAGGTTTTAAAATAGTTTGCTTTCCCGTTTAAGGGCCGTTGGGCGGTTTACTGCATCCCCATCCTAAAGGACGAGGCTTTCGGGAAGAAAAAAGTAAAACGCCTTTCAGAACCCAAAGCTTGTGGAAGAGGCACTTCATTTTCCGCCATCCGTAAGGACGCTTGAACGACAGTGAGAGCGGCGCTTTGCGAAGCAAAAGTTGTTAGAATGGCGCCCCGGCGGGGATTTGAACCCCGGACCTCAAGGTCCGCAGCCTTGCGCCCTATCCAGACTAGGCCACCGGGGCATCTGCCAGCTAACCATTCTCGGGAACGCTTTATAAATTTAACCGTCTCAGAATACCGAAAAATTTATAAAGCGGCCGGAGGTGAGTATGTAACGGGTCGAACGCGGTGGTAGTCTAGCCTGGTCTAGGACAGCGGCCTGCCACGCCGCTGGCCCGGGTTCAAATCCCGGCCACCGCACCATTGAAATTTTGCCCCGCAAAGTTTCGTCAAAGTCCATACGTGTTTTTAAGCGCTTAATTGTGAGGGCTTTCACTCTTAACTGAACATTTAAACGGGGTTTTACTTTGAATAGTGTCCTTCAGACACTACTGAGAGTAATCCATTTAGTAGAAAAGCCGAACTTGGGTAAAAAATCGCTCAGAGTCATAACACCTGAAAAAGTCCAAAGAGGTTTAAACCAAAATCCATGGTTAAAACAGTTTCAACTTACTCTTAGCGCCCAAAGCGTTATTCTTTCGATGAAACACTGCAAAGCTTCGCTTCAACATCGCACAGGCGAAGTTTGTTATGGAGCCGGGAGGGGGATTTGAACCCCCGTAAAGCGGATCTGCAGTCCACCGCCTCACCTCTAGGCTATCCCGGCGTTTGGACCGGAGAAGATTTGGCGCCGCGGAGGGGATTTGAACCCCTGTGGCCAGCGGCCACCGGCTTAGCAGGCCGGCGCCCTACCAGGCTAGGCTACCGCGGCACTCACACCAGGTTATATGAACCGAGGGGGGTTTTTAAGTTTTTTGGAGAGAGCGTCGGGTGGACTTTATAAGGGGAGGGAGGTACATCGAGGTGGTGGTTAGGGTGATACACGTAAGGATCCTCGGTAGAGGTATTGAGAAGGAGCTTGAATGGAGGAAAGGTCTAACCGTGGCAGACGTCCTGAGGGAAGTTGGCTTCAACACCGAGAGCGCCATAGCGAGGATTAACGGAAGGGTCGTACTGGAAGATGAGAGGATAGAAGATGGGACCCCTGTGGAGGTAATTCCTGTTGTTTCGGGTGGATGAACCTTCTTCTTTAACTTAGACAGGAGTGAAAAAGAAAAAGCGGGCCTACTCTGAAAGTCTCTTTCTCATAAAGGCTTCAAACCTGTCCATGGCTTCATCCAGTATCTCGACCGGCGGCAGGAAGACTATGCGGAAGTGCCAGTCACCGGCGTGACCGAAGCCAGAACCGTGGACGAAGAGCACGTGCGCCTCGTGGAGTACGTCCATAACGAAATCGAAGTCGCTCTTCCACTTCGAGCGCTCGTCGATGCGCGGGAATATGTAGAACGCACCCTGCGGTTTCTGAGCGCTTATCCCGGGAATCTCCTGGACGCGCTTGTAGATGTAGTCCCTCCTCTCGCGGAGTTTTTTCATATACTTCTCAAGGTAGTCCATCGGACCTGTAAGGCCGGCTATGGCAGCAAACTGTGCCGGCGTGTTTGGACAGACCCTTATCCTCGTGAGCTTGTCTATTGCCTCCCTAACCTCGGCGAGCTTGTTCTCTGGATCAACGTAGTAGAAGTAGCCTAGGCGCCAGCCAGTGGCGAAGTAGATCTTCGAGAGGCCGTTCATCACTATAACCGGAACGTCCTTGGTGAGCGAGCCTGGAGAGACATGCTTCCCCTCGTAGGTCATGAGGTCGTATATCTCGTCGCTTATGACCGGGAGGTCGTACTCACCAGCCAGGGCAAGGATAGCCTTCACCGTCTTCTTCTCATAGAGCGCACCGGTCGGGTTGTTGGGGTTTATCAGGGCTATAGCCTTGGTTCTTTCGTCAATTAATTTCCTCATATCATCTAGGTCCGGTTGCCAGCCGTTTTCCTCAACGGTGAGGTATTCGTGCGGCTCTGCTCCGTAGAACTTGACGAGACCAACGTAGGGTGGATAACTCGGACTTGGAACGAGAATGTTATCGCCGGGATCGAGGAGGCCACCAAATATGAGCTGAAGTGCCTCAGTGACGGCGGTGGTGACGCGGACGTCATCTGCGGTTATATCAACGCCGTTCTTCCTCCGCTCGCGCTGGACGACCGCCTCTCTCATCTTGGGCAGGCCCTCGCTCGGTCCGTAGTAGTTGTGACCCTCCTTTATGGCGCGACAGTAGGCCTCCTGCATGTGTTCCGGTGGCTGGAAGTCGTACTTCCCCGGGTCACCTATGTTGAGCCTTATAACCTTGATCCCCTTTTTCTCAAGCTCCCTTGCCGGGAGGACAACATCCCTTATGGCATACTTAATGGCCATCGCCTTCTTCGATGGGCTTATCATTGGAATCACCATTTGAATGGTGAGAGTTTCATCATAAAAACCTTCTCCCACACATTTAAAAGGAACCTGCTGAAGGGAAACGGGGCGATGACGATTAGCAAGCAAACTGAATGCTCACGGATGATGACGTGAACACCCTCCGAGCCCTCGATAATTTTATTAGCCTTTAGAGCAATCTCGATGCATGAACATATTCATTCCACTGATAGTGGGGGTTCTCATCGGCTACATTCTCAGGATTAAGAACAGGAAGATTAACCTTGAAGTCCCAATAAGCGCCGCTCTGCTCCTGCTGATATTCTTCATGGGCATTAAGACCGGGAATGTCAAGATAAGCGCCGGCTGGCTCCTTGGCTCCTCTATTGTTTTCGCGGTTCTCACAATAACGGGGAGCATTGGAATTGCACTACTCATGGAGGGGAGAAAATGAGGTTTGTCCTCTACGTTTTAGCGGCGCTCCTCATAGGAATAGCCGCCGGCCACTTCTACTCCCCCGACTTCGGAAACCTCTACGAGATTATGCTCTACATCCTCATTTTCGTCATCGGGATTGATCTTGGAATGAACTTTCAACTTGGGGAGCTCAAAAAACTCGGGAGGAATGCACTCATCTTACCAGCTGGAACACTCATCGGCTCGGTGCTCGGCGGCTTGGCCGCGTCTCTCCTCCTTGGGATAGGACTGAGATGGGGGCTTGCCATCTCCGCCGGATGTGGATGGTATTCCCTTACTGGCCCGTTAATAGGACAGTATTCGGCAGTCTATGGTGCTCTTGGCTTTCTTGCCAACCTAACGAGGGAGATACTCACCATCGTGTTTTACCCCCTCCTCTCACGCAGATTTCCGGGGAATGTGGTGGTAACGATGGGCGGCGCGACAACGATGGACACAACCCTTGCAGTCATGACGAAGTTCGGCGGAAGGGAAGTGGCTGTTGTTGCATTCGTTCACGGCTTCATTCTAACCGCGGCCGTGCCTTTCATCCTTCCCCTGATACTAAGTCTCTGACGCGAAAACTTTTTTAAAGCCTCTCGGCTACCGAGAGCGAAGGCACTGTCATGCCTCACGGCTCGGGGGTATCTGAAGAGTTAGTAAGAGCCTACCGGGCCCTCTCTGGAGGTGAGAGAATGAAGTACCCAAAGAAGATAAGAACCTACTGTCCTTACTGCAAGAAACACACGATTCACAAAGTCGAGAAGGTCAAGAAGAGGCCGAGGAGCGAGCTCAGCCAGGGCCAGAGGCGCTTCAGGAGGATCATGAAGGGCTACCGCGGTTTCCCGAGGCCTAACCCGGCCGGAAGGGAGAAGCCGGTCAAGAAGCTCGACCTCCGCTTCCGCTGTACGGTCTGCGGCAAGGCCCACACCAGGGGACAGGGCTTCCGCGTTAAGAAGTTTGAGCTGGTGGAGGTGTGAAGAATGGCTCTCCCTAAGAACCTCATCCCAATGCCGAAGAGCAGGTTCCTCCGCGTCAAGTGCATCGACTGCGGCAACGAGCAGATAGTCTTCAGCAACCCATCGACCCCAGTTCGCTGCCTCGTCTGCGGTGCGACCCTCGTTGAACCGACCGGCGGGAAGGGAATCATCAAAGCCAAGATACTCGAGGTTCTCGAGTGAACCTCTCTTCTTTTCGTTCTGCTAAACTTTAAATACCTCTTTTCGTAACCTAACCCGGCAGAGAAAATTTTGAGGTGGTTGTAATGCCGAGGAAAGCCAAGCAGTATCCTGAAGAGGGAGAGTTTGTGGTCGCTACCGTCAAGAACATTCACAATTACGGTGCATTCCTCAAGCTCGATGAGTATCCCGGAAAGGAAGGCTTCATGCACATAAGTGAGGTCGCCTCGAGCTGGGTGAGGAACATAAGGGACTACATAAAGGAAGGCCAGAAGATAGTTGCCAAAGTCATCCGCGTTGATCCGAGCAAGGGACACATCGACCTGAGTCTCAAGCGCGTCAACCAGCAACAGAGAAAGGCCAAGCTCCAGGAGTACAAGCGCGCCCAGAAGGCTGAGAATCTGCTTAAGATGGCCGCTGAGAAGGTTGGGAAGAACTTCGAGACCGCTTGGCGCGAGGTCTGGGTTCCTCTCGAGGAAGAGTACGGAGAGGTTTATGCAGCGTTTGAAGATGCGGCCCAGAACGGTGTTGAGGTTCTAAATGGCCTGATCCCGGACGAGTGGATAGAAGCTCTCAGGCCGATAATAGAGGCCTACGTTGAGATTCCGACTGTTACGATTGATGCAGAGTTCGAGATAACAGTCCCGAAACCGAACGGCGTCGAGATAATCAGGGAGGCCCTCATTAGAGCGCGCGACAGGGCCAACGAGGAGAAGGAGATTGACGTCAAGTTCTCATACCAGGGTGCGCCGAGGTATAGAATAGACATAAACGCGCCGGACTACTACAAGGCCGAGGAGATCCTCGAGAACATAGCGGAGGAAATTCTACGTGTTATCAAAGATGCCGGCGGAGAGGCGGCCCTCATAAGGAAAGAGAAGCGCATAAAGAAGGTCAAGAAGAGGGGTAGCTGATGCACTTCAGGATAAGGAAGTGCCCAGAGTGTGGGCGCTACACACTGAAGGAGATCTGCCCGGTCTGTGGGGCGAAGACAAAGGTAGCCCACCCGCCGCGCTTCTCTCCGGAGGACCCCTACGGTGAGTACCGGAGGAGACTGAAGCGCGAGCAGCTTGGTATAGGGGGGAAGTAAAATGAAGGAGACTGTCATCCATGTTCTTGAGAGACCCGAGCTTAAGGATCCTGTTTTCATCGAGGGGCTTCCCGGAATAGGCCTCGTCGGCAAGCTCGCCGCCGACCACCTGATTCAGGAACTCAATGCGGTTAAGTTTGCCGAGCTCTACTCACCGCACTTCATGCACCAGGTTCTCATCAAGAAGAACTCCGTCGTCGAGCTGATGAAGAACGAGTTCTACTATTGGAAGAACCCCACTGAAAACGGAAGGGACATCATTATCATCACCGGTGACCAGCAGGTTGCCCCAACTGACAGCCCCGGCCACTACGAGGTCGTTGGGAAGATGCTGGACTTTGTGACAGAGTTTGGGGCAAGGGAAATAATCACCATGGGCGGCTACCAGGTTCCTGAACTCAAAGGCGAGCCAAGGGTTCTGGCGGCGGTGACCCATGAGGAACTCGTAGGACACTACCAGGAGAAACTCAAGGACTGCCAGGTTGGAATCCTCTGGAGGGAAGATGAAGGCGGTGCAATAGTCGGTGCCGCAGGACTACTCCTTGGAATGGGCAAACTCCGGTCAATGTACGGGATAAGCCTTCTCGGTGAGAGTCTTGGCTACATAGTCGATCCCAAAGCCGCCAAAGCCGTCCTCTCAGCGGTTGCAAAGATACTCGGAATCGAACTCAACATGTCCGCACTCGACGAGAGGGCCAAGGAGACCGAGGAGATACTCCAGAAGGTCCAGGAGATGCAGAGGGCGATGCTTGAGCAGGGCATGCCCCCTCAGCAGGAGGAAGAGGACAGGGGGTACCTCTGAATCCTCTTCTTATCATGCACTATCCATTCAGTTGTAGTTGTGAACCAAGGGTTAGTAACACTCTTTTCAAAAAAATTTTTATATGATAACACTATCTATATATTTGATAACACCAACCGAGGAGGGAGGTAGTGGAATTGCACATCCCGGATGGATACCTTGGCCCGTACACCTGTGGGTTTTTCTATTTGATTATGATACCCATATGGTATAAAGCCGCTAAGTGGCTTAAGAACATCAAACCAAATCAAGTGCCCCTCTTAGGAGTCCTGACGGCATTCTCGTTTCTGGTTATGATGTATAACATGCCGGTTCCAGGTGGAACAACTGCCCATATGGTTGGAGGAACCATAATAGCGATACTCATTAGCCCTTGGGCGGCAACGATCTCACTAACGATAGTGCTTCTGATAGAGGCACTCTTCTTTGGAGACGGTGGAATAACGACCTACGCAGCCAACGTCTTCAACATGGGTGTTGTTCTACCCTTCGTTGGTTATTACACCTATCGTTTCCTTACTCGGAGGGTAAAGCTTAACGAGATAACCTCAGCGGGAATAGGGGCATACGCTGGCATAGTCACAGCCGCAACAGTGGCGGGAATTGAACTTGGGATCCAGCCGTACATACAGCCGGGCTACTGTCCGTATCCTCTAAGTGTTTCAGTCCCCGCAATGGCAATAGCACACCTTGTGACTGCCGGTCCAGCGGAGGCAGTTGTCACTGCGGTAGTTGTGTGGTATGTAAAGAAGAGCAGACCCGACCTTTTTGGGATGAGGACGATAGCCAAGGCGGGGAGGTAAGCATATGGACAAGGTTGTCAAAACATTATTGTTGGTAATTGGCATCATGATAATCCTCTCCCCGATAGGAATTCTCCTCGTCTGGAACTACAACGGTGCATGGGGGGAGTGGGATGTCAATACTGTTGAACACATGGTAGGCCACAGACTCCCAGGGATGGAGAAGCTTGCGGGGATATGGAATCACGCCATCTTTCCCAACTATGATGTCCCGGGATGGGAGAGCAAACTCAGTGCTTCAATAGGATACATAATCTCCGCAATAGTTGGGACGGCCCTTGTGATTCTCCTCTACTACATCCTCGTGAAGTTCACTGTTGGAAAAGAGCCATCCTAACCCATTTTCATTTTTGGTGATGACAATGGGCTTCCTTGAAGATACTGCGAGAGAGGTCATGGAATTCACGACGGAGGCCGTATTCTCTGAGAGATACGCCCGGAGAGGCGGCCTGTTGCAGAGAATTGACCCAAGGCTTAAAATTGTCTGCTTGGTTGTTTTAGTAGCAACGGTGGTCTCACTTCAGGATATTAGGGTTGTGATTGCCTTTTACTTCTTCGCGCTGGCTTTAGCGATTCTCTCAAAACTCCCTGCTCTCGAGTTTACCAGGAGGGTTTGGGTATTCATCCCAATATTTACGGGGATAATTACTATCCCATCAATTTTCATGATTCCCGGAGAAACTGCGTTTAAACTTCTTGGCCTCGTTGCGACATGGGAAGGGATTCACTGGGGGGTTCTTTTCACCCTGAGGGTTGCAACCGCCGTTTCTTACGCGATACTTTTCACGATGACGAGCAGATGGAACGAGATAGTGTCAGCGTTGGCATCATTCAAGGTTCCAGGCATGGTCATAACTATAACAACCCTTACGTATAGATACATCTTCCTCTTGGCAAAGCTCCTTCTCGATGCGATGCACGCGAGGCGTGCGAGATTGACCGGAGAGCTTGGCATGGTCGAGAGCTGGAAAGAAGCGGGAAAACATATAGGGGCAACGTTTATAAAGGCGAACGCCCTCGGGGAGGAACTCTACTACGCCATGCTCTCAAGGGGCTATGTCAACGAAGTTCAACCGCTCGGGGAGTTCAGGTTTGAGAGGCTCGATTACGCCTTCTTGGCGTTGACGGCCCTCATAGTTGTTCTAACGGTGACTTTCACGAGGGGGTTGTTATGAAGGTCTACGAACTTAGAAACGTCTCATACCGCTATCCAACGGGTGAATGGGCGCTGAAAGGCATCAAAATGGAAGTCAGAAGGGGAGAAACCGTCGCAATAGTCGGACCCAATGGTGCGGGCAAAACGACCCTCCTTAAGCTTATGGATGCCCTTATAATGCCAGCAGAGGGAGAGATACTCTTCGAGGGGAAGCCCATAACGGAGGAGACCATGACAGACCGCGAGTTCCGACGGAAGGTGGGCTTTCTCTTCCAGAGTCCGGACGTTATGCTCTTCAGCGCGACAGTCTTGGAGGATGTGGCCTTCGGCCCTGTTCACCAGTGGGGACGGGAAGAAGGCCTGAGAAGGACCAAAGAAGAGCTCAAAAAACTCGGCATTGAAGGCTTAGCTGACAGGCATCCCTACAGCCTCAGTGGGGGAGAGAAAAAGAAGGCATCCATCGCCTGTGTGACAAGTATGGAGCCCGAAGTTCTGCTCCTCGACGAGCCGACAAGGGATTTGGACTTGAAGAACAGGAATTTTGTACTTGACATGATAAGGGGATGGAAGGCCGAGAAAAGAACGGTTGTCGTTGTAACCCACGACCTCAGGCTCATCCGCCTGGCGGACAGAGCATACGTCGTCAACGGGGAGATCCTCTTTAAGGGGACCCCAAGGGAGCTCTTCTCAAGGCCAGAGTTGATAAAGAAAGCGAACCTTGATATTCCTGAGATAGTCAGACTCTTCCACATGCTCGGGCTAAAGGAGGTACCCCTGAGTGTTGAAGAATCAGTGGAGATATTGAGAAAGAAAGGGCTACATGTCCAGCCTTAGCTTAAAGAGCCTCTTTACTTCATCCTGTACCTCTTCCCTTTCACCGCTGAGGACTAGCCTTCCACCCGCTATCACGTAAATCCTATCAACAACAGGCATCAACGGCTCCCAGATGTGGCTTATTATTAGGAAATTCCTCTTCCCCTGCTCTTTTCGTAGGAGTTTGATGAACTCGCCCATGCTTTCAAAGTCTAGGTTTGAGAGGGGTTCGTCTATCATGACCAGCTCTGGATCTCCAATAAAGGCCTGAGCCACCGCGAGCTTCTTTAGCATCCCGGAGGAGTAGTTCCTCGTCTGCTCGTCCAAGAAATTTATATTGAATAGCTTGTTAACCCTCTCAACCTCATCCTCACTGTAACCCTTCGAGCGTGCAATGAACTCAAGCCACTTCCTTCCTGAAACCAAAGGAGGGAAGGAGACAGGATCATAGGCCACACCGGTCTTCATCCTAACTTTGGCATCTTTCCAGGGATCCTTTCCAAAGACCCTCACCTCACCTGAAGTCGGCCTGTAAACCCCAGTTAAGAGCTTGAAGAACGTGCTCTTTCCCCCACCGTTGGGGCCGAGGATTATGTTCGTTCCATCTGGGATTCCTAGGTTGATGTTATCAAGGGCAACTATTTTGCCAAACCTTTTGGTTAGATTCTTGACAGTTATCATCCCCGCCACCTCCATATAGCGAGTGCAAAGGCCAGGACAGTTATGGACGCGTAGAGGGCTTTCTGGGTTCTGGCGGTGGGATAAACTCCGTTGTAGTATGCAGAAAACGTTAGGGAACCGTTGGGGGTGTACACCGCATAGCTTCCCTCTTCAGGGAACGCTATAGGGCAGTTTAGGTGTCCTCTGACGTTTGAGGAAAAGACCGTCTCATTGGAAAACTGGTTCAGAACGACAACATCTCCATTGCCGTTGAAGCTCGCGTTCAGAACCATCCAGCCTGGAGCGTGAAGGGAAACGTAGCTGATACCCCCCTTTGAACCCGCCATGACCGCGGGCCCTATGAACCCATGGCTCCTCTCAACCGTGATGTATGCCCCCCAGACGCCAAGGAGGGAGAGGGTAAAGGCGAGCAAGAGCACGAACAGAGTTCTCCTCACAGGACATCCCTCCTGGTAAAGATTAGTCCAGACAGGAGCAAGAGAGCCGCCGGCACTGCAACTCCCCAGAAGAGCCAAGTGCTCCCAAAGGGAGAAGCCCAGGATAGGGATCTTGAGAGCATGGGGATAAATGAAAAGGGTGGCCAACTGAGGCCGGCAAAGAACGGAAGGACGAGGAGGAAGAAGGAAGCTATGAAGGCTAAGAACATGTTATCCAAAAGGACCGAGAACAAAACAGAGGTTGAGATGGAAAACAAAACGAAGTACGTGGCAAAAACGAGCAGGTGAAGGTACTGCCCCGTGAAGACTACCCCCCTCACCGCTTCAAGTATATCGGCGTTGGGGAACACGTCCACGGTCAAAAGCGGGATATAAAGCGAGAGGAGGGAAAGCACTAAGGCTGAGATAACCTTCGCCGTGAACATCTCTCCTTTTGTGAAGGGAAGTGCATAAACCGAGAGGGCATAGCCATTCTCCCTGTCGTAGCGGAGCGTCATAACTGAAAAGAGGGTGACGAGAAGGGAAAGGAGAACCCAGAATCCTGCTGAAAGGGGGGGATAGTCAAAGAGATGGATCGCGGTGATGCTCCCGAGGGGCGAACCGGCGGTGTAAACCGGGGGATAGCGAGAGGAGAGTGAACTCACTTCCCACTGAGATTTTAAGTAACCGACCGTCAGCAGGTATGTTAAGGAAGGAACCCCAAGGAGAAAGAGCAGCAGCCTCAGAGAATCGCCAAGCTCCCAACCAAAGAGGTTTTTAAACCGTCCCATGGTTTCACCTCCTCTTCAGCATGAAAGCGGCCGCAAGTACAAGAAGACTGACTACGACCCCGACAACCCACAGTGAAGAAACGGACGGGGCAATCGCAAGCTGAAGGGAACGCTGTGTTACAGAACTCCGAGTCTTGGGAAAGTCAAGGTCGTAAAGGATAATCCCGGTGGCAACGGATTTTTCCAGCTTCCCACCGGAGAACTGGGGCCGGACTTTTATCGCGTTGTCACCTATCGCGAGGACTCCTATTCCAGTGGAAGCCTCCAAGTCGGGAACGACACCTAGAAAACCCAGGGTCACTGCCTGGCCTGGATTGAACACCACTACCGTTCTCAGGAAAGCGGTGGTCCCACCTGGGTCAGTGAGATTGACTGGCTCGCTCATGACAAGAACGTTTGGCCCGGTGAAGTTGCGGTAGTAGGTTACGTATGTCGTCGAGTTCAAAACGCTGACTTGGCTGAAGGGCAGGCGTTTTCTTCCCAGGGCAACGTAGGTGTTGTTAGAGACCGGGTACAGGCCGAAGAGCAGCGTGTGCCCGTAGGACTTGCCGTCCATCGAGTAAACGGTTCCCGTTGGGAGGTATATTTTGTAAACGCCATGGAGGACGAGCTTAGTCCCGTAGTCGGACCATTTTAGGGAGATGTTGTTGCGGGTGTAAGGAGTTGTGCTGAGAGGATTGGGAAACGGTGGACTGCAGGTGGATGGATAGTACGCGTTCACGTCGGAGTAGGGCCATTCAAGGGACTTGTCACCGTAAAGGATTAGCGTCACGTTAATCGTCGCCCACCCCTTGGAAACGCCCACGACCCTGAAAACTAGACGTGCACTCTGGAAACCGACGTTCGAGATACAGCCGTTTTTCATGTAGTAAACCCCACCACCGTAAGCGTTTGGGATTGTTCCGTTGGCAAAGTAAACGAGTTGGGAGCCGGGTTTGAGCCAGTAAGGGGCCGCGGTTGTTAGCGGTTCCAAAAAGAGAAACAGGAAGAGAAGCAACATCAAAAAAGCTTTCTTTTTCATCTTCATCACCTGTTCAGGCGCTTCTAGGTGGCATACCAACGGAGGCAATAACCCTCATTGCAGCACCTTCTACATCAAAATATGTATCCGTCTCTACGGAGTACAACCCGTTTCTTGGCAAGACTGCAATTAGTTCGGCATCTCCAAAGACCCCGCCCCTGTTCTGACCGTTATACCAGTAGTACGGAGTACATGTGTGGAAGTCTGCCGAGGCGTACGCCCAACCTCCCCCCAGAAGAGAGAGGGAGTTGCTCTCGTAGTCTTCTCCATACCATGTGCAGGGTCCCAACTGCCTGTAGTGTACACCTTGTGGACGGGGTATTGGTGTCACTTTGGCTGCTCCTACAAAACTACTTAAAAAACCAAACACAATAACTACACCAAGTAGGCTCAAACTTAGTTTCTTCTTCTGCATTGTCCCCCCCCAAAAGCTTAGTCAAGGGGCAAAATAACATACAAAATTAGTAAATTTAACAATTTTGGTGCAACATTCTAAACATCCAAAGGTAAGGAGAAAAGAAAGTCAGCTCCCGATGGCCTTTTCCAAAAGGTTGAGTCCAAGCTCAAGGTATTCTTTCGCTTTCTCCTCGTCCTTCGCCTCGCTGAAGACCCTTATTATCGGCTCGGTGCCACTGGCCCTCACGAGAACCCAGCCATCGCTGAAGAGGATTTTGGTTCCGTCGGTTGTGTCCGTTCTGTATCTCTTCTCCCGTGCAAGCTCCCCCGCCCTGGCCACCGCCGCCTTCCTGTCGCCTTCAACCTTTCTCTTGGTCTTGAATTGGTAGTACGTTGGCAGTTCATCTATAAGCTCACTGAACCTCTTTCCGCTCCTGGCGAATATCTCGGCTATCTTTGCAGTCGTCATCGCCCCGTCTCTACCCAAGACGAAGTCCGGGAAGATTACCCCACCGTTTTCCTCTCCGCCAATGGTGCCTCCGTGCTCAATGAGGGCGCGGGCGACTATGAGGTCACCGACCTTCGTACGCATAACCCTTGCGTTGTTCTTTCTCGCTATATCGTCGAGGAGGTTTGAGGTGGCAACCGTGGTAACGAGAAGTCCGCCCCCTTTCTCCCTCAGCACAGCATCGGCAACGAGGGCGAAGGTTTTGTCACCCTGGATGAAGCGCCCGTTCTCGTCTATGAAGACTGCCCTGTCGGCGTCTCCGTCTTGAGCGACACCGAAGTCCGCCCCAAGGGCCTTAACGATCTCCTTGAACTCCTTTAGGTTCTCCTCGTTCGGCTCGGGGTTCCTCGCTGGGAAGTGGCCGTCAGGGTGGGCGTTGACGCTGATGACTTTACAACCAAGCTCCCTCAGGAGGTATGGGAGCGTGAGCGAGCCGGCGCCGTTTGAGGGGTCAACGACAACGAATGGCTTCCTCTTCTTGATCGCCTCGACGTCCACCCTGTTTTTTATCGCCTCGATGTAGGGCTTTACGACGTCCTCCTCCCTAACATCGCCGATCTCATCCCATTTTGCCCTGTGGAAGTCCTCGTTGAAGAAGATCTCCTCGACTACCACTTCCCTCTCCTTCTTGAGACCCATACCGTTCGGCTCAAGGAGCTTTATCCCGTTGTACTCCGGGGGGTTGTGGCTGGCGGTTATCACGGCCCCGCCGTCTGCCTTAAAGTGGTCCGTTGCCCACTGGATTGCCGGCGTAGGGGCTATACCGACGTCGATGACATCGCAGCCGACGCTCAGTAAGCCGCTTATTAAAGCATCCTTGAGCATCTCACCGCTGACGCGCGTGTCCCTGCCGATAACGACGAGCGGCCTTTCCCGCCCCTCGCGCTTGAGCACCGTTCCAAAGGCCATGCCCATCTTAAGGGCGAACTCCGGTGTTATCTTCTCGCTGGCTATCCCCCTAACGCCAAAGGTTCCAAAGAGCTTTCCCATCTTAATCACCTCACCTCAGTGAAACCGCAAAGTTCACTATCACCATCACGAAGATGTAGAGCCCGTAGATGAATGCCCCTACCTGGACGAGAGCTATGAGGGCCTTCAGGGGCTTCCACTTTCCGGAGAGGAGCGGAACCGGCAGGCCAATGAGAACCGAACCGAAGAGGTAGAGAACCGCGCTCTCTATGGCGGCGTAGTTCATGGGCACATTTATGCGGGGCAGTTTGAACGATACCTGCTGGCCGTTGACGGTGGCGGTAAAGCTGGCATGCTGGAGTCCAACAACCAGAACATAGGTCATTATAAGCGTAAAGAGGAGCGTCGGCAGAAGGTTGAGAGACAGGGAAGCAACGGATTTGCTGAACCTCTCCCAGCCGTCACCGCACTCCACAACCTTAATCTTTTCATCCTTCCCCAAATCACTCCCTCCCAAAGTCGTCCTCAAAGCGGACTATGTCATCTTCCCCAAGGTACTCTCCAATCTGCGTCTCAATGACCTCCAGAAGGACCTTCCCGGGGTTCTCAAGGCGATGAATGACGCCAGCAGGTATGAACGTGCTCTCCCCAGGCCTCAGCAGTATCTCTTCGTCCCCAACGCGGACCTTTGCCGTCCCCCTGACAACAACCCAGTGTTCGCTCCTGTGGTAGTGCATCTGGAGGGATAGCTTCTTGCCGGGTAGAACAGTCAGGCGCTTTATCTTGTAGCGGTCATTCTCCTCAAGGACGGTGTAGCTTCCCCAGGGGCGGTAGGCGGTCCTGTGAACCAAAGCCCTCTCATCGTTCCTCTTTTTTAACCTCCTATACACCTCCCTAACCCTCTGCCCTTCCCCACGGCGGGCTATCAAGAGGGCGTCGTCGGTGTCGATAATGATTAAATCCTCCACACCAACGGTTGCAGTAAGACGCTCTGTCATTACGAGGTTGTTCTTTGAATTCACACCGATGTGATAGGCTTTCTTGGCCCTTATCACCACTGAATTCCCATTTTCGTCCTTCTTGAGGACGTCATAGATGGCGTCGAAGCTACCGAGGTCATTCCAGTATGCATCGAGTGGGACTACGGCGGCCTTATCCGTTTTCTCCATGACTCCGTAATCAACGCTCAAATCAGGGATAAGCTCGTAGGCCTTACGTATGCTTCCCTCATCGAAGGCCCTGACAATCTCGGGGGCGTGCCTCCCAACCTCTCCAATGAAAATGTCCGTCCTGAAGGCGAACATGCCGCTGTTCCAGAGGTAGTTCTCCTCGACATAGCGCTTCGCGGTTTCGATGTCGGGCTTCTCCTTGAACTCAGCGACGCGGTAGCCAAGGAGGTCATTCCCATCTTTAAGGGTTTTTCCGGGTTTTATGTAGCCATATCCTGTGTGCGGTCTCGTGGGCTTTATCCCAAAGGTGACCAGATATTCCTTGGTCAATTTCTCCGCGTTTCTAAAGGCCCTCTCATAGGCTTCTCCTGTGTTGATGAGATGGTCGCTTGGGAGGACGGCGACGATTGAGTCACCAAAGGTCCCTTCGATTGTCTTTACCCCCCAGTATATTGCCGGAAGGGTGTTCTTTCCGAGCGGTTCGAGGAGGATGTTCTCTTCAGGCACTTCAACACCCAGCTCGTTGAGATCGTCCAGCACGCGGAACTTGTACTTCTTGTTCGTGACTATGAAGATTTCTCCGGGTTTAGAGAATTTAAGCGCTCTCTCTACAGTCTTCTGGAAGAGGCTTTCACCGTCGAGGAAGCGGACGAACTGCTTGGGCATCAACTCCCTGCTGAGGGGCCATAGTCTCGTTCCTTTTCCACCCGCCAAAATCAGCGTCTTCATGGCAATCACCCTGAACACCTGAAACCACTTGGGCATATTGGCTTTTAACGATAGCGAAAAGAAATCAGCGAAGGGCGAACTCGCCCATGAAGGCTGAACTCGAAATCGTGTCGCCGATTCCGACGGTGGATCTAGG
>NZ_JALVUC010000015.1 GCF_027023865.1 Thermococcus sp. | reverse complement strand
CCTCCGTATTTGGACGGAATCCCTCTCAGTCCGATAATTGCAACTTTTGGTTTCACCCTTTCACCTGCCGTTCTGTTTTATCTCCCTCAGGCTCTTCTTGATCTCGGTCATGACCCTGAACATATAGGTCATCACGAAGCCAACAGCCATGAACTGCACCCCTCCCAGCACGAGGATTGCCGTGACTATGGCGAGCAGGTTGTGGGAGACATGGTTGAGCCATTCATGAACCACATAGACCCCCGAGATGAACCCGAGGATGAGGAAAAGGGTTCCAAGAAAGTAGAGGTATCTTGCCGGGTTGTAGCGAACGAGTAGCTCTATTATCGTTCTTCCAATCCCCCATCCGTCCTTTACCGGATGAAGATTTGCCTTCCCCTTCCTTTCGCGGTAGCTTATGGGCACCTCGGCTATTCTAAATCCCTTCGCTATCGTCTCGACCGTCAGCTCCGTCTCGACTTCAAACCCTTGCTTCTCAAGCTCCACACTCTTATAGAGATCCCTTGTGAGGGCTCTGTACCCGGTTAGGAGGTCATGGACTTCAACGCCGTACATAAAACGGAAGAGCGAGTTGAATATTTTGTTGCCGATGAGGTTCAGCCTCGTAAAGGCCCCGTCTTCATAATCCACCAGCCTGTTCCCGATGACGTGCTCGGCTATCCCCCTCTCAATTGGCTGAAGGAGTTTCCCCACGTCCTTCGGGTCGTAGGTTCCGTCGCCATCGATTAGAACAACAACCTCACTGTCTATGAGCTTAAACGCCTCTGCAACTGCCTGTCCCTTTCCCCTTCCGCTTTGGAGGACAACTCTGGCGCCTTTAGCCTCGGCAATCTCCCTTGTCCTGTCGGTACTGTGACCGTCGATGACGAGGATGTTTGTGTAGCCGAGCCCCTTAAAGCCGTCTATAACCTCACCGATGCCGCCCTCTTCATTTTTTGTCGGGATGAGTATGGTCACGTTTTCTGGTTGAATGTCTTTTTGGTAGTCCACTATGCTCCCCCCATACTGATCCAGACCCATTTCATCGCCCTGAATCCGGACTGGGAGTCCGTGACCTTCAGGTTTCCGTCTAGGCTTGCGTTTGTGGTGGTGTTGAGAATCCAGAGGCCGAGCCTTCTGTATAATGGAATGCTCTTCTTGGCCCCGTCGAGGAACCTTGAGCCTATTACCATGTCGGCCTCGTCTTTAAGTATCGGCTCCAGAAGTTTCGGTATCTCCCCGGGGTTGTGCTGCCCGTCGGCATCTAAACATACAGCAGCATCATAACCATTGGCTAGAGCATAATCAAACCCCGTTCTCAGCGCAGCCCCCTTCCCCATATTAGTTTCATGCTTAACAACAATGGCTCCAGCATTTTGTGCAATCTCAGAAGTTCTATCGCTGGAGCCGTCATCAACAACGAGAACATCCCCGTACTTCCTGGCTAAAGCAACGACTGAGCCAATCGTTAATTCTTCGTTGTATGCTGGGATTATTATGAGGGTTCTCATCCGACCACCTGCAACTCTCGTATACTAGTTGCTGGTCTCATATTCCGGATTTTTAAATATTCCCCTCCATCGTGTAACTCCCTTGTGCGTTCCGTCCTGATTGTTGATTTTAGGGTGGTTTTAATTGAATTACTTTCGGGCATTTTATACTTCTCTGTCATTTTCAAGCATCGGCCTGCCCTCCGGCCCCTTCAGCATGTACAGGACTGCAATAGCACCCAGCGTCACCGCTGAAACCGTTGCCACCTGCCCGGAAGTTCCTAGACTAACCAGTGTGCCCTTGAGTAAAGCCACCATCCCCGTGGCTATTCCTGCAAACAGTACCCCCCACGCGGATGGGATCCTCACCGTGAGGTAGAGCAGTCCCCCCGCTATTACGGCCTCAGGGGTAAAGATCCCCAGGAGGGTTAGGATTGATGGGACGATTTCCTTCCTGCCAGCCCGGAGTTTTCCCCTGAGGACATCTTCGAGGAGGAGGAGCATGGCAAGGCTTAAGGTCAGCGCCCTTGTAAGCCCGCTGTAAGAGTACAGCGAGGTAACGTCCACCCGCTGGGTGAAGTAGAGGGTGTAGATGAAGTAGGCTACCAGCCCGAGGTCGCGGCTTTTGAGTGAGGGGATAAACACGGCCAGTGCACCGACGAAGAGGAGGTAATCGTGAAGTGCTAGGGCTTCCACCAGCGTGGCTACGAGGCCTATCATCCTATCACCTTCGAAAGCTCCCTGACGTAGTCGCTCGGCCCGAGGTCTACGGTTGGAACCAGGGTGTTGAACTTCTTTATGAGGGCCTCCCTCTCCAAGTAGGCCCTGTAAAGTTTCTTCAGCGTTTCCCTATCCAGTTTCTCCGAATAGAACAGAACCGGATTGGGTGAAAGGATGATTACCCTGTGGGTGTTTCTGGCAACCGCGACGGCCCTGTAGACGTCGGAGGGGTTGCTGAGGTCGGTTATGAGTATTAAAACGGAGGGTTGCTTTACGAGGTCAAGCCCCTCGAAGACCCCCTTCGCACCCCTTCTCCCCTTCTTCAGGGGGAAGACCCTGCGTAGGAAGCTTCTTGCCTTCCCGCTCAGTTTGAGGTTCATGTCGAAGCGCAGGCTCATCTCGCCCCTACCCCACCGGAGGTTGAGCTTCCGCCTCATGGTCTCGAGCTGTCCCGGCCCCCTTCCGGCGCGTATGAACTCCGCCTTAAGCTCGTCGTATATCACCATTCCCACGTGTCTCTCCTTTAAAAGCACGGCCGCGAGCTGGAGGGCCAGGTTTGCCGCGTAGTCCACTTTGGCCTTTCTCAGCCCCTTCCTCATCTCCGATGTGTTGTCGACGAAGATGTAAACGTCGGCGTCGTCCTCGCGAATCATTTCCCTGACTATAAGCTCGCCGAGGCGCATGCTGGCCTTCCAGTCTATCCTCTTGAAGTCGTCGCCGTGCTGGTACTCCCTCAGCTCCTTTATCTCCAGCCCCTCCGTCCCGGCCAGGGGGTTCTTTTTGTACGCCTCGGCCAGTTTGATGTTCTGGTTCATCCTCGCGGCCTCTTTTATGGAATCAAGGGACGGGTAAACAGCGAGCTTCAGGGGTTCTCCAATCTTAAACGTCCCCCTGTAGAGGCCCCTCTCGTCCTCGGCCAAGACTTTCGCAGGGGGGAGTTCAAACTCACCCTTGTGGATGGGTTTAATCGCGTACGAGACCTCCACCTCATCCCCTGGGAGAAGCTCCATCCCCCCGGGAGTTCTTACCTCAAAACCCTCCGCCGCTTGGTTAACCCTTATTGAGCTTCTGCCCCCGCGGTTCCTCAGAACCAGCCGGACTTCCGCGGGCTTCCCCTCCTCCAGCCTCGTGCTCTCCAGGTGCCTCTCTCCTCTCACCAGAACCGCCACCTTAGAACGAACCATGAGGAGGTAGATTGAAACTAGTAAACCGAGGATCGCGGGGGTTACGTTGCCACTGAGGTAGCCTTCGAGCAGCAACATGAATGCGAGGACGACCAGGAAGTCCTGCCGCTTCATCCGTCACACCGGCACCTCTGTTTCTCTAACGATGTTCCCGATAACGTCCCTGGTCTTCAGCCCCTCAAGCTCGTATTCAGCCTTCAGGATGACCCTATGGGAGAGCACGGGGACGGCGGTCTTCTTCACGTCGTCTGGGATGACGTAATCCCGTCCGTCGAGGAATGCCGAGGCCTTCGCCGCGTAGAGAAGGTGCTCCCCGGCCCTTGGCGATGCACCGAAGAGGAGTCTCTCATCGGTTCTCGTCCTGGATACAAGGTTGTAAATGTACTCGATTATACCCCCGCTGACCTTCACCTCCATGGCCCTTTTTGCTAGGTCGAGCAGTTCCTCCTTTGTAACCACGGGACTTACAGCGCTAAAGTCCTCCCTGCTTTTCCTTGTTAGGAGCTGAATCTCCTCCTCCCTTGGGGGAAAGCCTATCTCTATCTTGAGCATGAACCTGTCTAGCTGTGCCTCGGGAAGGATGTACACCCCCTCGTGCTCCAGGGGGTTCATAGTCGCTATCACCATAAACGGCTCCGGCAGTTCGTGGGTGGTTCCCTCTATTGTCACCTGCCTCTCCTGCATCGCCTCAAGCAAAGCTGACTGGGTCTTCGGCTGTGCCCTGTTTATCTCATCCGCCAGGACGACGTTGGCGAAGATTGGCCCGTATTTCACCGTCCACTCCCCGGTTTTCTGGTCGTAGTAGTAGATGCCCGTTATGTCCGCCGGCAAAAGGTCGGGCGTAAGCTGTATCCTTGAAAACTTCAAACCGATGGCATTCGCGAAAGCCTTGGCTATCGTCGTTTTTGCAACTCCGGGGATTCCCTCTATTAAAACGTGACCGCTGGAGAGTAGGGCTATCGTAAGAAGCTCCACAACTTCTTCCTTTCCCACAACCGCCTTTTTAACCTCCCTTAAGATCGAGTTCATGAACTCTTTACCGTCCATTTTCACCACCCAGCTTTGACCCCGTCTGTATCTCCCTCACCATCTTCCTCAGCACCTCTCCGTCGAGGCCCTCTCCCTCCAGACTTTTAACGGTTTCCTCAATATCCTCGGTTTTCTCCCTGAAGAACTTCTTCAGGAGCGCCAGTGTCCATTCAAGCGGTTTTACCCAGACCCCACTCTCCACTATGAAGGCCAGCGCCGCGATGAAGAGGACGTAGTAAAAGACCAGCCTTTTGTTCACGGCCCTCCTTATCGTTATCGTTCCGGAGGAGTACGGGTTGAAGTCCCTGTGATGGGCCTCGTCTATCAGGTAGGGTCCCGGCATGTAGTTGAGGAGGTTCTCTATGAAACGCTCGTTTTCCCGGAAGAGGGAGTTGGTGAATACGCCGGGGTCCGAAACAAGGATGACCTTTCCCCTCCCGTATTTGACGATGTCAACGATTGCAAAGGCCCCGTATTTTCCATCGACGTAGGTGCCGTTCGGGGTGGTGACCAGGGGATTAACCGGGTTCAGGATAACCGAGGGTTTGTACATAACGAGAACGCTGACCCCACTGGAGAGGGGGGTTTTAATCTCGGCCGTTATGGGGAAGTCCCTGTTCTTTATGAACACCGGCGTTAGGGGGGGTTTGGATGAGAACCTCTCCCTTAATCCCAACCCCTTTAGTAGTTGGTTCCCGGTTCCGAAGTTGTCGGCCAGGAGGAGAGTGTTGCCCTCCTTAAGGAATTTCTTCAGGGCCTTTATCTCCCCGCTGGTGAAGGGCAGGTTAGGCCCTATTACAACGAGAGTCCCCCTGTCCCCGTCTAGACCCACGGAATCGTAGGGACCGAGTATTGGGGAGACCCCACCCTTGGAGTAGAGGAGCTTTCCGAACTCCGATGTCCCGTTCCAGCCCGTGTTGAGGACGCTGTACTGGGCGTTGCTCTTGAAGACCGGGACTGAGAGAGGCATGATAAGGAGCGCGATACCAACGACGAGGAGTATAATGTAGGCCATCCTGTTCACAGCTCATCCCCCACGAATATCGAGACTATCGTCATGGCCACGGCTTTGAGCGCCCTGAGGACTTCCCTGGCCCTCAGTTTGGTTCCGCGATAGAAAACCATCTCATGGAATCCCGTTGCTTCCCTCAGCCACTTTCCAAACGGTGCGTTTTTGAACCTTGACAGGAGTTCCCTGGGGGTAGTTGAGCGGGGAAGTCTGTAAACCCTGAGCAGTGTTCTGTAAACGACGCGGTAAGCTGATACGGGGTCCGCTGTTTCAGCCTCCTCCCAGGCTTTTTTCTGGGGAACGGTTTGGGAGGGTCCCTCCTTGGGTTTTGGTTTAACCCTTGACATAGCCCAGTACCCAAGTGCCCCGAGTGCAAGCAAAGCTACGAGCATGGCGATTCTCCTAGTGTAGGATTCAGCCCTCACGTTGAACTTCAGGGAGTTTGAGGTGCTCTCAGCGAACTCTTCATTGCCAGGGAACCGCAGGTAAACGGTATGGGTGCCCCTCTCGAGCGTTACCGTCAGGGTGAAGTTTGGGGCCACGCCCACAACGGAGGAGAGGTTCCCGTCGATGTAAACCTCAACGGGGATCATTTCCTTCGTTCCGATTATCCTACCCTCTATTTCCACAGGCCCTTCCTTTACATCCCGAGAAGCCGAGGTTATCACTATCGACAGCCTCTTCTTTGGGGGCCGGACAGCCACGGCCACAGCGGAAGGTGCATATCCCCCGTTTCCATTGAAGATAACCGTTACGTTACAGGATTTGAATGACCCTGGCAGGGAGAAACTGAAATTCCCGCTCCCGCTGGTTTCTACCGAGTAATTTTTCCCACCCACACGTATTGTTAGGGTCTCATCGGGGAGCCCCCTACCGGTGTAGCCCATCAGAACCCCAGTAATGTATCTGCCCTCTTGGTGAGCTGCTATCACCGTCGGTATTCTACGAACCCTAACCGTTAGGACGTTGGATTTGACAACTGCCGAACCGTTTAAGGCCACCGCGTACACCACGTGAATCCCCGGCTCGGTGAAGGTGTGGTTGAGGTAGAAGCTGTTTCCCTTTACCTTAGGTTCATAAGGAGCGCCATCTATGAATACTGTCACGTTGGTCAGGTTCAAACGGTAGCCGTAGAAGGAAGCGCTCTCATTTAATATGACCCGTGGGGTCTGCAGGTATATCGAGAACTCCTTTGGCCCTTCGAGTCTGTTCAGGACTTCCTCCCATTCCCTAACAAGGCTACGTAGGCCATCCAATCTGACTACCGTCTCACTTAAATTGAACCGGACTATGGTTCCATTCTTCTCCTTGAACTCCATCCTGGAAAGGGTATCGACCCTGCCGGCCATGTCATTGAGGATGCCCTTCATCTCAATCAGCGTGTTTCTGGCTTTGATATACTCCCCGGCTTTCATCTCTCCTTTGAATCGGATTTTATCTCTGTAAAATGCCATGGCGTCCTTTCCAAGATAATCAAACTGTGTCGCAACGGTTACGGAACTCCGGGGGATCCCAAAGGCGGAGTACTCCTCCACCACGTTCATTATAAGGGCCGTCTGGTTTACAAAGTCCTCCACGGTGTAACCGGTGCTCTCGTTGCCAGGGAGACCTCCAAGGACGTCGTTGAACTCCTTGAGAACCCCCTGGAAGTAGAGGTAAACCCCGTAGTCACCCATTTTTGCAGTTTTAAAGCCCTCAGAATAAACCATACCGGATGATAGGAGTAGCATGATTGTCATTAATGCAAGGAGGGCCTTCCTCATCGCTATCGTTTGACCTCCCAAGGCAAATCTTTTAAGGTTAGCGGTGGTTCCAACTCCCGGTAAAGATGGAGGCAAAGTACATCTCAAGCGCTCTACTTGCCCTGACTGGAAGCGCACTCGCGGTGATTGGTTTTATACGTGGCGAGACGGGTTATTTGAACCTTGGATTGGCAGCGCTTTTCCTCACCGCCATCGTCCTCACGTTCAAGTCTTCCTCCTACGTCAAGAAAGGATCCCTCAACATTATGATAAAATCCCAGCGGAATCTTGCCAACTCCCTCCTGGAGGGCCTTGCCCTTGAGGGAAAGAGCGTCTACCTACCTCCCTACAAGAACCTTCCAGACGGGGGTGTTTTTATACCCCTTAGGGAGGACTTCGACCTTGACCCCGCGAGGTTCGATGAAGGCTCCATCTTCGTCACGGACGTCCCCGATGAGAGGAAGATGGGCCTTCTCCTGCCGACCCTGGGAAAGGAACTCGTGGAGAAGTACGAAGAGCACCTTGAGGGGCCCCTTACAAGCATCCCCGAGGTGGAATCCGCCGCGGGATCCGTTCTGAAATCCCTCAACCTGGCCAGGAGGGTTTACATAGAGGAGGAGGGAAGCGAGATCAGGGTAATCGTGAGTCCTGACTTTGAGTGCCCACCAATAAACTGCGAGAGATTTCCCTGTCCCATCTGTGCCTCGATTTTGAGGGGAATCGCCAAGGCGAGTGGGGAAGTGATAGCGGTGGAATCCTTAGACCCGGGAAAGGCCGGCGTGGAGATAAAAGCCAGAAGAATGGGGAGAGTTGAGGAATGGATGTAGAGGACTACATGCTCCTGTTCCTGGCGGTGTGGATCCTTCTGTCGGCGATCATAGTGGGTAGTGTTGATGTTTTCCTGACCCTAACCCTCATAGGCATTCTCATCACGCTCGAGGTTGGGGGTCTCTTCCTCGATAGGGAGCAGAAGGAGGGCATGAAGCCCCTTGTTGAACTCCTGATACTGCTCTTCACCCTGATAGTCCTCAAGAAGGTCTACGAAGTGCTCTCGGGGGGAGCGTCGTGAGTGGCTCGGAACCCGAGGGAGCCTGGAAGTACTGGGACCTGCTCACTATTGTATTCCTCTCCACCCTCCTAGACCTACTGATATTCTTCTTTCCGGACAGTCTGTCCAGAAAAGCCCTTGGACTAGCCTTCGTCCTCTTCTTCCCGGGCTATGTCTTCATAACCGCCCTCTTTCCCGAGCGGAAAGAGCTTGACAACCTCGAAAGGTTGGCTTTGAGCTTCGGCCTGAGCATCGCCATTGTTCCGCTCATAGGCCTCGCCCTCAACTACACCCCCTGGGGCATCCGGCTAAACCCAATACTCGTCAGTCTGACCGTTTTCAACGTGGTCTCTGCAATGGCGGCCGTTCACCGCCGGAAGAACGCCATTAAGCCCTGGATTCCATGGGTAATCCTCGACGAGATTAAGGGTGAACTTGAATGGGAGCGCTCGAGCAAACTCGACAAGGCCCTCACGGTGGTGTTGATAGTCGCGATCGTCACTTCAATTGCCACCCTCGGCTACGTAGTGACGCATCCAAAGCCGGGAGAGCACTTCACGGAGTTCTACATCCTCGGCCCGGGCGGAAAGGCCGACAATTATCCTACCAACCTCCTTGTCGGGGAGAACGGCACGGTCATAATAGGCATAGTCAACCACGAGGGAGGGAACGTTACCTACTACGTCCAGATGTGGCTAGTAAACCTGACCTGGGACAACCGGACGAACACTACAATCATCCACGGAATGTACAGAATGCCCGGCTGGTTCAACGTTACACTGCCCAACGTTCCGGTGAACATTGAAGGAAACTGGACGCCGGAGTTCGAGAAGAACTACACCTTCAGCATCAACAAACCCGGGGAGTGGCAGCTCTGGTTCCTCCTCTTTAAAGGCAAACAGCCTAAGCTTCCTCCGGCCCCACCGGACGGAAACTACGCGGAAACCCCCGCGAGGAACCTCATCCTTGAAGCCGTGAACGGGACGATACAGAGCCTGAAGCTGAACGTTAACGTCCGTTGAGCTACCGAAAACTTTTTAAACCCTCTCTCAGTCCTAATGCCGGAAGCGCCCGGGTGGTGTAGCCCGGTCAATCATGCGGGACTCTCGATCCCGCGACCCGGGTTCAAATCCCGGCCCGGGCACCAAAACCTTTCTCGCGGGCCCGTGGCTCAGCCTGGTCAGAGCGCCCGCCTGATAAGCGGGAGGTCCGGGGTTCGAAGCCCCGCGGGCCCACCATATTTCTTGCCTCGGAACGTTTTCCTCCAAGACTGGCAATAAAGAAAAGTGCTGCTGCCTCAAAAAATGCAGATTTCTGAAAGTCGTTCTCCTCAATAAAGGCCAAAATTTGGTCGCTCACCGTGATACATACACGCCTTCTCATGTTGTTCCCTCCTCATGCACACTATCATCACAATTTTGATACTATTTGGCGGACGGTCTTATGTACATTACTCCTCTCAATGACCACACATCAAGAATACTCGACTGATACAAAGGCAAGTTTTATTTCGAGGGAGTGAGATATTGATGGTCACCTCGAGGTGGCCATGTGGATACTGTCTTACCACGTGAATTGCATATGGTCGGGGGGTTATTGCCCCCCACCAGAACTCAAAACCTCACGTACCCCAATATAGATCGCTTCGACTTGCTTGTGAGCACATACAACTTCTCCCGAGCACGAGTCATCGCAACATAAAGAACCCTCACTTCTCCATTCAGAGCCTTTCTATCCCTCTGAATCTCCCTTTCAATCTTGCGATTCACGAAATCAATGACAATGACGATATCGGCCTCTTCTCCCTTTGCAGCGTGCATCGTATCCACGTAGACCTCCTTCCCATTCCTCTTTTCCCTGAGTCCGGCCAAAACACGCTTTTCTTCCGGATCGAGGACATCAAGGTAATGGTGCTCAATGAACTTCGTGAGGGATAAAGCCGTATCAGAGCAATCTCTTGCCCTGTTATCTTCGTCATCGAGATTCTTTCCTATATTGAAACATTCTTCGACCTTGACTATGGCTTCCACAGGTGTTTTGAAGAGAGAGCGGAGCCGAATCCCTTCCTCATTCAGAGACGTCACAGCAAAGAACAACCTCATTCCAATGCTTCTTCTCTCCTCAAAGGCAATAACCTCCTCAAGAAGGTCATATAGGCTGTCATCATTCTTTATCCTCGAGACCCTGTATCCTGATTCAATGATGTACTTTTCAAGCTCCCTCGCTTGCTTGTTTGTCCGTGTAAGGACAAATACGGTCTTATTTTCGTCCATAATATCCTCAAGAACCTGCACTATCTTATCACCGGTTGTCCTGTCCATTCTGATGAGATTGGACTTTTTCAGGTACTCTGTGATGGCCTTACCTTGTTCCTCACGTGGTTCATATTCGAAGTGGGTTCCGAGCCACCGTGTAAGCATCTCTGCTTTGTTGTACACGTGCTTGGGCAGTCTATGACTTCTCTTCAACACAACAACGGTACCAGATGCCATGAACTTTCCAAACTCAGAAGAATCAGCCCCCTGGAATGAATATATCGACTGGTTTGGATCTCCAGCCGCGATAACGTAGTCAAGAAAGCCAATACTTACCAATCTCCTCACAACTGCCCATTGAAGGGGACTGAAGTCTTGGGATTCGTCCATTATCATTACCCGGGGCTCACCGCCCTCTTTCTCCAGAGATAGTGTCACAGGAGTAGTCGTGAGGAAGTACCTGAGAACTGACACATAGTCAAAAATGCCCCTCTCCTTCTTCCATGCCACATAATCCCTTATCCTTTGATATACGTCAGTCTTTTCCTGCTGTTTTATGATCTCAAGAATCTCCTCGTTGCTCTTGTCATAATAGACGTTGAAATAGTAGTTGTACCTTATCTCGGCAACGTTCGATGGATGTGAACTGAAGCGATCCCTGAAGTCGTAGCCATAGTTCATTTCCATCATCGCGGCAATAAACGGATCTCTCATAAATCTCGCAGGGGTGAGAAGCTTATTTCTCATAAGAACCTTTGTGATATAACTATGCAGGGTATGCGCATTGTAGATGCCTCTCTCTTTCAGAACCCTGACAGCAGAAGTTGTGAAGGTAAGAAAGAGAACCTCGTCGCTCGTGTAGTCCGTCCGTGTAATAACCCTATCGAAACCGTATTGCTGTACGAAGTTCTCAACATCCGGGGAAGTGTCTCCTGTGAGGTACCTGTAAAGGTGGATGAGAGCGGAGGTCTTCCCCGTTCCGGGAGGCCCCAGTATTGTTATCTGGCTATTCATGCTGCAACACTCTCCTCGACGATCTCATCAAGATCCACATACTCTTGTTCGTTCAAGTACTCATCAATGGTCCTTATGGGGGGCTTCATGGTGTTCTCTTTCTCAAGGAAGTCAAAGAACCTGTCTGAAATCAGGTAATAGAGGTATACGTGTCTTCCATTCTTCAAAGATTTGCTCCGTCTGACTTCTCTCCAAGTTTTCTTGTCAATAATCCCCATTCTGTGAAGGAACTTGGCAAGAGTTCTGGCGAATCCACGGATGTCAGATCCATACTCAAGGAGATGAGGATCAAAGTAGACTCTGTTCTCGTTTTCGGCGTAGATCATTATCCTCTTCCTGAACAGCTCATCGACACGGTCTCCGCTTATTGAATTCAGCTCGTCGATTTTCACTATCTCAAAGACCTCGGTCTCGATGATATCCAGGAAAACGTTCTTGACCTCTTCGTACTCCTCTATTACAATCTCTTTCGCGTTTCTTGTAACGAATGCATAGTAATCCAGCATTATTTTGGCGAGAATCTCGTTGAGTTTCCTCTTTTCCTGTTTGTTGAGCTTCCTGATTGAAAGCGGATCAACGATGTAAACCCCAAAATGAGCCATAAAGTCTTCATTGAGGGAATAGAACATCTTTTCCTTGTCTGTCCGCTCCTTGTTCTTGAGAACGATGGTCTCAACCTTCCCTACTGTCTCCACGGTGAATGAAACTTTATACGTTACCTTGCCACTCCTCTCATCTACCTCCTTGATTATATCAGAGGTGCGTTCAATAAGCCACTCGAGAATGTCAAAATCATTGGAGAGAACTCTCTGAGAACTTGTTACGGAGTACTCACTTGGCCTGTCCATTGTTTTTCTCATTGCCCGCTGGTAATAGGAACGGAGTACTCTGTTGAGTTCCCAGATAGTGCCTTTCCCAAGATAGCTCTTGTAGTTCTTCAGTGTCGCTGAGTACGTATCCAGAACTGCCCTCTCCCGGTCCTCCCACGGATCACTATCCTGGGTCTCAATGTACACTCTTCTCACAACTTCAAGTGTATCCTCCACCGGAATTCCTCTGTGCCAAGCAAAGGCGGCAAATCCAAGTATGAGATTGTGCCTCCTGCCCGGCATGTAGTACCTTTTCAGGACTCCCACCAAATCGTCTTTTTCCTCGCTGTTGAGCTTTGTATTACCCCTGTTATCAATGTGAAGTTCTTCCTGAGTTGTAACTCCCTCTTGAAGCTTTCTCTCAATGAGGCTTTCGAGTTCAAGCCTGTTCGTTCCAGAAACTTCAACTATCTTTGAGACTGCCTCATAGATGATTCCAGATATCTCGCGTCTGTTCACCGTCCATGCAACTCTCATAATACGCGAAGGATTGTATACGCTCTTATCTACAGCGTTCTCGACGAGATAAGAGTAGTCCAAGCCTATACTCTCCTTGAGTACCTTTTCAAACTCCTCTGCGAGTTCCCTTCCGACTTCCCTGAAAGCCGCCTGCCAGTTTCTGTCACCAACCTCAACGGGGTTCACCTTGAGGTACACATGGAATCCAAAGCCTGAGAAGACGAGCATATATCTGAAGTCGTACTTTCCAAACAGCCTCTGGACGGTCTTCTTTATTGCTTCCTTCACCGCTGATAGCTCAACCTCTGACGGCGCCCTACTATGGAAGATATCTACGTCAATGGGCAAGTTTATCACTTTGAGTATGTCATCGTTCGTAAAAGAGCCCGCCTTCTGGCCTCCCGCTGGATTTATCGTGACGTATATGCCCTTTATTTTGCGGTCTGAGCTCATCTCTTTGATAATGTGATTTGTGGCCCCTCCAATCTCCTTGATCTTGAACATTCTCCGCTTCACACTGCCATCCATTCTCAGAATCCTTACCTCGAACCAGTACTCCTGGTCTATGTCCTCATAGAGAAACTGCAAGTACCTCTTTATCATGCCGTGCAGGGCCTCCCCGTTTTCGAGGATTGCCCTGTCCTCATCACTGATGAGGCTGACGTACTTTGGCCTCATTGGTCATCACCCCCAAGAAACTCTTGGAGAAGTTCAATGTGGCTCTTGATGGTTTTTCTATCCCATTCTGTAAGCCCACCTTCTCTGGCTATTCTGTGAAGTGCTATTGAGACGTAGTTGAGAGCAGCGGGGAGGTCTTCGTGCTTCCTATAGAACTCCTTCACGACACCATCCACGATAGCGTTTACGGCCTTTATACACCCCCTCATCTCGTCTGGGTTATCCGTGCGAACCGGGAAGATTGCTTTGAAAGAGAACTCTTCCTCTGTTTCCTTGAGAAACCGTATTCTCTCCTTGTCCTTCAAATCAAGGCCCCAGTAGGTTATGTCTTCAAGAGTAATCTCCCCACGGGCTATCTTTTTTGCCAGCTCTACCTGTGTGGTCATAAATCTCTTCGAAGCTCTTCTGAGAAGGTACTTTGTGGAGGCAGGTATGTACAGATTGTACCTACCCATCTGATTTCACCTCACTATTATGTGTGCGCACACTATATAAAAGCTTTTCGTCTCAATTTTGTGGATAAGCCCACCCAAAATTGAGGATGAAACCTGACAATAGGTCAAAATATAGTACTCATAGGGTTGATTCACAACTCACGATCCACGAGGTGGTGGGCAGTTGGAAGGACCTTCATTGATAGCGTTGAGTAGGGTCGTGAATCGTGACTCGTGAATCAAACCCCCACAAACTACTTATAAGGGAAACAAAGAAGGAGGCTTACTCCTCCTCAAGTTCTTCAACGTCAATCCCAAGCTGTCTGAAAGTCTCAAGCAGATTTTCGTACTCTGTCTGGCTCATATTCCCCTTCTCTGCCCTTATCTCGATGGTAACCTTCTCAAACTTGCTTTTCAGCAGATTCAACGCCCTCAATATGTCTCTCAGCCCTCCAGTTCCGGGGCCCAGTGTCAGGTGTAGGTGAATGGACTCTACCTGACTTCCAACGACTTCCTCTCTGCTCTTCCCCTCTGATGGCACAAGTACAGCCTGCTTATCCCTGACTGCTGGAGGCTTCCATTCCTCCACACGAGCTTCAGCTATGCTTTCAGCTGGAGCTTTCTCTTGAGCTATAGCTTGAGCTTCAGCTTTTGCTTCAGCCTCAGCCTTTGCTCTTGCCCTCAGCTCTTCACAGTACTTCCTGTTCACGATGACCTCCTTCTCGTCAAGAGTCACCGTTGGCTTTTCACCGAGGTACTCGCAGGTTACCTCCTCTCCAGTGATGTATCCCAATCCAAAGCGCCCCTCGCTTACCCCCTGCCTTATCGCGTCTATAAGCACGCTCTTGCTCTTCAAAAGTGGCATCCCTGGAGTCTTGAGGAAGCTCTCGTAGAGTGCCTTCGTCGAAACGTAGTTCTTCCCATCCAAGTACTTCATCTCAATGACCACTGGAGCCATCTTCTCGACGAGCTTACCCTCCTCCCGGAGCTTCTCATAGACGAGCTCCTCGATAGTCTTCTTGATGCCCACTGGCTTCATGCCGAGGTCAAGCTCTTCGTAGCCTCCACGAGTTGGGAGCAGTACGAGCCTGTAAAGCTCTGCTATCTTCTGAACGATGTCCTCCCTTGCTCGCTTCAGATTCTCCTTTACATCTTCCCTCTGCTCCGTAGTGAGTTCCAGAGAACCCTTCTTTGCCTTTTCGTCAATAATCTTCCAAGCAATATACCTCCTCACGAGTCTATTGAAACTGGCCCTCTCCGTTTCCCTTGGAACGAGGAAGATGAGGGTGTTCTTGTGAACTCTTTCGCTACCTCCATAAGACTGCAGAATCTGGAGAACCTTCTCCTTGTCGTACTCTGGAAGGACAACAAGCTTCAAACTCGGGTCACTATCTGGAACGTCCACAGGTTTACTCGGCCACAGATAGATCTTGAAGTACCTCCCCTTGAGCTGGCCCTTCAGAAGTTCGTGCTCAACCTCCCGTATCTGCTCCTCGCTCACGTTATTCATCTCGTCCACAACGAGCTTGTTGAGGCTCGGCTCGAGGCTGAAGAAGTACCGACCATCGCGATAGTGGAGGTAGAGGAGGTTGTCCTTGAGGTAGAGGATGGCGTCTCCCACTATACTGCTCGAGTACCTTGTATCGGCACAGGAGAGCTTTATCTCCTTCGTAGTGGCCCCTTTCACGTCGCCACCTGAAAAGGAGTACATGAAGATGACGGTTGCCGCTCTCGTCCCCACGCGATAGTGCTCATAGGATTCACCGAGCATCCTGTCCACTCGCTTTGCACCCGAGTTGGGCGAGAGAACGTCCGCATCAAGGACGGAATAGTACCTGCTCTCTCCGATGATGTCTATGAGCTCGTCTCTGAGCGTCTTGACACTCAAGTCGAAGTCAGAGAGCCTGATGAAGGGCACATCCCTTCCGATGAGCGAGTGAACCACTATGGAGAGAAGTCTCAGCACACCCCTCGTCCTCTGGAACTTCGGTAGACTGCCCCAGCGGTGGTAGAGAACATCAATGACTTCCGGCTGGAAGGGATAGCTTCTGAGGAACCTCTGGCGGTACTGATAGGCGTTGAGGCCCTCCGGGATGAGGCCTTCCTTCTCAAGGTACTCAACCACACGCTTCACGATGGCCTCCATCTCGGTCTCATCAATCCTCTTGAAAAGCCTCTTCCTGATGACGTCGTGGACTTCCTCTTCCTGTACCGGGGTGAACACCTTCTGAGAGCGTCCTGCTATCTTTTGGAGCTTCTGAAAGTACTCTTCAGCCTTCTCGGAATAGTGTTCGAGAATGCTGGACGGGAGGGTCATGACAAGAAGAACCCTATCGGTGGATTTCACGACCTCGGTGAGCTCGTGGATGAAGGCCAGCGTCTGATCCGCAAGGGTGGTCTCTCCAACCGTTACCCCCGCGGCTTTTACCATGTACTCCAGAAGTTCATCAACGAGAATCAGTACTGGCGCCTTCTCCTCGAGGAGCTCTGATAGCTTTATCTTCCCTGGGGCAACGTTGCCCTTGAGGCGGTTTGCACTGCCGGTAAGCTGACGCTCAAGTTCTTCCCAGAGGATAACCTCCCTCGCGTCAAAGGCGGTTCCATCGAGAACAACTACATTCGCGTCCCACTCACGGGCCTTGTGGTAGAGCGCTATAAGCGAGTGTGTCTTACCACCACCAAAGGGCGTCTGGAGCTGTATCACAGCATCCCCAACGCCTTCGAGGAGCCTCTTCCTTGCTATGTCAAGGAGAGCACTCAACCCGCTCGTTATGTACGTCCTCTCCCAGAAGAGCTCAGGGTTCCTATAGTCCTCAGGCCCCTTGTTCTGGTAAACGCTCCAAAGGTCAGCGGCGAAAGTATCGAGGGTGAACCTTCCCTCCTTTATGTCATCGTGGGGAATGGCGATCTGGTAAAACGGCTTCAGCTCCATGGTTACACCTCCGAACCATATACTCTCAGGAGTATTTGGGCTTTCCGGTTGCTTACCCATCATCCGACCCAAAGAGACCCTTGAGTTTATCCACAAGGTCCGTTTTGTTCCCTATGAGCCCCTTGGTCTTGTTTTCAAGCATCTCTCCAAGAGAACTCACTTGAGCCTGAACCCAGTCTGGATTGTCAACGTTCGAAATAAGCTCCTCTACCATCTTTGGATTGTCTCCAAAGGCCTCAAAGTACTTGTTTATGAGTCCCCGACTCTCCCAGTGCATCGTGCTCATGACGACCTTGAGAGCGGTGCTGCCCCCATAGCGGTATATCACGTGGAAGAGGCGGGTCTTCCAGAGGAGATTGCCTACAATCTTGTACGAAACCTTGTACGCAACGTTCTCCTTCATGAAGATGAGTTCCAGTCCCACTACAAAGAGCCTCTCGTAGAAAGCTGAGTAGGTGTCCCTATCTCCGGGGATTACTTGCCCTGCTGCTATGATGAGTCGGTTGTAATCACGGGCAAACGAACACATCATAAACATATCCTCGACCTGTGAGGGCTTGAGGGCGTTTTTGAGCTTCCTGATTTCCCTGTCATTCAAATAAGGCAGTTCAATCCCGTAATCCTTTGATAAGCCCTCTGCAAGATTTTTGTACTTGTGGAGGGCCACAGTAAGGTTTGAGACCTCTTCGCTGTACGCAGTGAGGTTCTGGTATCCCGAGAGATTTCCGCATTCGGGGAGAATGGGCAGGGACGCGATAGATGCGGCCAAAGCAATCGTAACGTTGTCGTAACTGTACGTGGATATGCTCTCCCATAAGCTCTGGGTGAAGTTCTGAAGACCTACTTCGATCCAGAGAGCGTCTTCTTGGCTCAAGTTGGGCGGTTCGGCTTCTCCTGACGTTACATGGACTTGTTCCCTGGACTCGCCAGAAAAGACGCTTGCAGAAGTACTCTCCACGGTATTGGCTGGAACCAAGACGCTGGAATCACTTGAGAAGTTCAGAGGGATTGCCATTTTCTCTTCGGATGTTGCTCCGTGCTGAAAGAGCCCCCACTGTCCAACTGTTGTGACGAGCATCAGTACTATAAACCCAACGGCAAAACCCATTGTTCCTCTCAGAGGATACTCACCCTTCTTGTGTTACGCTCTGCCTCCAATAAAAAGCTTTTCTGTTCGTTTCGTACTTCGTACTGTCTGGCCTTTTGAGGGAATCATTTATAAGGGACTGCATCGGAATGGTAAACAGTGGGAAACCATGGAATCTCTTCAGAGCGGGAGATGCCATTGGGCACTTCCTGAAGTCGTGATCGACAAGTACAGCGATGATCTGCTTATGGGGGTACTTGACGCTATAGACCCTTATTTCTCTGCCATCTCATACGTGAGGAAGAAGCATCAGACTCACAGATTCAGGGCACTCCTGCGCCTGAGATGGCTTCTGGACGAGAAGCGAGACGTCCTCATCTCCAGAATAACCGAGGTACTGCCCAGCGAAGCGAGTAGGATGCACTACCTCAAGGCCCAATCCGAAGTACTGAAGATATTTGAGGAAGAGCTCGCGGATGTGATGGACGAGATAGACGAACTCATGCATATCCTCAATGAGAGAGAGCTCAAGAACTCCATAAGAACCGACATCAGAAGGCAGATAGGGCTTTTGAACTCCATGAGGGAGAGCATCCTTGAAATAGCCTCCGATCCGGAGATGCCGGATGAAGAGTTCGAGAAGTACATGACGCTCGACCAGGGAATAGCGCTCCTCATCAAGCTCTATGAGAAGATGCTGGAAGACTGGAAGAATCCGGAGCTGTCAATCTACATTCTTATGCTCAGCCTCAGGATACTTGCGATACTCAACGGCAAGCTCGAACACCTTCCCCTCCTCAGGAAGGACATAGTCGAGATGGTTCCCGAGCTTGAAAGGGATGCCAGTCCGGAGGAAATCGAGGAACTCATCAAACTGGTGGGGAAGGAATGGCCAACTTCGTCGACACCAACATCGTAGTGGCCAAAGTCGTCGATACTGACCCCAACCATAAACTTGTTGAGGAGTTCTTCAAGGACAGTCGAATGGACATAATGGAGTCCGTTTACCAAGAGCTCCGACAGACGTTCTATGAAAAAGCCTTCAGTGCCCTCACAAAGCTCAAGAAGGCCATAAGCAAAGCGAACAAGATGGAGTTCTCAAGCGAAGAGGAGGAAATAAGGGCCATCAGAGAGCTCACGATCCAAATCTGCCGGGAAACCGAGCCTCAAATTCTCAACTTCTGCGAGTACATTGTAAAAGTCGCCGAGGAGAGGGGCCTTCTTCTCGTCAGAAAGCGGGTGAAGCTCCTCAGGGAGATGAACGACTTCATAATCGAGCAGATGTCAAAGATAGACAGACTCAGCGGTACCCACAGGATTATAAGGTTACAGACGGAAGAGCTTGAATCCGCGATAGACGTCTACGACAGGGTAAGGGAGAGATTCAAGGACGACTACGATGCCCTCATCTTCAGCGAGGCAGTGATGTTCTCGGCCAAGACAGACAAACCTTGTACCCTCTACACCCTCGATAGAAACTTTGCACGAACCGCCCGGAAAGTCCTTGAGGAACTGAGAGGGGAGAACCCGGAGATAAAGCTCCAGGTGGTATACCTCCCCAATGAAATTGAAAAGAAAGCCGAATAGGGCGTTCAGCCCTTTATGAACCTCTCAATCGTCTCCTGCTTTCCGGACTCATCTTCTCCGTTGAAGACCGAGTAGTCGCCCTTTTCAATGGCCCTCCTTATGTGCTCCCTGCCCGCGAGGAAGCCGTCGAGAAGCTTCTTCTCCTTGCTGTCCTTCGGGAGAACCTCGCTGATGACTTGGGCCACCTTGTAGAAGACGTCCTTCTCGCCCCAGCCGGTCTCGGCGAGCAGGCCGATCATCTCCCTCTTCCTGTTGGCCTGCCAGAGGAGCAGAGCCGCGTGGAGAACGTCTATCAAATCCCTGCCCTTTATCTCCTTGAGCTTCCTGTCCTGCGGGCCGAGAACGCGGATGAACTCCTTCTCCTTCACGATGAACCCTTTGTTCCACTCCCGCTCGAGGTCGAGGCCGACTGAGGTTGCGAGCTTCCTCGCCTCGTCGAAGGCCACCTTCGCCTCGCCGTACGTCCAGCGCCAGAGCACGTAGAACTTCGCGAGTGGTGAGAGCTCAGCGGAGATGTCCTCCCTGAGAACCTGCCTTATCGCGTAGTCGCTGACTATATCGCGTACAAGCTGGAGCAACCTGTCACCCCTTATCTCGTTGCCCTCGTAGTCGAGCACTTTCTCGTACTTGCCGAAGACCTCAATGGCCGAGCCTATGGCCGAGATGAAGAAGTCGGCACCGCTTATGCCCTCGCGCCAGAGCTGGTCGAGCTTCTTCTCAAGGGTCTCCCTGAGCTCCCTCTTGACCTCGTCGAACCAGCCGACTCCCTGCTTCTCCACTTTGCGAGCGACGATGTAGATTGAGGAGGCGAGGGCTGCGGACTCCTTTGCTATAAGCCTGTTTGCCATCTCCGTATGAATAGGCCACGAAGCGGTTGGGACGAGACCTGAGTCAAGGAGTGAGTTTATGAGCGTCTCCCATCCTTCAGTCGTCTTGTGTGCGTAAACGAGCACGAGGATTCCGCCAGGTTTGAGGACGCGGTGGATTTCCTTGAGCGCTTGTTTCATGTTCTCTTCAAAGTACCTTTTTGAACCATCTTTTCCTCCAAATCTGTTTGGATCAGCAACAAGCTCTTTGGTCTTTGGAGTGAGGGGTGTAATGAAAAGCTCCGGGTAGAGGTCTCCAACTGTACGCTTGAGCCAGACATAGAAGAAATCAGACAGTACTGAATAATTTACATTGTCATAGTATGGTGGGTCAGTGAAGATAGCATCGAAGTAGTTGGCCGGGAAGGATAATGAGGTTGCTGATCCCTGGAGCACTTTTGAGGGGAACTCTGATGACTGGGAGCAATGGGCAATAACGTTCACAACGTATTCAAGCCCCGTGTTCCACCCTCCACTCGCCTCAGAGAACGCCTGGAGTTCGATATAATCCCAGAGCATTGGGAGAGAGTTCTTTCCAAGGGGATACTCGATAGTTTCACGAGTAACGTGCCACCGAGAAAGTGTTGTTGAACGGGCCAAGAACTTGTCGAATGCTATTGCCAGATAAGTCACCACGGCCTTCGCGTACTCCTCGTCATAGCCTTCCTTGAGCATCCTCTCGTACGCCTTCCTCACCTTCTCGGCGAAGATTATCAGAGCGAGCTTCTGCCTGTCGTTGAAGATATCCCCCCATTTTGGCATTCCATACATAGGCATTCTGTCCACTTCATGGCACTTCTTCAGGATTTCTTCGTCCGGTACGGGGTCAATCCCCCACTCCTCCATCAGCTTTGCTCTCTTCTCCTCCAGATAGCGCTTTGCCTCCTCGTAGGCCCTGATGTCTTTTTCAGTTGGAAGGCGGTAGATTTTGCCTCTCTTCTCCGGGTGGTACAGGACAACGGCCACAATCCTCTGCCCGGCCTTGCCCTCGCGGAAGAGCTTTCTCGTGGTGTTCGCGTCGTGGGTCATGCCGCAGACTGGACAGGTGGCCTTTGCTCCCTTTACCGTTCCCTTCGAGGGGTCAAAATCGCTTGGCATCGGCTCGTAGCCGTCGCCAACTATCTTGAACTTGACTTCCTTGCCCTCGACGTAGGGATAGAGGGCCACCTTCTTGTTGTTCTTCTTCGCCAGCCAGAACTGCCTCATCAGTGGTATCTCCGCCCCGCAGGCCGGGTTCTGGCACGTTATCGTTCTCGCCCAGATGTAGCCGACCGGGATGTAGCCGTCTTCATCCACCGGGTAGAAGCGTTCAAGCTCCTTCTTTGCCTCCTGGAGAACCCACTCGCCCCACTTCTTCACGTCCCTCACGAGGTCGTAGTCCTTCCCTTCACTCTTCTCTCCAGCTATCCACTCGTCGAGCGCTCCCTTCTTCTTTTTCCCGTACTTCTGGGGGTACTCAAGGACTGCCTTGAGGATGAGAACTGCAACAGGGTTGTAGTCAACCGCGTACGTCTCAAGGCCGAGGCGCAGTGCCTCAAGCGGTATCGAGCCTCCCCCAGCAAAGGGATCAAGTACTCTTGGCCTCTCCTGGTTTGGGTCATCGCGTATCTGTCTGAAGTACTCCATGATGTCCTCGCGGGCTCTTCTTATGATCTCCTCGTCGAGAGAGCTTTCCCACTTCGAGAGCTTTGCTATGAACCTCTTCTTCCGCTCGAGCTCTTCCTCGTCCTTTGGAGCGGGTATGAGTGCGGCGTAGTTGGTTGCGCGGGAAGAAGCCAGTGGGCGTCTCGCCCACCAGATATGGAGCGTTGAGATGTGGCCGTGCCTTATGTTCTTCTCCCTTGCGGACTCTTCGCTCACGGCCTTGACCGGGAAGGCTACCTCGATAAAGCGTTTGTCACTCATTTTCATTCTCCTCCTGATCTGTTTCATCTGGAACAGTACTCTCAAGCTTTTGAATCTCGCTTTGAGTGTGGAACGTTATCCACCGTACCTTTTTGCTTTCAACCAGTTCTTTGATCTGCCTCTCTCGTTTGGTGAGTGTTTTGGTTTTCCCACTCTTCACTTCGATAAAAACGATCTCCTCCGGGTTCCCCTCTTCAAGCCCCTTGAATGCTATAAAGTCTATGGGGGTTCCAATAAACCGTACGTCCTTCGGATTTATGCCGTAGTTGGAAAACATCAGCAGTGGAGCAAGTTGCTCTCCAACGCGCCCCAGGATTGTCGATGAGGAGCGGTATATTGCATCCTTCCTGATTTCTTTTTCTGCTCTCTGCTTCCACTCCTGGAGTTTTACCTCATACTCCTTCCTCAGGGTTTCTTCCGAGAGTTTCAGTTTGGTTTCGAGTTCAGTGGTACGCTTGATGAGTTCCTGGTTCTTCAACCACAAGACCAAGACCATGGCGATCAAAATCAAGACCAAGAACGATAAAACAACGGCCTCCATTCCCATTCTACCGCCTCCTCAGGCTTCAACCTTCTTACCCTTCTTCCTCCACTCTTCAACCGGGACTTTGAACCTTATCTCGTACTTCTCCACGACCTTGAGCGTGTGGGCAGGGTCGCGGATGATGTAAAGGGTCGGTCTCTCGGCAGCATATGCCACAACGTAGAGCCAGTACCTGTCGCGGAGCCTCTTTGCAGTAACGTACTCGTTCCAGGTGAGCTCAACGTCTCCAATGTGTGCCCTTGCTTTTACTTCTATGTGCCTTTTCTCGCCGTTGCCCTCGGAGTAGATGTCGTACCCGAGGTTCTCCTTCGAGACGTCCCTCGGTTCCCTTCCATGTCTTCTCTCGTACTCCATGGCAACCTGCATCCCTATCTCCTCTATCGCCGGATCCTCTCCCATTTCTCCCCTCGGGAGCACGTAGATGGCCCCGATGAAGACGGGAGGTCTCACCATGAGGCTCGTCTCCCTGGCAATCCTTTCCGGCAGTTCCTCCAGTGCCTTCCGGTAACGGTTCAGTCTCTCCTCAAGGTTCCTTATGGTGAGTGCGTACCTCTTCTTCTCCTTGGGCGGGAGGAGTTCGTACTCGGCCAGCTTGTAGTCGAGGTCGTCTATCAGCTTCTTGAGGGACTTCACTCCGTACTTTTCCTTTATCTCCGCCTGCCTCTTCCTCTCCTTGAGAAGCTGGTCTCTGTACTCTTCGAGGGCCTTCATGGCGTAGATCATCGCGTTCTCTCTCCTGCTGAACTCAACCTCCACCTCTGGAGAATCTTTGGCCGGTTCGAGGTCCCAGATTATCTTCGGGTCTATAACCTCAAGGCTCTCACCATCGTCATAGACTGCAACGAGCGTCTTTCCGGCTGTTTTATTGAAGCCGTCCTGAACTTCACCCTCGAAGAACCAGATGGTACCGTGCAGTCTGTTCTTGGGGTCGTAGAAGACCGCTCCGCGCTGGAGCTCTTTGAGGTACTCCTCCTGTACCCACTCGCGGAGGGCTTCGAAGAGAGGATGCCCGAACGAGACGAACTCCACGTCGTCCCTCTTCTCAGAGATTCCCTTGTCAAAGGTTATGGCCTTGTATGAACGCTCCACCGTGCCGTACTGCTTCCTCTCCGCTATCTCCCTCAGGACTCTGGGGGTTCTTTCAACTGAGTAAACGTGTGGCTCCTTCTCACGTATCCGGGCGTTGAGGCGCTTCATGGCTTTGAGGAAGAAGAGTTCGAGGTACTCCGGAGATAACCGGTTTTCTTCGGCCTTTTCGAGGAGTTGCATTATCCTGCTCAGGTCTATGTGCTTCGTCGCAAGGCTTTCCCCGAGGAGCTCTTCCGCCTTCTTTTTGATTTCCTCGGGCTGGAGCTTTGGCTCTTCCTCCCTCAGGACGCTGTCTGGATCTCTGAGCATGACGGCGACCTCTGAGAGGAGGGTGTACAGGTTCTCACCATCGAGGAGTTCTCCGATGACGTCGAAGACCTTATCCCCGAGAGCTTTCCTTATCTCCTCTATCTTGTGGAGGAGTCTCTCGAGTACCATTCCTTCCCTCGTGTTTCTGGCCACGAAGTTGAAGATGTGAACCGGGTACTTCTGGCCGTAGCGGTGTACCCTTCCTATTCTCTGTTCGAGCCTGTTGGGGTTCCATGGGATGTCGTAGTTTATGAGCAGGTGGCAGAACTGGAGGTTTATGCCCTCTCCGGCCGCCTCGGTTGCCACCATGACCTGAGCCCACTCCCTGAAGTCCTTTTCACGCTGGAGCCTTGTATCCATGTCCATCTCGCCGTGAATGAAGGTAACAGTGTAGCCCCACTCCTGGAGCTTGTTCACGAGGTACTCGAGGGTGTCCTTGAACTCCGTGAAGATGAGGATCTTCTCCTTCTCGCCGTGCTCTCGCGCTATGAAGTCCAGCGTCTCTCTGAGCGTCTTGAGCTTCGTCTCTTCCTCCGATGCTATCAGCTCCTCGCTCATCCTTATGAGCTCGTCAAGGGTTCTTATCTCGGCCTCTATGAGCTTCCTCTTCCTCACTATGGGAAGGCCTTCGAGCCTCAGCTCGGCCTTCCACCTTTCCCTCTCTTCCTCGTCTTCAAGCTCAAGGAGATCCTCAAAGTCGAGTTGAACACCCTTGGTCTCAAGCTCCCCACTCTCAAGGTACTCCTTGAGGCGTGCTTTTCTACGCCTGAGGGACTGGAGAAGTGCGTACGTGCTCGATGCGAACCTCCTCTGGAGTATCACGAGCGGGAAGACTATGCTCCGCCTGCTCCCTTCGAGAACGGTATACTGGTAGTGGATGTAGCGGGAGAGGTCGTTGTAGAGCCTGATCTCCTTGTCCGTGAGGTTGAAGTTCACCGTGTGAGAGTACCGGGGCTTGAATATCTTCTTCCCTTCGAAGTCCACGAGGTCTTCTTTCATGCGTCTGAGGAATATGGGGTTCTCGTTTCTCCTTATTGCCTCAAGGAGTATCTCTTTGTCGCTGAAAAGGCCCGGGACAAGGAGGTCAAGGAGAAGGCGGAAGTTTTCAGGGTCTCCTTTGTGTGGTGTGGCCGTGAGGAAGAGCATGTGGGTGGAGTTCCTTGAGAGCACTTCACCTACTTTGTACCTCTTTGTGCGGTAAATCTTCTTCCCGAAGCGGTATGCGGCCATCTTGTGGGCTTCGTCCACTATCACGAGGTCCCAATCCACGTTCTCAAGACTCTTCAGGATGTCTTCCTGCTTGAGGAAGTCTATTGAGGCGATTACCTGCTTTTCACGTCTCCAAACGTCGGTTGTCGTCCGGAAAATCTCCCTGTTGACGATAGTGAACTCTTCCTGGAACTTCTCTTTCATTTCCCTCTTCCACTGGGGTACGAGATGGCCGGGAACGACTATGAGGATTCTCTCTGCGAGGCCTCTGAGTTTGAGCTCTTTTATCACGAGGCCCGCCATAATGGTCTTTCCTGCACCGGGATCGTCCGCGAGGAGGAAGCGTATCTCGGGGTTCCGGAGGATGTGATTGTAGACCGCGTCGATCTGGAATGGGAGGGGTGCTATTTTCGAGACGCTGACCGCAAGTATTGGGTCATAGAGCGAAGCAAAGTGGTACCGCTCTCCCTCGATTGCGAGGGCAACTGCTTCTGGGTCTCCTTTGAAGTCGAGGGGTTTTGTGATGATTTCAATCTCCACAAGGTCGGCTTTCGTCAGTATGTAGAGGTCGGCTTTGCGGGAGTTCAGGTAGTGGCCTCCCACCATGGTGGTATCTCCACTTTCGTTCACGATCTCGACGAGAAAAGGCTCCTTCCATTTCGTGCTCTTGAGAATATAGCCTGGTTTTATCTTCCCTTCCATTTCTACCAACCTGTTGGGGGATTTCTATCTTGGTGGATAAAAGAGTTGCGGGAGCTTCTATACATCAAGGATGTATGCGGGATGATACAATTGTTGAGGGGATATCATTCAAACTCTTGAAGCTTTTTCTTCCTTTATGTAATCGAAAATGTTTTTTTGCTTGCTTATGGAGTGTTTTTGGTGGTTCTTATGAACAAAAGAGGATACGTTATTACTGAGTTCACAGCTGAGAATGACTATTATAGAGTGAAGAAGACAAAAAGAGGATTCAGCATAACGTCAAAAAAGAAGAAGAAAAAGCTTGAGTACTCAGTGCATCTTGCGAAATTACTCAACAAACTCGCAGAAGATGACTTTATTGATAAAGATACAGCAACTGTATTGCATACCCTCACAGGTACAAAGAAGCAGTTCAGAATATCTCACAAAAAACTTGCAGAAGAAATTGAGAAGTACCATGATTATCTTGAAGAGCAAGCAATGAACAAATATGAAGCATCAAAAGCATGAAACGTATCGGAAAGTGTGAAATAATCAAAACAGCAGTATAATGCAAGCTTCCTTGTTCATCTCTTTGTGTGTCTTTCACTGTACGATAGCTTGCTCTACCTGCAAATGCAGTGGGGGGCTTTGTTGTCCAGTTGGGTCAAATTGGCTCGATTCTGAGCTTATGTTTCATAAATATCTATATGTAGATTTCTGAAATATCAAATCTACCTTTTTGAAGGTTTTTGACATATAGTATAAAAGTTTTATATCGGTGTTTATGATACACATTTGGGTGGAGCACGTGACGGTGTACATCTACCTCCGTGTGAGTACAGACGAACAGGACATAGACAGTCAGATGGAGAGTGTAAAGAGCTGGCTTTCTGCGAAGGGGATTGACAATTTTGAGATTATCAAAGATGAGGGTGTTTCTGGTGGTATACCTGCCAAAAAACGACCAGGCTTCTCAAAAATACTGGAAATGGCAGGAGAAGGGGATATTCTTGTGGTTTCCGAGCTGACCCGGTTGGGACGTTCGCTCGGTGATGTCATACTGACCCTCAATGAACTGACGGAGAAAGGAGTCCGTGTTGTTGCCGTCAAGGAAGGATTGGATAGTACCGCTGACGCCATGCAGTTCAAGATAATGACGACTCTGCTGGCTCTTTTTGCTGATCTCGAGCGTGAGTTCATCCGGAAGAGGACACAGGAGGGCTTGAGGCGTGCGAGGGAGAAGGGCAAGCGCTTGGGAAGGCCACCCGTGTTGGACGAGGGAAAGCTGGTTACCGTGGTTGAACTGTACCGAAAGGGATTCTCCGCCCGCAAAATCGCTGGGATTCTCAATGTAAGTCCGAGTACAGTGAGTAGAGCCCTCAGAAAGCTCAGGGAGGCAGGGGCTTTGAGTGAGCGTAGGGTTGTCCAAATTGACAGGAAAAAGCTCAAGGAGGTGATAGGCGGTGAGGGATGAGGAAATCCGTGAAGAACTCGAAGATCTCAGGCGTGAGATTGCCAAACTTCGGAGAGAGATCGCTTCATTGAAGGGAAGCATGGACTGGGCTGAGGATCAGTTTGAGGATCATGAAGAAAGGATCAAGGTAATCGAGAAGATTCTGGATGTAGTGTACGATGAAGAGGGGAAGCAATACAAGAGTAAGTACTTGAATAAGCTCTATGGTATGATAAAAGGTTTGGAGCGTAAGATGAAGTCTCAGAGTTGAGATAAACGGTTCTGGTTGAGTCTCAAGGCTCTCTCTCTGAAAAGCCAGTCTCATTTGTTTGTGGGTGGGGAAAGATGGCCCCGCCAAGGGCGGGGCAAATCACGGGGGATAAACCTCAAATTCATCATTTTGGGCTTCTTTTGGCCTTTTCTTGAACAATCCGGCGGCAAGGCTGACACTCAGGGGGATAAGGGGTGGTTTGTAGTTCCGGTAATGCCAGTATGCGAGCCATGCAACCACTATGTACTTGAAGCGTCCGGTGTCGATATTCTGGAATAGTTCTCTGACTTCTACTCTGACTTTTGATGGGATGCTCTTTTCTATGATGAGTGTTGCTCCTTCCATACCTTCAACGCCCTCCAGTAGAGGCTCTCCAGTTTGTCAGCGGTTTTCATACGATAGGCAAGGTCAATCTCAGGGTCTCTGAGAACCACCAATGCATCGGCGAGGGCGAACAAGTCTGATGTCCTGACTCTCATCTTGTGATTGCCCCCCAGTAGAGTTCTTTGAGGATTTTGAGTTCTCCTTCGAGTTTTTCTGTCTCTCCTCGTGCGACAGCGTCTGGATTCAGTCTTTTCCAGAACAATTCGTCCTCTTTTTGCTCTATGAGTCTTTTCAGCTCCCAGGAGTTCATAGTCCCCTCACCCCCTTGGAGTTCTGCAGCTTGATGTGTCTCTGTTCTGGCAGACGCGAGTTTTGAGGAGTTTATTTTCCATCTTGGGTCCCTCCCATATGTTATTCACGGGGGCCCGGAGGGCCCAGTTTATACTATTTATAAAAGTAATAAAGGTTGAGAAGAGCGAGAGTTATAAGCTCGAGTAAATACGCTCTCTGATGGCTTGCAGGAGCTTGGGATACTGCTTCTTTGCGAGTCTGAGTGCATCGAGGTAATGGCGAGCTCCAATGGATGTGGGCGCTCTTCCCTGGAGAAAGTCTGCAACGTTGGAGTCTATCCCCACATCAAGTGCTGTAGTGTACCACCATTTTCGTATGCCGTTGTAGAGTATCCTCTGTCTTTTGCCGACGTTTTCTGCGATGTTGTATGATATGGGCTCGTTCATTTCGTGTATGGCATCTGCAAGCTCTCTGGAGCAGAAACAGACGAATGCTTGCTTTGTCTTGTTCCGAATGTTGAGTTCTGTGTACGCAAATTCTCCCATCGTTGTGTATTCTCCTTTTCTGAGTTTTTCCCACGCTGAAATGGCGTGAGAGCGGCGGAGGCCGCTTTCCACGACGAGACGGAGAAAGAGGCTGTGTTTCCTGTTGGTGAGCCGGCGGAGTATACTGGTGAGTTCTTTGTCACTGTAGACTCTTGTGTCGATGTTATTTGTCCTTTTGAGTTTGACACAGTTCTTTATTGCTTCGTATTCTTCTTTTGTGATGATTTTTGCCTCGTACATGTATTTTGCAAGGCTTCTGAGTGCGAGTCGTTGATTC
>NZ_JALVUC010000014.1 GCF_027023865.1 Thermococcus sp. | reverse complement strand
CTGTCCGCTTCATTCCAAGGTATGGTATGGCTCTTAGGTTTTAAAACGATTTGCTTTCCTCTTTAAGGGCCGTTGGGCGGTTTACTGCATCCCCGCCCTAAAGGACAAGGCTTTCAAGAGAAAAATGTAAACAATCCCATGATAGCTGTAAGAATCTGCTCTGTCAAAGATCAATGTCACTTGATCTTTGTCAAAAAACATTTTCGGTTGGTATGGTGGGATTGACTTATAGTGCGTAGGCGCATCGTTCTTTGTCATGTGGTGTATATCTTGGACCTCCCGTTAGGATACTGGAGCTGTTTTATTTTTATTGATGCCTTAGCTCCATAGGGCATAGCACTAATGCTTCCTGCCGTTACTCCAACCATCAACAGCCCCAAAAGGACTGCAAACAATGGCTTCCACTTCACGTGATTCACCTCATAAGTGGTTCTGCAGTACATATCAACTAACTTATCCTTATAAATTTCTCCTTATTATATTAGTATATTCCTCTCTTTAGTAGAAGAGATGTAAATTTATTTATTGTGGTTTATTATTTCATTGTCCAACAAACCTTTTAACCCATCGCACCTATTCACCCTTGGTGGTAGATATGAAGCAGCAGAGAAAGGGATTGCTCATAATCCTCGACGGCCTCGGAGATAGGCCGATTAAGGAGTTCGGCGGAAAGACGCCGCTGGAGTATGCAAAAACTCCAAACATGGATAAGCTCGCCAAGATTGGAATCCTTGGCCAACAGGACCCGATTAAGCCCGGCCAGCCGGCTGGAAGCGACACCGCTCACCTTAGCATATTCGGCTACGACCCCTACAAGGTCTACCGTGGAAGGGGCTACCTAGAGGCTATGGGCATTGGCCTGGACCTTAGCGAGGATGACTTGGCCTTCCGTGTTAACTTCGCCACTATCGAGAACGATATCATAACCGACAGGCGTGCGGGTAGGATAGACACCGAGGAAGCCCACGAGCTGGCGAAGACGATACAGGAGAACGTTAAACTGCCGGTTGACTTCATCTTTGCAGGGGCTACCGGTCACAGGGCCGCCCTCGTTCTTAAAGGCATGGCTTTCGGTTATAAAGTCGGCGAAAATGATCCCCATGAGGCAGGAAAGCCACCCAAGAGCTTCACATGGGAAGATGAGGAGAGCAAGAAGGTTGCAGAAATCCTTGAAGAGTTCGTTAAGCAGGCCCACGGGGTCCTTGAGAAGCACCCCATCAACGAGAAGCGCAGGAAGGAGGGCAAGCCTGTCGCGAACTACCTCCTCATCAGAGGTGCGGGAACCTATCCAGACATACCGATGAAGTTCACGAAGCAGTGGAAGGTCAAGGCCGGGGCGGTTATAGCGGTCTCGCTCGTTAAGGGCGTAGCTAGGGCGATAGGCTTCGACGTTTACACCCCTAAAGGGGCAACTGGGGAATACGACACCGACGAGATGGCCAAGGCGAGGAAGACCGTCGAGTTACTCAAGGAGTACGACTTCGTGTTCCTTCACTTCAAGCCGACAGATGCAGCGGGCCACGATGGTAACCCCAAGCTCAAGGCCGAGATGATAGAGAAGGCTGACAGGATGATAGGCTACATCATCGACCACATCGACCTTGAGGAGACGGTGATAGCGATAACCGGCGATCACTCAACGCCCTGCGAGGTCATGAATCACAGCGGCGACCCGGTTCCACTCCTCATCTCCGGCGGTGGGGTAAGGCCTGACTCCAGTGAAGCTTTCGGCGAGCGTGAGTGCATGCGCGGTGGCCTCGGCAGGATAAAGGGCCACGACATAGTACCGATAATGATAGACCTCATGAACAGGAGTGAAAAGTTCGGGGCTTGACGGCCCTACATGCTCTTCCTTTCCATTTCGGCCTCTTTTAACGCCTCAATCAGCTTCCCGTTCTCTTCGGGCTTCCTCACCGAGAAGCGGACATACTCTGGAAGGTCGAAGCTCGTACAGTCCCTCACAAGGATTCCGCGCTTCTTTAGGGTCTCTACGGTTTCTCTAGCGTCTCCAACTTGCATAGTGAAGAAATTGGTGTCACTTTTGACTCCTAAAGCCTTTTCCATCCTCTCCTTCTCGCGCCAGATTAGTGGCATCGTCTTCCTCAGGTGCTCGAAGCCGTCCTCAAGCAAAAACTCAAGGAAAGCGAGGCCGGTCGAGCCTACTCCCCAGGGCATCCTGACGCTCCTAAGTGCCTCGGGAAAGCCTATAACGTAGCCGACCCTTATTCCCGGCAGGCCGTAGCTCTTTGTGAAGGTTCTGAGCTTCAAAAGGTTTTCCCCTTTGGGACTTTTAGCGCCTTTAACGAAGTCTATAAATGCTTCATCAAGGACAAGAAGGGCATTCTTATCCTCAACGGTGTCGATAAGTGGTTTAAGCTCCCTTGGCATGTAATACCTCCCGTTCGGATTGTTGGGGTTGCAGAAGAAGATTACTGACTCCCTTTCAACAAGTTCAGCAAGCTTTGCAGGTTCGTTCGGGCCTTTGAGGACTCTTGCCCCAAAAATACGCGCAACCCTCTCGTACTCACCGTATGTGTGGCGTGGGATTACCACCCTCCTCCCGCGGAGCGCGAGGGTTCCGAGTAGGTAAAGAGCTTCCGTGATTCCGGCCGTTACGGCAACCTCCTCCCCAACCAGCCCTGAAAGGCCTTCCTCAAGCCTTTCGTAGTAGGGATAGCGACCGCTTATCCCCTTCGCCCGCTCGAACATCCTGTCGAGCCATTCCGGTGGATACGGGTTGAGTGAGGCGGAGAAGTCTATCAATCCTTCTTCCCTCGCACCACCATGGTAGGTCGAGAACCCTATCGGCTCAAGCATGTGCACACCCCCGTTGCGATGAGTAAGAGGACCGTAAAGACCCATTCACCAACAATCAACCGGTAGATCCTCAAGGCCCGCCGTATATCACCGTTCTCTGGTTCCCGTCCGGGAAAACGGTAAACGCCGGGTTTTTCGAGCCAGACGCCTAAAACGGCACTCATCACCGCTATGGGCTTGTCCGAGTTTATCTTGAACCTAGCGAGGCGATAGTACCGGAGAACCCTCTTCCCTCCAATAGGAAGGTAGAGAAGAACTGTCAAGCGGGCCGGAATGAAGTTAAGGAGGTCGTCCAGTCGGGCGGAGAACTTGCCGAAGTATTCATAGCGCTCGTTTCTATAGCCAAGCATGGCATCAAGCGTGTTAACGGCGCGGTAGATTAAAGCACCGGGGAGGCCGAAGAGGAGGAAGTAGAATAGCGGCGCCACAACGCTGTCGTTGAGGTTCTCGGCGAGGCTCTCTATCGAGGCCGAGTTCAGGTGGGGCTCATCGAGCTTCCCCACATCCCTACTGACGATCATCGAGACCGCTTTTCTTTTCTCTTTAACATTGTCTGTTATCGTCCTCGCAATGTGCTCGTGGAGGCTCCTCACCGCGAAGGAACTCTTGAGGAGGTAAACTGCCAAGGCGTAGTTGAGGGGATAAGGAGCAGAGGGGGCAGAGATTGCCAGGAGGAGGGCAAAAACGATGACTGCCAACGCTGTAACCATCCCGACCAGAAAATCAAGGGCTGGAGAACGCCTCCTATAGCGGGAATCAAGCAAACCGGCGAGCTTCCCAAACCATACAACGGGATGAACTAACGCCGGAGGTTCACCGAGGAGCAGGTCCCAGAGAAGTGCCGGGATAAATAGGACAAGTCCGTTCATCGTCGTTCCTCCGGGTGCAGCTAGCGCAATGGATAAAAGCTCCAACCTCTTATAACCCTGACGGAGGCGATAGCTTGAACGGAGTGGTGTTCTTTTCGGGCGGCAAGGATGGGCTTTACGCGCTTCACCTTGCGGAGAAGATGGGAATTGAGGTTCCATACCTGCTGGCGCTCAAAACCACCATCGGCCTCTCACCACACTGGGAGAACTTTGGGGCGCTGGAAACACTCACCAAGAAGATGGGGAGGAAAATGCTGACCTTCGACATGGCCAGGGGAAGTGACGCCCTGGCCGACTTCATTGGCTCGCTCGGTATCGAGTACCTCATATCAGGCGATGTCCTCTTGGACGACCACAAGGTATGGGTCGAAAGCCTTACGGAAAAAGCAGGAATTAAAGCTCTCGAACCGCTCTGGGGGAGGAACACGCTGGAGCTTGCCGAGGAGATGCTCGAAGAGGGCTTCGAGTGGGTGATAATAGCGGTTGATAAGGAAAAGCTCTCCAGAGATGCCCTAACTTATACATTCAGCTCGGAACAAGACCTGAAGAACTTTTTGAAGGCTTACCCGGGCGTTGACCCGGTTGGAGAGTTTGGAGAGTTCCACACGGTAGTTTTGGCCTCACCCCTCTTTGAGGGGCGCTTCAACCTTGACGTAAAGTCCGTCGAGGAGAGCGAGAGGTACCACTGGATCCGCTTCGGGCTGGTGAGAGCGTGAAGAGTGGAGAACTTCTTCAAAGGCTCGAAGAACACGGCGTGACGCTTGAAGCAATGGTAGAAGCTGCTATAGAGTTATACATCGGTAACAACCCCGAGGAAGTCCAGGGGAGGCTCAAAAAACTCATGCTCCACTACCTTGATGATATCAACATCCAAGCCCTCCTGATGGCAGCGCTCCTGCTTGAGGGGGGCTTTAAGGTCGATGGCGACCCTGTGAACCTGGTCGCGGACGAGCTGATTGGAATTAACATCGCCGAGTACATTGGCGGAAAAATGGCGCTCTTCAACTTTTTCTACTATGACACCAAAAAGCCCGGAATCCTGGCGCGGCTTCCCCCATTTCTCGATGATGCAGTAGGGGGACTTATAGCTGGCTGCATGACGAGGCTCTTCCAGGAGGATGTTAAATGAGAAACATCCTGCCGTTCCTCACGAGGATTCCAGTCAATGGTGACTTTGAGAAAATCCAAAAGGAGCTGTGGGCAATCCCACTCGTTGCCCCCATTAGTTCAACCCTTCCTGTTCTGGTGCTCTACCTAAAGCTCCCACTGGCAAACATCCTTGCAGTGCTGGCCCTCTACTTAACGATAGGTCTCCTCCACCTAGACGGCCTTGCTGACTGGGCGGACGGGATAATGGTCAAAGGCGAACGCGAGCGAAAAATCAAGGCCATGAAGGACCTAAACACGGGTATAGCGGGTCTCTTCGCTGTTGCAATGGCTCTCTTCCTCCAGGTTTACTCCCTCCCTCTCGTGCCGTTTTATTCCATCTATCTAGCAGAGCTGAACTCAAAATACGCTATGCTCCTTGGGTTGAGCACAAAAAGACCCCTCGGCCATGGATTAGGGGCATATTTCATGGAAGGGATGAGCAGAAGACAGTTAGTCATCGGGACGCTCCTCTATGCCATTCTTTACCTTCCGGTTGCCCTCTTCAACCCAGTAGCCCTCGTAGGATTGGTTGGCCTTCTCTTCGCCCCTTATATGATACGGCTCTCCTTCAAAAACTTTGGTGGGATAAACGGCGATTGCCTCGGAGCGATTGCCGAGATAACGAGGGCGGGGACGTTGCTCGTTTTGGCGTTTGTGTGGTGGTGTGTGTGATAATCATCCTAGCCGGCGGAAAGTCAACGCGTATGGGGAGGGAAAAGCCCGTCCTGATGGTCGGGGGGGAGTCAATGCTCCTGAGAGTTTACGATCAGGCTTCAGCAGTGGGGGAGACGGTTGTGGCCCTCTCAATGAACACACCGAGAACAAAGGAGCTGTGCATCCGCGGAGGGGTTCCCTTCATTGAGACGCCGGGGAGGGGCTACGTGGAGGACGTGAGGTGGCTTCTTCAAGAGTTTGGCCCTTTTGTCAGTGTTTCATCAGATCTGCCCTTTGTTAGGGCATCAGATATTGCCGCCATAGCTAAGGCATTCGACGGAAAGATCAGCCTAACCGGCGTCCTCCCGCTGGAGGGGGTTCCAAAGGATTTGAAGCCGGCTGTTTACAAGGGATACGCGGTAGTCGGGCTGAACGCGGTTGGGACTGAAGGGGAGAGATTTTTTGAGATGAGCAACCCCCTATTAGCGCTCAACGTGAACACACCGGAAGAGTTAAAGCTTGCGAGGGGAATAGCCGAGCTGGTGGGAAGATGAGGGGTGAGAAGGTTAAAAGCACGCTGGCCTTCATTGGGATTCTAGTTCTAGGTCTGCTGTTTTTCTTCGGCTTCTTGGTTGTAGGAATAGTTCTGCTCCTCATAGGCCTGCTCATCTTCCTCGGGTTCTACCTGTACATACGTTTGAAGCTCTGGTGGAGAAAAAGGCATCCTCCAAAGGAGCTGGAGAGTCCAGAGGATTATTTTTAGCTAAGAAACCTTTTAACCCATCACAGTTTAAAGACCTCGAGGGAAAATGGAGGTCCTGCTCCCTGTTATGAACCTACTCGTTGTAGGGGTCGTTACCCTCCTGTGGCTAGTATGGAAAAAAGCCAGATACAGAACCCCCGAGATTAAAAAGGCCTTACTGGGGTTAAGCTTGGGTATAACTGGTCTCGTTGGCATATTCGATGTGGCGTGCTACTTGCACAGTAAGTTCCTTGGATGGATCCCTATAATTTTCTTTCTTGGGATGCTCTTCCCCTTCGCTAAGGACGCCAATAAAGTGTCTCTCAGAGTGCTCACCTTGGAGTCCAAGAAGTCCTGCGAGAAAATAACCCCAAGGACAATACTTTCACCCAAGAGTTATCCTTGCCTCACTGAACTTCGCCCGCAGGACATCTGTTGACTTTTCGATTTCCGTATACTATCTCCTGACCGTTGCCGTTCTTGTACCAGTCATTAGCGCTTTTCTTTACATTTTCTTCTGGTATACGGGAGTTCTATTATTTCTGGTGTTCCCAATATCGACGGTCGTTGGATTTTCACTTCTTATCTCCTTTATCTCAATGGCCCCAGCCGTGTACACGATGCGGAAAAACCTTCTAAAGATAAGGAGCAAAGAACTCTCAGAGTCCAAGCTCCCCTAAAATCCTCCCCACGTCGAGGTTTTCCTCAACAACCCGCGCGAACCTCTCAATCTCCTCCTCTATGTCCCACCCTTTAACCGAAACAGGTTCAAGCCCCTTCTCCAACCTGAAGAAGTTTAAAAAGCGCTCGGTGAAGACGAAGTTGTGGAATATGCCGTGCAGGTAGGTTCCAAAGGCCCTCTCACCTATAGCACCCTCTGGTTCGAGAGCTTTGGCACCGTTCACCGAGGTTATGACTGAAAACGGCCTGTCCGAGATCGAACGTCCCATTCTTATTTCGTAGCCTTCAACCTCCATCTCCCTCGCCGGTTCCCAGAGGACCCTCGTGTTGAGATGGTTTGTCCGCTTTTTCGCTGTGAAGACAGTTTTTGACGGGAGAAGGCCGATTCCCTTAACCTTACCGCGCTTGGACTCAACTTCATCTACAATCTCTTTTCCGAGCATCTGAAAGCCTCCGCAGATTCCGACGACGAAAGCTCCTTCGCGATGGGCTTGTAGTATGGCATCTTCAATCCCGTTTTCACGCATCCATAGCAGATCATCAACCGTGTTCTTGCTCCCTGGAACAATGATGATATCACCCCTTATTTCCTCGGCCCTCGTGATGTAATCAACGCCGTTCGCCCAGTGAAGGGGCTCAAAGTCCGTGAAGTTGCTTATGTGCGGGAGTTTGATTATCTGGATGTGCAGATCGCCCTTCACCTTTGGGAACTCGGCTAGAGAATCCTCCTCGGGCAGGCGGTGCTCAATATATGGGATAACGCCGAGGGTCGGCTTGCCATAGCGTCCCTCAAGGTAATCAAAGCCCGGCTTTAGCAGGGAGGCATCGCCGCGGAACTTGTTGAAGACGAAGCCGAGGACTAGGTTTTGCTCCTCCTCACTCAAAAGCTCCATTGTGCCTACTATCGAGGCGAAGCTTCCACCGCGGTCTATGTCCGTAACGAGAATAACCCTCGCGTTGGTGTGCTTTGCCACGCGCATGTTGGCTATGTCATAGTCCTTTAGGTTTATCTCGACCGGACTGCCTGCGCCTTCAATTAAAACGAGATCATGTCTCGCCTTCAATCCATCGAGGACGTTCATGGTCTTTTGGAACAGCTCCTCCTTCCGTGAGAGCATATAATCTTTAGCGGAGACGCTACCTATTGGTTTCCCCATGAAGACGATCTGGCTCCTCATTCTCCCCTCGGGCTTGAGGAGAATAGGGTTGAACTTCACGCTGGGCTTTTTCATACAGGCGATAGCCTGCAGATACTGAGCGCGACTTATCTCACCGCCCTCTATGCTGGGAGCGGAGTTCAGGCTCATGTTCTGGCTCTTGAAGGGGACGACATCGTAGCCGAGGTTTGAGAAAATCCTACACAACGCCGTTACCAGGAGAGACTTGCCCGCTCCTGAGGATGTCCCCTGAACCATCAGAGCCTTTCCCATTATCCCACCATAACCAGTTGGGGGAAAGGACATATAAACCCTTGGATAAAAACTCCATCGGTGGTCGTTATGGAGAGCCTATTCCTGCTCGTCTTAGGAAACACCGAAATAAGTACTGTTCCAGGAATAAGCGTTGCAGGAGCAACTCCCGAACTAACGAAGCTCACTCCGGTGGCTGATGCTGAATACCTTTTCCATGAGAAGCCCCTAACTATTGACGTTATTCCAGTAACGCCGGAGGGACACCCAACGCCAGCTATAATCACCAAGGCGGCGAAGGAACTGGCGAACTTTCCGGTTCTGGTTGTGAGAGGGGGGACCTACCTTGCCCCGCTGATTCCCCACGTCCACATAAGTAGCGCCGTTGGAAGGGACTTCAGGAGGGAGCCAGCTTTACCAGAATTCGGGGAGATAATCAAGAACGCTAAGCTTCTCGGAGAGGAGCTGAATAAGTCGTCTGTTAAAGAGCTCGTCATAGGGGAATCAACCCCCGGGGGAACTACAACGGCCCAAGCCGTCCTCTGGGCGCTCGGATATGAATCCAGAACCTCGTCGGCTTCTCCAGACAACCCGCAGAGCCTCAAGGAAGAAGTCATAGCTGAAGCCTTTGGGAGGGCAGGAATCGAGCGGGGCCAGCTCAAGGACAATCCGCTCGAAGCCCTGAGACAATTCGGCGATCCTATGATGGCAACGGTGGTAGGCCTTTCCCTCGGCTTCAGGAAAAGTGTTGTCCTCGCAGGTGGAACTCAGATGTTGGCGGCTTCAGCCCTTTTAAAGGCACTCGGCGAAAGTCTTGACCGTTGTATGGTAGCGACTACCAAGTGGGTGGTTAACGATAGAAGTGCGACATTCCTTAAGACGGCGAAAGGGATAGGGGTAATAACTTATTCAGCTGACCTAGACTTCTCTGAGAGCGAGTTCAAGGGTCTGAGAGACTACGAGCGCGGTTACGTTAAGGAGGGGGTTGGCGCTGGGGGGGCTACGTGGTTAGCGGTCAAGGCCGGCTTCTCACCTGAGGAAGTGAGCGGAAAAGTGGAGGAGCTTTACAGGAAGCTAATAGGGATGAAAACGGGAAGCTAACACAGTTCCATAGCTCTTGTCTTCTCCCACCTTCTCAAGCTTTCCTCCAAGGCTCGCCTCACGGCCTTACCAACGTTTAGGCCTAGTTCCGTCGCCGTCCCCGTCCACTCCTTCTCCCCTTCAAAGGCAAAAACTTCTATCCCATCGCTCGTTGTTCCAGTCACGTTGTAGCCGAGCCTTAACAGGGTGTAAGTCTTTGCCTCGGTTGCCGTCATTATAGCGTTGGCCATTGCGCCGACCGTTAAGCCTTCCTCGACTACGAGGGCTATGTTTATAGTCCCCGACTTCCAGGGAGGTGGCTCTTCACCGGCTATAGCTGGGTTTGTTATTCCAGCGGTGATGTAGGCAGTAACACTCCCGTTTTTGGCAGTGGAGAGAACCTTTCCAATATCAGCGGCCGTCATGAAGCCAACGAAGTTTTTCAAGCCGTGCCTCCGTTCAAAGGCTAAACAGTCTGCCTTGTAGTTCCCCGAGTAGTCCTTAGGAACCCCCATAAAGAAGAAGCCGTTGGCTCGAGTCAAGCCACCCCTGTGGGGCGCGTTGCCCAGTGCAACCATTTTGCGTTCAAACCCCATTATGAAATGCCGCATGGAGGCCGTTGGTGGTCCATGTTAAAAAGGCCACGTTTGTCCAACTATCTTAGCGTTCAGACAGAAACTTTAATTAGGTTTGAAGTCCTAACCCTAAGAGGTGTAGAATATGCAGAAGGTTTTAGATTTGAAGAGGATAGGTGATGGGAAAGTTACTTCCATCGACATGGGCACGTGGGGAATCGGTGGTTATGAGACTCCAGACTATTCAAGGGACAAGGAGAGTGTGGATGTTCTCCGCTACGGCCTTGGTCTTGGGATCAACCTCATCGACACGGCTGAGTTTTACGGCGCAGGCCACAGTGAGGAACTCGTTGGAAAAGCGATAGAGGGCTTTGACCGTGAGGAAATATTCATAATCAGCAAGGTATGGCCAAGCCACTTCGGCCACGGTGAGGCCAAAAAGGCCGCAAGGGCGAGTGCAAAGAGACTTGGCACTTACATAGACCTCTACCTCCTTCACTGGCCTGGGGACAGTTGGGAGAAGATTGAAAAGACCCTCCACACCCTTGAGGAACTCATTGATGAAGGACTCATTAGGTACATCGACGTGAGCAACTTCGACCTCAAGCTTCTCAAGCGCTCTCAGGGGGCGATGAGGAAGTATGAGATTGTGGTGAACGAGGTCAAGTACTCTCTCAAAGATAGATGGCCTGAAACAACAGGTCTTCTCGACTATATGAAGCGGGAGAAAATGATTCTTATAGCCTATACCCCGCTGGAGAAGGGAACCCTCGCCAGAAACAAGTGCTTGGAGCAGATAGGGAAGGATTACAACAGGACGGCAGCTCAGGTCGCGCTCAACTATCTCATCTGCGAGAAGAACGTCGTGGCGATTCCAAAGGCAGGCAGAAAAGAGCACGTTGAGGAAAATGCAGGAGCGATGGGCTGGAGGCTTTCGGCTGAGGATAGGGAAAAAGCGAGGGGGTGCGTCTGATGTTCGGATACCAAAACAGGATTGCGCGCGTTAACCTGACAGAGGGGAAGATCACCTACGAGGAGCTACCGGACGAGGCCATAAGGAAGTTCATAGGCGGAAAGGGCCTCGGCTACTACTTGATTTACAGGGAAGTTCCGCCTGGAACGGATCCGCTCAGCCCGGCCAACAAGTTCGTCTTCGCACCAGGTGGGATGACAGGCCTTATCCCGGGTTCGAGCAAGGTGATCGCGGTGAGCAAAAGCCCAGAGACAGGACTGATCAGCGACTCCAGCGGTGGAGATGCCTTCGGGCCGAAGTTGAAGGGGCACTTTGACGCGCTGGTAATCGAGGGGAAGAGCGAGGAGCCGGTTTACTTGTACATCCACGACGGGGAGGTGGAAGTTCTCCCCGCGGGGCACCTCTGGGGTAAGGGCAACTACGAAGTTGCCAAAGAGATATGGAAGGAGCACCCAAAGGCGAGCATCGCCTTAGTTGGGCCAGCCGGCGAGAGGCTCAGCAGGATAGCGAACGTAATCTACGACACGGAGAGAGCGAGCGGGAGGGGTGGATTAGGAACCGTCCTCGGGAGTAAAAAGGTTAAAGCGGTCGTGGTTGAGGCGGGCGAAAAGCCCCCTGTAGCCAGCCCCGAGAAGTTCCAGGAGCTGTGGCAGGAATTCTACGACGAGTTCGCTACGAACCCGAAGTACGAGCACACGAGGAGCTACGGAACTAGCGACTCCCTCAGGAGTTCAGCAAGTCTTGGTATGAGCCCGGCATACAACTTCTCAAGACCCTACATCCCGGACGAATTAGCCTCAAAGCTCGGTGGAGACGAGGTCAAGAAGTATGAGGTCGAGCCAGAATGGTTCGTCCATGGAAAGAGCTGCCCGATAAAGTGCGCTCGCTACGTTGAGGTGGAATACAAGGGCAGAAAAATCCGAGTAAAGCCCGAATATGAGAGCATAGCGATGCTCGGTGCCTCAACGGGTGTCTTCAACTTCCCAGTGGTGGCATATTTCAACTGGCTCGTCAACAACCTTGGGCTAGATAGCATAGCTACAGGGAATACAATAGCCTGGCTCTTTGAAATGGTTGAGCACGGTCTGATTGGTGAAGACGAGATAGGATTTCCAGTCAAGGGCTTCGGCGATGAGGAGGCAGAGGAGAGGCTCATCAGGCTGATGGCCGAGAGGAGGGGCTTTGGGGCCATCCTGGCGGACGGGGTAAAAAGGGCCTGTGAGAGGCTCAGCAGGGGATGCAACTTAGCCGTCCACGTCAAAGGAATGGAGGCACCGGCATGGGATCCGCGCGGAAGGAGGACATACGCCTTGAGCTACGCCACAGCTGACGTTGGCGCTTCCCACCTCCGCGGCTGGCCGAGGCCCCACCAGCTCCCGAACCAGGGGCCGGCGAAAGAGCTTGTACCGTCGCTCATAGAGGGCAGGGACGAGAGCTACATCACCGACATGCTCGGCACGTGCAAGTTTGTGCCCTACAAACTTGAAGACCTCGCGAGGCTCTACAGCGTTGTCACCGGCGAGGAGTGGACGGTTGATGAACTGCGGAGAAGGGCCTGGGGCGTTGAGAACATAGCGAGGATACACAACGTCCTCGACTGGGTTACGCCACCTCTTGACGACGTTATTCCGCCGCGCTGGTGGGAACCTGAACCCGACGGTCCGGCAGAGGGTAACGCGGCCTTCATTGACCACAAGGACTTCCTTGAGGCCAGAAGGGAGTTCTACAGGCTGAGGGGCTGGGATGAAGAACTTGGTGTTCCACTGCCTGAGACGATGGAAGAGCTCGGTCTCCCTGAGTTCAGGGAAGATGCCGAGAAGGCGTTGGATGTTGTTAGAAAGAGGATGGGGGCTTAGCCCCCAAAACTTATCCCTTACACGGGCTCTACCCTGTTATCTACCCTGTTAAGTTCGCAACGTACGTGAACTTTCCGTTGCAGTACCGACCCTCACCGTCGTAGAGACCGAAGAGGGCACAGCCGTTTTTGTCAATCCCGCCCCAGCCGGGAATGACGTAGCAGAGACAGCTCGGGTCGTTTATCTGGAAGAGTCTGCTCCAAATTACTTTTGTTCCGTTCAGAATCATGACGTAGCCGGACTGAGGCGAGCCATCAAGCTGGGGTTGCTCAAGTCCCCATGAGGACGTAGCTACCGTTGGAAAGAAGGAAGGTGTTCCTGATGGGGACGTAACCCCCGCCAAGGTCAAACTCCCTGACGGTTCCGTTTTTGCCGAAAACGTAAAAGTAGTCGTCCGGTGCATACCTCCTGAGGTCCGAGAACTGCCTTGGGGAGGCCTGATAAACGAGGGCATAGAGGTAGTCGCTCGTGTTGGTCGCCAGAATTCCCGGAACGGCCGTTCCGTTCTCCTTAACCCCATATTTCCCGCTGTCGTAGGCCCAGGTGTAGCCAGAGAACGTGAGGTTCCAGAGGGGTTTCCCATCGTAACCACAGGCTCTCAGAACAACAACCGGGACCTCCGCGGTCAAGTTGCCGGTGCTCACGTTGGTTCTGCCGTACTGGTCAACGCTGAACTTCACAAAGGGAACCGCTCTCACCTCGCTCTCATTCCTGAGGGCAACGAAGCCCCAGTTGAAGAAAAAGACTTCACTCGCGTTGAGGAGATGCTTTGATTTTCCGTCGTCAATGATGTATGTCCCTTTTCTGTCGTATACTTTTACCCCATCAAACTCCCCTATGAGAGTTAAACCATCTAAATCCCCTGAATACTCCTTAAGAACGCAGAGCTCAGGGGATGTAACATTGGACTTTGGCTGATGTCCATAGTAACCAACGAGCGTTCCAACGAGGAGAGCCGCAAGAAAAATGGAGATGAGATGTAAGCTCTTCACCACCAATCACCTACCTCCTCAAGTCTTGTTTTCATAACTCAATGCACATTATCCCATATAACCTTTTCCTTTTACTATCAGTAAAGTTTCTTTCTTTTTTTTTGAGTATAAGTTTATTTGGAACCTAGTTTTACAATAGTAACGGGGCAAAAGAAATAAGAGTAATCTGCCATGTTTATAAATACATTCACGCAAAAAGTCACCCTTCAAAACACTTGGAGCGTGATGAAACATGAATTTACTCTCTCCTACTTCTTTTCCGTTGCATTCCACACCCGCTCGCATTCGGATACGACTTCCTGGAAGATGTCCTCGTTCGCGGGCTCGAACTCTATAACTCTCCAGTCGGTTGTGTTTATGACAGCTTTGTAATATGTTCCATTAACGGGACGACACGTTAGGCCGGTGCAGCTAATCGTATAGTTGGCGTATAGGACGACCGTTGCCGTATCGTTGGGCCAGGCGCAGAGGGTAACGCCGGTGCACCTCCAGTCCGGGTTGTACTGATAGCAATAGTCAAGGGCCGTTGAGGCTATCTTGTCCTGGAAAACTACGTAGGACGGAAGGGAGATCTCTTGATTCCCAGGTCGATGCACTTCCCTGAATGTCCATATTGAGGGAAGTATGAGGACAAAGATTAGAAGGGAAAGCCTCTTTTTCACCGGCAATGTAATTCCCCCAGACCGTCAGATACTTTACTCTTTGCCAGTCTCCACGATGGTAGGAACCACGCACGTGCCGTTCAGCTCACGCACAGTAACGTTCTCCCCGAACGATGTCTTTATCGTGGACTTTACCGTCGAGTTGCAGGCAAAGACTCTCCCGCCGTGCTCGTTGAAGAATTTGATGTACTCCCCAACGGCTGTTTCGTTGGTCGGAACCAGATCCAAGGTCTTGTTCTGGAAATCAAAGAATGCCAGGTACGTCCTGTTCCCACTCCCACTATGAATTCCACGCGCAGTACCCGGCAGTCAGGAGAAAGTTTCCTGCAGGTTTTACCATCGATCCAGTATGTGAGCTGGGGCTTAAGGGAGAATTGCCCAGCTTTGCATCGTAGAGCATGTCTAATGCAGTGCCGGGAGCCAGTCTCAGGGAATCAGGAGAAGGGCTTCTATTAGCATGCTCTCTAATCCATGTCAACATTCCTAACACCAACAGAAAAGATAAAAGAAATATAAAAACAACTCTATGATTTCTTTTCATTTAGTGGCCCCCCTCCTTTTCGATATAGGAACTGATCTTTAAAACTTCAACTTGGAATTGACTTCAAAAAAGAAAAAGATATGGACATCAGTATATCAACTGTGAAACACAGTATGAGGTGGGTAGACAAATACCGAAATGTCTATGTCTTCGGGAGATTCTGTTATCACTGCACCGCTGGGGGTGTTGAAATAGAACTCTCCATTTACATTATATTTGAAAACCCCAAAATACGTAGTGGTAGCCGTTGATGTGGTTTTCATGGTAGTGGCTGTCTCCATGTAGAAAGAACGACCCCAAGCAGGAGAGTCAAACCACCAGCTAACTTTTTTCTTGAAGTCATATGCATGGAAATCCACGTAGCTGTTGGGATCCGCAGTGTGGGTATCAACCCTAAAGTAGTAATCATCGTTTGTATTTACGGAATAACCTGCACTGGCACTGATCTTAGCAGCTTCAGTTGGGCTGAATTCTACTGTTTGGGATTCATAATAACTTGTAGTCGGACCAATGTGCCCCTTTGGAAGGAAGTCATCTATTACTTCATGAGTGTGGCCACGGCTTACATGGAGGTCAAGATCCTTAACTGCAACTGCTGAAGATGACATATCCCCCATGACATAATTCTTGGCATAGTACTCAATGATGTTTTCGTCAATTATGTAGTAATAATAAAATCCCTTAAATTCAAGATACCCCTCCTGTCCGAGATGGGAAGCGGTAGAGGTTACCCAGTCAATACTCCCCGCGTAGTTCCAGTTTACGTTGGGTTGGATACTCGAAGCAATCTTGATGTTCGAAACTTGGGCCCTAAAATTGGCTCTCTGCAAATTCTGTAAACTTTCTCTGAAGGAGAGAATATTCCCCAGGCTTTGCCCCTTGAACTATGTAATACGCCGGAATGTACACTCCATTACTTACCGGTCTCAGGGCTACCCCGATGAAAGTTATGTCATTCATGGTGTTGAAGTTTAAAGTAAGTGTTACCGGTAGTCTCTTAAGAAAAGCACGGGCTTGAATTTGTGCGTTGGGACCTGTGAAAGCTTTTGTTAGAGGTTGGGATGGCAGAATTGGATGGATGGGCTTTTGTACCATAGCATAGGCACTTCCAGCAGTCACTCCAACCATCAGCAGCCCGATGAGAACTGCCAAGAGAGACCTCCACTTCAGGTGCTCCACCTCCGAGGAGTTTTCATAATTCAATGCACGTTATCCTATATAAGTATTTCCTTGTACTATTAGTAAAATTTCTTTCCTTTTTTTTTCAGGTATAATTTTATTCGGAGTCCGATTTTCCACTGAGAACGAGTCAAAAGAAGGGAAAGTAATTTAATGCACCAAGAGCTACATTTATACAAAAAGGCAAAAAAATCACCCCTTCAGAAACGCCTCCACAAAGTTCCTTGTCTCGTTGAAGGCCTCAAGCGGAACCCCCTTCGGCAGGCCGCCGATTTCTCCCTTGACGTCCTTGAGGACTCCTTCGCCGGCACCAAGGAACATGCCCTCGCTTACTATCCCGCGGAAGTTCGCGGGCGGGAGAAGTGCAACGGCAACGCGGTTGCCCTCCTTCATCGTCAGGTCGTTGGTTACCACAGTTATAGCTCTATCACCGATGTTAACGTTAGTAACCAGAAGTCTGTCGGCGTTCGGGTGCTTAGCGACGCTCATAACCTCGCCGACCTTGATGTCTACCGCTATGACCGGGTCGTTTATCTTGCCTAAGGCTAAGCGCCCCTCGAGACCGAGTATCGTGTTGAGGAAAAAGTGAACCTTGGCAATTGCCTCCTCGACCTTCTCGCGCTCGTTCTTGTCTGCCAGGCTGAGGAACGTGTGATTCCAATCTTCTCCGCCGAGTGCCTCGATTATGCCTCTGGCCTTCTCCTTCAAAGCTTTCATCTGAGGAGTATCAATCAGCTCCTTCGGGTCAACGTAGGTGTACCTCACCGCCTGTATCTCAGGAATCATCTCCTTCGCCAGTCTCTGCGCCCCCTTCTTGTCCCACTTCCCTTTGAACTTCGCGTGCTCCACCGTCTTCAGGAACAGCTCCACGCTCTTCTCCGCCACCAGTAAGCGGTAATCCTTGCTCGTGTCCCACATGACTCTCACCCTCCAGCATCTCTAAAACGCGGTTCTTAACGCTTTCGTCCATTATTCCTTCGGCTATCGAGCGGGCCCTTCCGGTTTCTCCCCTGCAGGCGTAGGCAAGTGCCACATCACCGAGAAGCTTAGAGGCGAGGTGTCCATCCTCTATTATACCGGCTAAAGTCAGCGGCTCCTCAAGAACCCCAATGCGGAGGAAGCGCCTCGCTATTCCCGCTATCTCACCGTCCCTAGGTTTGAACTTCCCGACCAAGATTATCTCAAGGGCGTCGTCGAAAACCCTCCTTCCTAAATTGGGTTGCTTGTGGAGGTGGAACCAGTAGGAAAGATCGAGCATGACGACCGCCCTCTCTTGCAGAGGGAGGAAACGGGCCATTTCAATAGCGAGCCCCACCCCTCCCGTCCATATCAACCCCTCAACGATCGGCTTCCCGCGCTTCAGAACATTCTCGACGAGATTTATCTTGTTTTCGAGATGCTTTGCTTGAAGGTTTAAGAAGATGGAGGAGTAAATGTCACGTGCGAGCCTGTAGAGCTCCAGTGCCAGCTCGTTCGGTATCTCGTCCGCGCTCCTCTCGACGAGCCTCGCCACCTTGATCAGGGCCTCCATTGCATAGGAGGAAAGCCCCCTCGAGGTTTGAAGGAGTTCAATCGAGCGGTTGAAGAGCTCGAAGGCATCACTATACCTATCGGAGAGGACAAGGTTCCTTGCTATCGCCGCCAAGACCTCTCCCTTAACCCTCGGAGACCCCAGTGACTGAGCCGTTTCAAGCGCTCTCTCAAAGTACCCCTCCGCTTCCCTGTCATGGTCGAGGGAGTAGAGCGCCCGGCCGATAACAGAGTAAGCTACGGCTTTTTCCGGTCTCCCTCTGATTGAGTTTAAGGTTTCAAACATTCGGGAAAGAACCTCATCCCTCGGGAACGCCACTACTACCCCTGCTAGGGCAACGAGCCTTTGGAGGGGTTCACTTATATCATCCGCCGCCTTCAGCGCTCGTTTATAGTCACCCCTTGACAGGTAGGATTCAACCCGCTCCACGGGAACCACCGCTTGAAGAGGATGGGAACGAAAGTAGAAAAGGCTACCGCTTCCCCTTCACCTTCTCGTCCCACTTCTCAAGCATGGTGTCGAGTGCCAGAAGGCTGTTGAGCCTGAGGCGGACTTTTCTGTTCTCCCAGTTTATCGAGCCTTTGAACTCGTTGAGAAGCTCGAACACCTTCTCAACCTCTTTCTCAGGAAGGTTCCTGCCGTAAAACTCCTCACCACAGTGTGGGCATTTAAAGGTGAACCCTTTGAGGGCATTCATGAAGTGCTCCCTATTAGAGAGCAACTCACGCATCTCCGGGCCTTTTGCATCTATCATCTGGTCTATAAGCTCGCCCCAGTCCAGGGGCTTTCCGCAGAGCGGGCACCTTGCCACTTTAACCTACCTCCCGTAAAACCATCTCAATCTCCTTCAGGATGAGCTTGACAGCCTCATCCAGGTTCTTCTTGCCGTTCGCCCCGGCAGCACCGGCGTGACCGCCACCAGAGCCATCAATAATTGGCCCAACCTTCTCCATGATCCTGCCGAGGTGGAGGCCTTTCTTAACCAGCCCCTCCTTGGCCCTCGCCGAAATCCTGACACCCTTCTTCTCGCTCCCGACGACCGCTACATCGGCACCGAGCTGGAGGAAGGTCTTGCAGGCGAGGGATTCATAGGCAGAAACCCGCGAGACGGCTATGACATAACCCCTAAACTTCTGGATTTCAAGCCTCTGGCAGGCCTTCATTAGGGCAATCCTCTTCGCCTGATCGATGTTCTCATCGCTTACCGGTGCAACCAGCTGGTAAATCTCCCCCATCGGGAGCGGGAAGCGCTCAAGCATCTCAAAGAGCGCTTTAAAGGTCTTCGCGTTGGCGAAGCGAAAGCTGGCCGTATCGGTGACGATTCCAGCTAAGAGAGCTTTAGTAGCCTTCTCATCATAGAAACCAAAGTACTTGAAAAGCTCCCAGACGATTTCTGCCGTTGAAGTCCTTGAGGAGTCAACCACCGCCACCTCCGCCCTTATTGGGTTCTCCTTCTCTACGTGGTGGTCAATGAATATGAGGGTCTTTTCCCTAGGAATCTCAATCGGTTCAAGCTGTTCCATGGAAGAGGTGTCAAAAATCACCACGACGTCCTCTTTGACCTCTGGATCCTTCTCAATTGGAACTGGAGAGAGCGTCAAAAGCCTCTTCGCGTAGGAGGAGACGCTCTGGGCAACGCCTATCCTGACGTTCTCAACACCGATGGACTTGAGGTAGATGGCGAAGGCTATTGCCGAGCCGAGGGAATCGGGATCGGCGTTGTGGTGGCAGAGGAGAAGGAAGGACTTATCCTCCGCATCCTTGAGAAAACGCTTGAGCTTGATTTTACCCCGCATCTGCGATCTCCCTCAGCTTCCTCTCAACGGTCTCATAAGCCTTCTCAACGGCCTTCTCGATGAGCTCATCAACGTCGACCTTGACGAAGACCGGAACCTCGAGATAGACCTCAACCTCAAGGTCAAGGATGTCCTCCCTGTTTATCCTCGTCGTCACCTCAATGTCTTTAACATCGCTCCTGTTGAGGGCGTCAAAGACCTCCTTCAAGACCGTCTCCTGTGCAAGCCCACCGAGTTCTACAAGCTGATCCTCGCTCAGTTCGGGCAGTCCTATGTGGACAACCCTATTCCCGCCCCTTCCCCCGTTCATCGCTGCATCCTCCGCGAGGTGTTATTAAAGAAAAGAGAATCAGCCCGCCGTGGGCGGCCTTAAGACGCCCTGGATCTGGGCGGTGAGTTCCTTGAGCTTGTCGTTGAGCTTCTTTTCCTGCCTCTCAAGGGCACCAAGGCGGACCTCCAGCGTTTCAACCTTCTCTTTAAGCTCCTCGACCGCTTTAGCCTTGTCGGTCTTGACGATGAGCGTCCCCACGGTCTTGTAGATGGTCGTCCCATACTCAACCTTCTCAATCTCCTCCAAAGCTTTCTTTGCCTCAGTAAGCTCGAGCTGAACTTTCTGCTTCTGTTGAACAACGAGCTGGAGCTGCTGCTGGTAGCTCTCAAGCTGACCGAGCATGGCCTGAACCTGTGGCGGAATGTTTTGCATCTCAACACCTCCGTAATCGTAATGCCGGGTTAGACTAAGGGGCGGACTTTAAATAGTTTCGGCTGGCTTAGACTTCGAGAGAATCCATGGCCACCTTGATCCACCGGAGGTACGAGTTTAGGGTTCCCCTTAAAGCGGAGTTGTCATGAGCGAGAAAGCGAATTATTACCTTCCTTCCGTCTCTGAGGAATTCGATTCTGCTCCTCCTGTAGGGCACACTCTCATGTTCGTAGAGAACGCTCTCGTAGACGATTCTAGCCGTCCTCTCGTCGGGAAAAGAAAGCTCAATCACTCCCTTGATCGGCCAGCCTTTGCGGTCGTTTCCTTGTAGTCCCATCTCCGGCCGTCCTCCATTATCCATATCTTGATGCTGATGAGTGGGCCGATCTGGTTCTCCCTATCAACGTCGAAGCGGTAGAAGTTGACCGCCATCCCGCGCGGGTGTCTCTCGATAACGCCGAGAACATTGGTGTTGTACCTCTCGGCTATTCCGAAGAGGGAGCGCTCCCGTCTCGGAACGAAGATCCCACCCGTGAGTTCGGCAAAGGCCTGAGCGAAGGCAACGTGGTCGGGTCCGACACGCTTGGCAGTGGTGACAACGAAGGGCATTTCTTCGCGGATGGGACGAATGTCACGATACCCCATCTCGCGCTGAAGCTTTATGCCGTGGAGGTAAAGGTGGCCGAGGTATCCCCAGTCATCTGGGTCAACTTTTATGAAGGTCATCTTGAGTGGGTTTCCCTTCCAGACGTTGACTATCAAAAGCCTCTCGTAGTTCCTGTCGTAGGCTTCTACGAGCAAATCCTGGAGTGTTTTCTTTCCCCTTGTAAGATAAAGGGAGCCAGGAAAGACCTTCTCCAGGTCGTGGCCGAAGCTCCGCGTCCTCCGCGTAGGTCGATGGGATGTCGTTATCAGCATCATAGCCCTCACTCAAAACCCGCATTGATTGCTAAAAAGCTTTCGAAATGAAAGAATCAGATGGCCTTAACGCGCCTGGCCACCCTTGGCCTGGGCTTGTAGAGTATCTTGCTGCCGCAGTAGGGGCAGCGAACTTCCCTTGTATTCTCAAGGTCGAGTTCGACCTCCCTTCCACACTTTGCACAGCGATAAACGGCCAGAACCATGGTTACCACCCATAAGAATGAGGGGATCAGGCCTTGGAGGCCGTAACGCGCTTGGCGACTTTTCCAGCGGGAGTGGTCGGCAGGTAGGCACCGCCGGCAAAGGTTGCCCCGCACTTCTGGCACTGCCATATGCCGGTGCTTATCCTCCTGACGGCCCTCCTTCCACAGACCGGGCAGACGTGCTTCTGCTTCATCTTGGCCTCAACGGCCGCGACCCTTCTCCTTATCTTGAGACCGTACCTGGGACCGAATCTCCCAGCGGAACCGACCTTTGTGGTTCTTCCCATGAGCATCACCCCTAATTATCAGCGATTTTCACGACTGGTGAGTGTTCCCGGGGACGTTTTATAAACCTTTGCCCGGGAATGTGCAGAGCCGGAGGCATGTACCTCTGATCCCCATGGAGCGGTCACTTATAAATTTACCAACTGGAACAGGGTGAAGTCTGAACCTCATGAGGAATGCCGAGTGGGATAAGGTTTATAAGAGGGCATCCCAACGAAGGCCGAGGCGAGACCGGTGGAGCGAGAGATAACCAAGGAAAAGCTCCAGAGATACTTTAGAATCACCGGAGAAGCCCTTAAAACCCTCGAAATCGCCGTTCACGAGAAAAGTCTTTTGCACGTTGTTGCCCGCGATTTTTTAACGATGGCAAAGAGCTATTTTGAAGATGCACAGTACTACTACGAGAAGGGGGACTACGTCACAGCCTTCGCGGCGCTGAACTACGCCCATGGCTTCATAGATGCGGGTGTAAGGCTCGGAGTATTCAGGGGAGAGAATGACAGGCTATTCGCCTTCGGTTGAGGTGAGAAAGATGGGGGATTACGTCGTCGTTTTGGAAGCACCGATAATCGTTAGGGACGTCGAAACGAGCGAGGACGCCATAAACGTCGCCGTTTCCAAGGTCGCAAAGGCGCTCAACAAGGAGAAACTTGACTTTGTGAGGGTTGAAATAGGCTACTCCCAGTGCCCTGTCTGCGGCGCTCACTTTGAGAGCGCCTTTGTAATAGGTTCGGTCGGGCTAGTGGGCATGTATTTGACCATAAAAGTTTACAACGCCCAGACGATAGAGCACGCCGAGAGAATCGCCAAAGCTGTCATAGGAAAGGCCCTGAAGAAGGTTCCCCTCAAGGTCTACGAGATCCGTGAGCTAACCGAAGAAGAAGACGGTGAGGGTGTCGAACTGGACGAGTAGAGGTCTTTGCTTTTCTATCCTCAAATCCCCTAACAAAGCTTTTAAACATCCCCCCCATCAATGGACGACATAACCTTTGGGGGTTTTGCCATGGCAAAGTTCATCTTCGTTACGGGTGGTGTTGTCAGCGGCCTCGGGAAGGGAATAACAAGTGCTTCCCTGGGGATGCTCATGAAGGTGCGCGGATTCAGAACAACGAACATCAAAATCGACCCCTACCTCAACTACGACGCTGGAACGATGAACCCCTATCAGCATGGAGAAGTTTTCGTTCTCGACGACGGCGGCGAGGTTGACCTCGACCTTGGCAACTACGAGCGCTTCCTAGACACCAGCTTGAGCTTCGATCATAACATAACCACGGGCAAGGTTTACTCCGTAGTGATTGAGAAGGAGAGAAAGGGGGAATACCTCGGCGCCACCGTCCAAGTCATTCCCCACGTCACCAATGAGATAAAGGAGCGCATAAGGCGCATCGCGAGGGACTACGACGTTGTCATAATCGAGATAGGTGGAACCGTCGGTGACATTGAAAGCATGCCCTTCCTTGAAGCAGCGAGGCAGATGCAGCTCGAAGAGGGGAGGGAAAACGTCGCCTTCGTCCACGTTACATATGTACCAAAACTCCGCGTCGTCGGCGAGCAGAAGACCAAGCCGACTCAGCACAGCGTTAAGGAGCTGCGCTCCCTCGGAATCCAGCCGGACGCGATAGTCGCGCGCTCGGAGGAACCGCTTGAGGAATCGGCGAGGCTCAAGATAAGCCTTTTCACGAACGTTCCTGACGAAGCAGTCATCAGCGCCTATGACGTCGAAGATACATACGAGGTCCCGCTGATGCTGGAGAAGGAGGGGCTGGCGAGATACCTTACGAAGAGGCTCGGCCTTCCAGAGAAGAAGCCCGAACTGAATGCTTGGAGTGAGATGGTCGAGGCGTACAAAAACCTCAAGGACACAGTTGAGATTGCAATCGTCGGCAAGTACGTCAAGCTCTCCGACTCATACCTGAGCATAAAGGAGGCCCTCAAACACTCCAGCGTCGCCAACGGCGTTAAGGTGAAGATCCGCTGGATCGAGGCGGAGGAGCTTGAAAGGCACGGTATCAAACTTCTCGAGGGAGTAGATGGTGTCATCGTCCCGGGCGGCTTCGGCGCGCGTGGTACAGAGGGCAAGATGATGGCTGTTAGATACGCCCGCGAGAACGACATCCCGTTCCTCGGGATCTGCTTCGGATTCCAGCTCACCGTCGTCGAGTTTGCCCGCAACGTCCTTGGTATGGAGGGTGCACACTCAACGGAGATAGATCCCCACACGTCCTATCCTGTTGTCGACCTGATGCCGGAGCAGAGGGATCTGGACAGACTCGGAGGGACAATGCGTCTCGGAGCTTACCCCGTCCGCATAAAACCCAACACCCTCGCGAGGGGACTCTACGGCAGGGAGATAGTCTACGAGAGGCATAGACACCGCTGGGAGGTCAACCCCGAATACATCGAACGGTTTGAGAAGGCAGGACTGGTTTTCAGCGGCATAGCTGGAGACGATGAAAGGAGGATGGAGATACTCGAGCTTCCAGAGAACAGTTACTTCATAGCAACCCAATTCCATCCCGAGTTCAAGTCCAGGCCGATGAACCCCGCACCGGTCTTCAGGGGCTTGGTAAAGGCGGCAAAGGAAAAGAAGTATGGGAGCTGAGGTGTTAAAAGTCTATCCCAAGCTCGGCCAACTCCTCATCCACCTTTTTAAGCTCCTTCTTTTTCTTGAGTTCCCTGTAGAACGCAACCCCGGCAACCCACAGAAACTCGTAGAGAAGGGCAGTGAACGGGGCCTGCAGGAGTACTGAAACATACTCCCCCGTTTTCCCCTGTAAGAAGGTGGTGGTTAGGAACGCTATCGGTCCGGAGATGGCCGCTATTCCCAACACCGCCACCATTACGAGGAATCCAAAGCCGACCGTTGTTAGAACGTTTCTCAGACTCATACTCATGGCCTTAAGCGCTGCGCCGAAGTTTTCTTCATCGGCATACATTGGAACCGGGAGAAGGGATAAAGCCACCGCGAACGTTCCGGCTAGGAGAGTCAACCCGAGTCCAACGAACACAAGAATCGCGCCGCTGGGTAGGGTTACAATACCGACACCCATGGGTATGAGGCCAACTGAGAGTATTGCAAGCCCTATGAATATGTAGAGGATGTTTATGGTAATGACCGCAGGAGACTTTTTGAGGCCTTTTCCAAGCAGTTCAGAGAACCTCACCTGTTGCCCCTCGATGTGGAGAAGTGCCCCCTTAACAACGCCGTACTCAAATATCGAGCCGAGTAGGAGGGTTATCGCACTGTAGAGGGCAAACTTCTCAAGGAGACCGGTGAGGAGTCCATTGCCGTTTCCCATTGAACTTCCGTATTCCTCAACTATCACGTTCCCACTGTGAGTTGTCGTTACATTGCCCTTCGGGAGAGCCTTCCCCGGCAGGGTGTACGCTCCAATGGGTGCGAGTATGAGCGCAAGGGTTAGCGCAAGAAGGTAGAGTTTTTTGTTTTCACGGATTATCGAGAATGCCTTCGTGAAAGCTTCAACGGCCCCCATAACACCACCAAGGGGAGTAAGGGGGCAAGTTTAAAATCTTTTTGCTCCCCAGAAAAGCTTATAAACGGACCTCCGAAAGTGGCGATAGGTTGTAAAACTGATGTCAATCTCATGGGGTGAGAAGAATGGCCATATGGCAGGGAAGATCACTCAAAAAGTCCTCAGGCGGAAGGATTATCCTCGCGAGGAAAAAGAGGAAGTATGAGCTTGGAAGGGAGCCGGCCTTCACCAAGGTTGGTGAGGACAGGGAAAAGAAGAAGATGATCAGGACCTACGGCGGCAACAGAAAGGTTCGCCTCGTCGAGGCCCTCTACGCCAACGTCTTCGAGAATGGCAAGGGCAGGAAGGTCAAGGTCCTCAACGTCGTTGAGAACCCGGCAAACAGGCAGTACGTCAGGAGAAACATCGTTACTAAGGGTGCCATCATCGAGACCGAGGCCGGAAAGGCCATCGTCACCAGCAGGCCCGGCCAGGATGGTGTCGTCAACGCAGTTCTCATCAAGGAAGAGAACGCCTGATTTTCTCTAACTTTTAGCTACCCCGTTTTGAAATCCTTGAAATCCTTTTTTGGGCGTTAACAGTGCATTGCATTCCTGCGGAAAACACCGTGTCTTATCCACCGTTAATATAGTAATTAAGAGGAAAGTTAATGGTACCATAAAGTTTTGGAGGTTTACGGTGTTAACGATAAACTTAACGGGAAGGTTAACGGAAGAAAAAGAACCGGTCAAAGCTCAAGCTCCTCGCGGTACTTCCTGAGTTCTTTTTCCATTATCATCCTCGCCTGCTCTTCGACCATGGGCTTGACCAGATCGATGACGCGCTCCTTGAGTTCCTCCAGTCCCTCTCCGTTGAGCACCGAAATCCTCAGCGATTCAAGGCCCTCTGAGCGAACGAAATCCTCAATCTCCTTTATCTTCTCCCTGTCTGCTATGTCCGCCTTGTTGAGCACCACGATGAACGGGAACTCTCCGAACTCACGGTGAATATCCTCAAAGAGGTGTATCTGTTCATCTATCGGGTAGCCACAGTACTCGCTCGGGTCGAAGATGTAAATGATGACCTTTCCAAGGTGCTTTAAAGCCAGGATAGCCTGCCTCTCAACCTCGTTCCTCTCGCTCAAGGGTCTGTCGAGCAGGCCGGGGGTGTCTATGACCTGGTATTTTAGGTGGTGCTCCTCGAACTGGCCCACGTTGATGCCCCTAGTGGTAAAGGGGTAGCTAGCCACCTCCGGCTTGGCGTTGGTTAAAGCCCTCAAAAGCGTGCTCTTGCCCACGTTTGGATGGCCCGCTATGACGACCGTTGGGAGATCAAGGTCGACCACGGGCAAATCCTTCAGAACGTTCCTCGCCTGATTGAGGTACTCAAGATCGTCGGCAATACTCTTTATAATGTCAGCGACACGGCCGTAGAAGCCCCTCCTAAGCTTTGCAATCTCGTCCGGGTCTCTGGAATAGCGCACCTTTTCAGCGTAGCGCTGCTCTAGGTTCCTTATCGTCTTTATCGCCCAGTTAACCCTCCCGAGGGAGCGGTGAAACTGATCCCTGTCAACAAGAGTGTCCACAAGCTCACGGTAGAACTCCGGAAGCTCCGAAACGCCCGGTGTTCTGTCCAAGAGTTTCCTCAGGTTGTCCCTCACCACATTTGAGACGGTCCTTATTCTAAGCTCCTCTCGTTGCCTGGCCTTCGCCCTCGGGCCTCCCTTTGGGGTGAGGGCTGAAGCGGCCTTTTCAGACCTCCTAAATGCCTTATCGATGAGCTCATCAGCGGTAAGAACCGTCGGCATCTTTTCGAATGGATTCTTCATGATCTCACCTCAGTCTAACTCGTTTAATCTCGCATAGAAAAGGAGAAAGAGGGAGTTTAAAAACCTATTCAGTCGAGGGACCTGCTCACCTCGTAACCTATCAGGGAAGCCAGTAGAACCAAGAAGAATAGTATTGCTGCCATTATCCTGCCGGAGCCAGAGGAATCCGTGAATCCAGCCGCCACCGTCAACAGGAAGAGCACCACGAGCAGTATCCCCAGCTTGCCAAAGAGCCCCTCATATCTATTCAGAACCTTGTTGAAGTTCATCCTCCCACCTCCTTCTTTTCTTAAACTAAACTGGTGCGGAGATATAAAAAAGTATCGCTATACTTCGAATGATTTCCCTACGTGAAGCGGTCTCATTCGTTCGCCGAGCACCGCGTGCAGGTATGCGAAGGATTCTATGCCCGTGCAGTGGCCCGCGTAAAGGGTCGCGGCGGAGGTATTATCAACCACGTCTTCGAGCAGTCTCTCATTGGCTCCGATGAGGTGAAGGCCGCCGATAAGGGCTTTAACGGGCTTTCCAAGGAGGTCCTCAGCGTGCCAGGCGATGTTTAAAACGCCGGAGTGCCCGCAACCTGTAATTACGGCAACCTCGTCACCGAGGTCAACTATGAGGGAGATATCGTCAGGGACAGTGTCCTTCACGAACCCTCCATTCTCCTCGACGTAACCAACGGCCCTATCCCAGGTTATCCTGTTTATCTCGCCCGAACTCCAGAAACCCGGGGCAAACTGGAATGGTTTTTCATCGAGAATGAATTCAGCCCCAAGTGCTTCAAGCTCGTCCCTACCGAAGGGTATCCCAATGTTCCGATGATAGGGCTTCAAAGCTATCCTCCGCCTGAAAATCTCGGGGTGTCCAACGACCGGAACAGGTTTGCTCCTGGTCTGAAGGAAGGTTTTGAGGCCCCCGGTGTGGTCGTAGTGGCCATGGGTCAGGAAAATGTAGTCTATCGAATCCAGATCAATGCCAAGAAACCGCATGTTCTTCATGAGAACCTCCCCGTCAGTTCCGGTATCGACGAGAACTCTCGTCCCGCCGTGTTCAACGAGCGCAGAAAAGCCATATCCTCCAAGCAGTCCCTTTTTAAAGCCCGCGTGGTTTTCATACACCACCGTTACCTTCATCGCCATCACTCGAAAGGTTTATGTTTCCGGCCGTTAAAACCGTTGTTGTGATAATATGGTAGTTCCCGCGGATTACGTTTCATCAGCTATTACGGGTTTCATAATAGCCTTGGCTTCATGGCTTCCCATAGGACCGGAGGGGGCAGCCGTCTCGCACTTCATAGGGACGGCTATAGTGAATTACACAGACTATGTTGTCCCGTCGTACCTAGGGGTCATCTTTGCAGTTCTTTTCTACTTCCGCGACCTTATAGCAGTTGGGACTCAGAAAGCCCTGCGGAAGAACTTCAGTGCGGAGGCGAGGTACTTCGCATACGCCTCGCTCTTCACACTTGCAATTGGTTATCCCATAGCCGCGGGTGGATGGAACGTCCTCAACCCTAGGGCCTCGGATGCGGTAAGTGCCATCATCGGTGCCGCCATTCTGCTCGTTGGAATCCTGTGTTGGAGGGGTAAGAGTGCACCGCTTGAAGGTATGGACCGGAAACTGGGTGATGAGGACGAGCCGACGCTGCTTGATGGAATCTCGTCCGGTGTTGCCCAGGGTCTGGCCATGTTCGGCGAACTTTCTGCCACAGGACTTGTACTGCTGGTTCTCTCAGCGGGAGGCATAAAACCGAGGAAGGCGCTGGAACTCCTGTTCATGATATCCCCTGTATACCTCATACTCCGCCTCCTGCTCCTCAGGGAATGGACGCCCGTCATGCCCGTTTACCTTCCGTTTACGGCGTTTCTGTCCTCATTTGTGACCGCGATTCTGTTCATGAAAGCCCTGCTTTTTGCTGGGGAGAAGCTCAGGAGGAGGACTTTCCTGACTCTGATGGGTCTCGTCCCGATAGTCGTTTACCTGCTGGAGGTGGTAGCGTGAAGGCAGTAATACTCGCCGCAGGTAAGGGTGAGAGATTGCGCCCCCTAACCGATGACAGACCCAAGGTCGTCCTGAAAGTCGCGAATAGGCCGATAATCGAGTACGTTATGGAAAACCTCGACTCCTTTGTGGACGAATTCATAATCGTGACAAGATACATGATGGAAAGGCTCATAGGAACCCTGGGCGATGAATTCAATGGAAAGCCCATAACCTACGTCGAGCAGAAGCCGGGTGATGGAACGGCTAGGGCCATAGGCTCCGCCGAGGAGCACGTTGACGATGAGTTCATAGCGGTTAACGGTGACATATACTTCGAGGCGGAGGCAGTTAAAGCCCTGATATCGGCCTTCAGGAAGGAAAATGCGGATGCAGCGCTCGTTGTCAAAAACTTTGGAGATTTAAGCCATCTTGGAAAGATAGAAGTGGAAGGGAACACCATCAGGGCCGTTCTGGAGAAACCCGGTAATGTTCCAGGCTACGCGAACCTCGGAATCTACGCCTTCAAATCAGAGGTGTTTGAGTTCATTGAGAGAACTCCAGTGAGCAAGCGTGGGGAGTATGAGATCACCGACACGCTGAACCTCATGATAGAGGCTGGAAGGAGGATAACCTATGCGACCTACGATGGCTACTGGAACGACATTGGAAGGCCCTGGAACATGCTCGAACTCAACGAGTATCTCCTAAAGACGAAGCTCAAACATAACGTCAAGGGTGAGGTGGAGCCTGGTGCCATTCTCATCCCGCCGGTTGAAGTCGGCGAGGGGACGGAGATAAGGAGCGGGGCCTACATAATCGGCCCGGTAAAAATAGGACGGAACTCGAGGATAGGCCCTAACTGTTTTATAAGGCCGTACACGAGCATAGGCGATAACTGCCACGTGGGCAACGCCGTCGAAGTGAAGAACTCCATCATAATGGACAGCTCAAACGCGCCGCATCTGAACTACGTTGGTGATTCCATAATCGGTGAGAACTCCAACCTCGGGGCCGGAACGATAACCGCCAACCTGAGACATGACAGGGGCAACGTCAGGGTCGAAATCAAAGGAAAGCTTGAGGACAGCGGCAGGCACAAGCTTGGGGCCATAATAGGGCACAACGTAAAAACGGGTATAAACGTGAGCATTTACCCCGGTAGGAAAATAGGAAGCGGCTCCTTCATCGGGCCTGGAGTTGTAGTTGATAGAAATGTTCCACCGGGTAGTCTCGTGGTTGTCCGGCAGGAGAAGGAGGTCCACCCGAGATGACGTGGGAGACCGCAATCGCTTACCTCAACTTCACCTCAAGGTGGGTGCTCCTCACGGCGGTGCTCTACAAGGCCTACCAGACGAGAGACAAGGGGTGGGCACTGCTCACGACAGCTTTTCTCATAGACGCGATGGACATCGAGGACTATATCCTTGGCCCACTTGGGATAGCAATCAAACCCTGTGCCTACACCGTGGCCTCCAAAATTCCAAACTTCTTCATAGCGATACTCCTCATCTGGGGTGCAGTTCACCTCAAATACGGCGAGAGCAAGCTGAAGCATGTGATTTCCATTTCCACCATAACTATTACAGCCTACGTCTGGCTCTTTCTGCTTGCAACGGACCTGATTGAGAGCCCCTCTGTCCGCTCCTCCATCCCGTCGCTCTTCTTGGGGCTGTCTTTAATTTACTTCGGTGTGGTGCTCCTGAACTATGTGGTCTCGTCGCACTGGATTGAAAGACTGTTCCCATGGGGCCTAATACTCCTCGGGGCGCTCAACTTGACCTACCCGGTTACGAGGTTCATAGGCTGGTTTGTGCCGATAGGATTTCTTTTGGGGGCGCTCTTCAGGCTCACGGCGGCAACAGGGGCGGTCAAGTTCGTGTTTTACCCCGTAAGTCCTGTCACCTCCAAGACAGAGCCTGATGTAAAGCCGGGGGCATTCATGTTTTGCTCAAAGGCAGATGTGCTCTCGAAGTTCGGGGAGTTTTACACCAAGCCCGGAACGGTCATAGTCACTAGGGAGGACATCATGGAGCTTTCCCAGAGAGTCAATCCCGAGAGCTTGGTGTTCTGGATAACCCGCGCCAAGGAGGGCAAGCTCAGCGATTCGCCGACGGTGTACGCCACAAGCCCCACTAGGATAGACATCCTGACGGACCTCATAGCCAGGGCCGTGAGCCAAGGCTACCATGTGGTTTACATCGACACCTTCGAGTATCTGATGCTGGAGAACGGCTTCGAGAACGCGGTCAAGTTCCTCTTGAATGTCAAGGACAGAATAACGAGCGCCGGGGGGAGCGTGATACTAGTCGTGAACCCGGAAGCCCTGGACGAGAAGCAGAGGAAGATACTCGAAAGGGAGTTTGAGGGGGGCTTCAGATGAAGCCCATCCTCTCCATAAACCTCTTGTAGTAGTGGGTGTCCTTCTCAAGCTCGGCTTTCTGGAGAAGCTGCCTCTCAATGGCCCTTATCGCGTCGTGGACAGCCTGTATTGCACCCCATGTTTCTCCGGTGGCCACGAGGGTCCCCCTGTCTGTTACAACACGCATCCTGGCCTGGTAGAGGTGCACACCACGGAATTTCTCGTTAAAGCGCCTTATGTAGAGGTAGATTATGCCCTCCTGGCCAAGCAAGTCATCGTAACCGTCAACGAAACGCTTTACATCTTCGATTATCCTCTCCCTGCTGAAGTCACTAAGTATCTCGGCGTCTCCTCCAAGCTGGAGGTAGAAGCGGGCCTCCTTCTCGACCATCCTTGATATTGGTAGGAGCAAGTCCTTGACCGTAAGAACGCCGACAACCTTGTTGTCTTCATTAATCACTATGAGACCATCTATATCGTTCTCCCTGAGGGTAGCAACCGCTTCCTTGACCCTCTCCCCCGGGTGGATGGTTATGACCTCCCTTATCATGACATCACGGAGGGGCATGCTGAAGGGTGGTATCTTCTCTCCGGCCACTTCGCCGGTCTGTGCCTTGAAGCGCGGCTTTATGAACCTTATGATGAGGTCATGGAGGGTTATCAGACCCTCAAGCTTCTTGGTCCCATCAACTATCGGAATCCTCGATATAGCGTTGTCACGCATGGTCGCGAATGCCTTGGCGACGGTATCGTCCAGTCCAAGGGTTATGACGTCCTTCGTCATGAACTCATCGACTTTCCTCTTACCAAAGTCGTCCTCCGCGACCCTCTTGAGGAGTTCTATATCACTTATGACACCGATGATTTCAGCCTTGCTCTCCCCAACGGGGATTGAGCGAAGGTCAACCTCCATCATGAGCTTGGCGGCCTTGCTCAGGTCCTCGGTCGCTTTAACGACCGGGGCTGGCTTGTAAACATCCCGAACTTTGGCCTTGGTCGGGTCCCACTTGAGGTGGGAGCGTATGATGAGGTCCTGGGTCAGAACCCCCTTGTACAGCTTTCCATCGAAGACCAGAATCAGGTCGGGGTCTTCCTTCTCAAAGATTCCAATCGCCTCAGAAAGGGGGGCGTCGACGTTGATTTTCTGGAACCTGTCTGTCATAACTTCCTGCACAAGAATACCGACCATGCTGTCACCTCCTTCACAACCTACTAGGGTGCCTGATAATTTAAACCTTTTCAACCGGGCAGATTTTAATAACTAAAACTTAATAAATTTTTCCCTTCGCAAGATTTATAAAACCGGAGCGGGAACTCAAAACCACGCCGGGGTAGCCTAGCTCGGGAAGGCGCTGGACTCGAGATCCAGTGCGCTCTGCGCACCAGGGTTCAAATCCCTGCCCCGGCGCCATCTGCCGAGCCTTTGGGGTTTTCACCCCACAGCCCATCTTCTCAGTTTCCAAAAATCTAAGTGGCGTTGGTAGATTTTGGAATTAAACCGAAAAAAGAAAAGCTCAGGTCGTGACGAACGCCCCGTCCTTCTCAACTATCATCGTGTGCTCAAACTGGGCCACCATTCCACCACGGACTTCCCTCAGGATTGGATAGCTGTATATCACCCCAACCCTGTCAAGCTGAGCCAGCGCAAGCTTCAACTGCCCCTCGGACATGAAGTCCTGGAGCCAGCGGTAGGCGAAGGGGAGTGTTTTATACTCCCTCTTGATGTGCATGAGTAACCTTCTCGCCTGAGCCATCCTGACGGGCCTGTCGCGCACGTACATGAAGATCAATGCTGGTGGGACCTCGATGACCTGTCCAGCCCCCGTGGTGGCAAAAGGCTCTATCGCTATGACGTCCCCCTCCTTAAGCTCATAGGTGTCGGCTTGGCGATAGATGTTGGGTATGCTCACGCCGGCATGGAGCTTGTAGCGCTCTATCTTGTGCCCACTGAGGTTCACTATGGGATTGAAACCCTTCCCGCGGATGGTTTCCTCAATGGCTTTTCCAATCTCACGGATTTTGACTCCCGCTTTAACGGTAGCTATCGCGTTCTCGAGGGCTTCTCTAGCCGCTTCCATAAGCTCGTCTTCCTCCATCCCAACGTGGAAAGTTAGGGCCGTATCGGCGATGTATCCATTAACATGAACTCCAAGGTCGAGCTTGAGGTAGTCCCCCTCATGGAGAACGCTCTCATCGCCCTTGTAGGGTGTATAATGGGCCGCCTGCTCGTTTATCGAGAGGTTGCAGGGAAAAGCTGGCTTTCCACCCAGTTCCACAGTTCGCCCCTCAACGAACTCCGCTATGTCGTAGAGCTTTGCACCAGGCTTAATGATGTCAACTACTTCCCTCTTAATCTGCCTTGCTATCTCTCCCGCCTTTATCAGGGCTTCCCTTTCGTCCACTTATACCACCGCTCTGTGAAAGTTTCGGGAACCCTTAAACCTTTCCACGGGAAAACCTTTTATTTCCGGCAGTCCCTAAGCCTACGGTGGGTCCATGTTTGAACTGGGAAAGCACATAAACGTCTCGGACGACCTGTTCGTCGTTAAGAACCTAATAGGCCCAATCCTCCAAGGAGTTGGACTCGCCTACTTCATCCCCGTTCTACTTGCATGGGTTTACCCAGAGGAGATAAAATACGTGACCTACTTTGCAGTCCCAGGAGCCATCAGCATACTCCTTGGGGCATGGCTCGGGAGGCATCAGGAAAAGCTTGAGGACGTCAACCTGAGACAGGCAATGATATCCGCGGCCTTCATCTGGCTGATGGCATCCTTCGTGAGCGTGGTCCCATTCATGGGAATAGCACACATGAGCTTTCTCAACTCCTATTTCGAGAGCATGAGCGCCTGGACCGGAACCGGGCTTACCGTCATGACCCACCTATCGAGCTACCCCCACATGCTCCTGTTCTGGCGTGCGTGGATGCAGTGGCTGGGTGGAATCGGTATAGTCCTCGTGGCTTTAACCGTCCTTATAAGGCCCGGTGTCGCCGCGGCTAGGCTCTACCGGGCTGAGGCGAGGAGCGAGAGGATCCTCCCTAACCTTGTGAACACCTCCAAGGTGATATTTGAGATATACTTCGTTCTAACCCTTGTTGGGATATACCTATACTACATAAACGGGATGCCCCTTTTTGACGCGGTTGTAAACGCCATGACAGGCCTCGGAACCGGCGGTATGAGCGACCACGACGCGAGCATCGGCTACTACCACAGCACGGCCATCGATGCAGTGACCATACTCTTAATGACACTCGGTGCGATTAATTTCACCGTCCACTACCGGGTCTTCGTAAGCAAGCACCTCAAGCCTTTCTTCGATGACATTCAGGTTAGGTACATGTTCTTCTTTCTCGTTCCTGCGGTTTCCCTCGTTGCATACAGCCTCTACCAGGCGGGGGACGGACTCGGCGATGCCCTCAAGCAGGCTATTTTCCACTCGGTTTCTGCCATAACCTGTACCGGCTTCGACATAACGAACCTGAACAAATATCCAGCGCTTGGAAAGTTTATCCTCGGGATTCTCATGGTCATAGGCGGCGGCGCCGGAAGCACCGCAGGGGGCATAAAACTTATCCGCGTCACGTTGATGTACGAGAGTCTCAAGTGGACGATACAACAGGCGATACTGCCTAGGGGTGCGGTGATAAAACGTAAGGTCGGAGACTACATCTTCAGCGAGGGGGACATTCAAGAGGTCATGAGCTTCACGATGACCTATCTGGCGTTGCTACTCTTTGGAACCGTTTACGTGATGCTCCGCACTGGAAGAAGCCTCGTGGATTCGTTCTTTGAGGTTGCTTCCGCACAGGGCAACGTGGGGCTGAGCGTGGGTATAACCTCCGCCCACATGGCCCCAGACCTCAAGATACTTTTCATTCTCCTAATGTGGATTGGAAGGCTCGAGATATTCTCAACGCTGGTCTTCATCATAAGCACCTTCTTCCTTATACCCAAGGCGGTGAAGAGGAAATGAACGTAGTCGAGGTGGAAAATCTGGGCTTCACATACCGCCGGGCGGAGAAGCCCTCCCTCCACGACGTTAGCTTCTCCGTGAGAAAGGGGGAGATGATCGGCGTGATAGGCCCAAGCGGAGGGGGAAAATCAACCCTCTGCCTCACTTTAAACGGTATAATCCCCAACTCAATAAAGGGAGACTTCAACGGAACGATTCTCATAAGGGACCCTTGGACGGGAGAGGAATTCAACACACTTGAAACGCCCGTCTCAAAGCTTTCAACCATCGTCGGCCTCGTCCTCCAGAACCCCGAGAGCCAACTCTTCAACATGACGGTTGAGGAAGAGGTTGCATTTGGACCTGAGAGCCTTGGCATTGAGCGGAATGAGGTGCTGAGGCGCGTCCGCTGGGCACTTAAGGTGACGGGGTTGAGAGGGCTTGAAAAGGAGTTTCCACCGAACCTGAGCGGGGGTCAGCAGCAGAGGCTCGCAATCGCGGCAGTTCTCGCGATGAGGCCGTCGATACTGGTCCTGGATGAACCCACGAGCCAGCTCGATCCTAGGGGCAAAAGGGAAGTCTTGGGATTGATTTCACTCCTCAACAGGGAGCACGGGATAACCGTCATCCTCGTGGAGCACCACACTGGATACCTCTTCCGGAACGCGGACAGGATACTTGTCGTTGCAGATGGAACGATTGCCCTCGAGGGGAAGCCTGAGGAAATCGCGGAAGAGGTCGAGACCCTGAGAAGAATCGGGGTTAAGATTCCGCCGTCCATAGAAGTATCGCACGAGCTTAGAAAACGCGGCCTGGTCAAAGGGCTCTCCCTCACTCCCGAGGAGTTTCCCCCTTTGAAAGAACATCACTCAGACTTAGGGAGTCTCCCTTGATTGAATGCTTCAGGTCGTAGAGTTTCATATTGATCTCGAAACGAGCGTTGGGATCATCAATCTTCTCGGCCAGGTTGAAGGCCACATTGAGGATTCTCCCCGCCTCCTCCCTGTCCCTCTCGGCCTCGAAGGAGGCTATATCACAGAGGGCCATTACCTTGTGGAAGGGGTTTTTTATGTACTCGAGGACGCTCATGGCCCTGCCTACATCACCCTCCCGGTAGAACACCACGGCGAGCTGACCGAAGACCATGTCGAGCTTCTCGGGGTTCTTAATGAGCTTGAGGGCGTAGCCGGCCTTCTCCAGAAGCTCCCTGCTCAGGAGGTTACGTACTATCTCCTTCAGCGCACTGAAGTTGTTGAGTGATAAGTTAACCGCGACTTTCAGCGTCATATCACCACTCATATCATCGCCAAGAAGGTAAAAGAGAACCGCCAGATCCGCAAGGAGGATAGAACGGTAGGCCGGGTTCACAAGGGTGTTCACCACGACCGTTATCTCCTTCACCTCAAGCATGACCTCCGACGGAGAGAGCTTGGACTGCTCGGGATCTTCGACCCCGGCGGTAAGCTCGCGTATTATCATTCTAAGGGCAAGGAAGAGGTTGTGCTCCTTCTTGATGCTCTTAAGTTGGAGTATAGAGTATTCAAGGTTGCCCTCACGCAGGGCCGCTTCTATCTCGTCCAGTATCTCGAGGTCGGACTTACTTTTCTCCTCTCCGCCCTTGAGCTTGAAGAACTCATCGAGTTTGCCCATCTCAGTCCTTCCCTCCGAGCAGAAGCTCTAGGTAAGAGCGTCTCTCAAACCGCTCTACTCCAAGAGACTTTAGGACCTCCCTAAGTTCCTCAACAGTGGATTCAACCTCCTCTCCGTCCTCCACTAACTTTTCCATCTCAACGAACTTGCCGAGGTTCTCCACCTCATCGAGGGCTATGATAATCCCCCTGTCGTAGTAGTACTTCTCGCGGACCTTTGAGACCGTGAAAACCGGCCTGAAACCTAGGGAAGTTAGTATGCATTCGTGGCCCTTGGGGTTCTCAATCTGAACTTCTACCTCCTGGCGTGTCTTGGAAGTAGGGTCAATCTTGGGGCCTTTGTAGGTCAAAAAAACCTCAAAATGGCCATCGAACTTCCTCCTTCGTATCCTCAGTGCCTCATCCGTCTCGGAGAAATCTCTACAGGGATGGGCAAAGTACTTGTCCTCCTGATACTCCCGCCTTATAAGTTCAAATCTCTCCCTGACCCTTTCGAAGACATCCTCGTCAGCGTAGCCTTTGAGTTCCACCTCTATCATGGTTGATCCCTCGTCTTAATGCGCTGGTATTAACTGGGGATAATAGTTTTTGGGGTAAAATAAACTTTTCCTTGAGGGATCTTGGGGGATTTCCAAGTTAATGGAGCAGAACGAAAAGGTGGGAGAAAAGAGAAGGCCTCACGGGGTAAGGTTCATCGGCCCAAGCTCCTCGAGGAAGTGCTTGGCGAACTCGATTGTCTTATCGATGTCCCTGAGGTCTGCGGTCTCGACCTGACTGTGCATGTAGCGTATCGGTATGCTGAGAACGGCGGTTGCAACACCTTCCCTCGCCATCTGTATGATGTTTGCGTCGGTTCCGGTCGGCCTCGGGCTGGCCTCGACCTGAAGCTCTATGCCGTACTTCTTGGCAACCTCATCGGCGAAGGCGCGAACCTTCGGATTGATGTTCGGCCCGACTGCGTCCATGACCGGCCCGCCACCGAGCCTCGGAACGATTTTGCCCTTGTCGCCGACCTGCTTGGCGAAGGTGACGTCCATCGCTATGCCTATCTCCGGGTTGATTGCGTAGGAGGCAACGTGAGCACCGCGGAGTCCAACCTCCTCCTGGGCTGAACCAACAAAGTAGATGTCGGCCTCTTGGTTCTCTAGCCTCTTGGCAGCCTCAATCATGGCGTAGAGGCAGACCCTGTCGTCGAGGTACGGGGTGGCAATCCTGTTCTCGTTGAGCTGGACGAAGGCAGGGGCGAACTCGCCGACCGTTCCAACGCGGAAGCCGAGCTCCTCAGCTTCTTCCCTGCTGTCGGCACCAACGTCAACGACGATGGTGTCCCAGTTCGCGGCCTTGCTCCTGTCCTCGGGCTTCTGGAGGTGCGGCGGTATGTGGCCGACAACTCCAAAGCGCTCGCCCTTCTCGGTGAAGAAGCGGATTTTCTGCGCAACCAGGGTTCTGGGGTCAACGCCGCCGATGGGAACGAGATGGAGGTAGCCCTCCTTGTCTATGTGGTTCACCATGACGCCTATCTTGTCCATGTGGGCCGCTATCATGATCTTCGGTCCAGAACCCTTCTTGTGGGCTATGACGTTGCCGAGCCTGTCGACGTAGACCTCATCGACAACCTTCTCAAGCTCCTCCTTAACGACGTCCCTTATTCCCAAGAACTCGTAGCCGGAAACTCCCGGCGCTTCGACAACCTTCCTCAAAAGCTCCATGTCAACCATGGCTTTCGCCTCCTTTAGATTTCCATCTGAATGTATTTGGCTGACTTAATAAGGTTTGCGAAAATGGAAACGAAACGGAAGCTCGGGGATCACCCAAGGAGAACCTGAAGGTAAGCCTCCTCACCGGGTTCGAGGTGCTCCACCTCCCAGATCACCGCACCGTCTTCAACCTTCGCCTCTCCTTTAGTCGCCCTCACCTCAAGGGCGCTCATCTGCCTCTCAAAGCGGAAGTTCTCGAGGCCCTTAAGCCTCGGTGCCTTAACCTTGACGAAGTAGTGGCGATCTATGGTCTCCTCCTGAACCAGCGGCCTGAAGAACGCGAGGTAGGATGTACCCGCGAAGAGGATCCCCGAGATGAGGAGTATAACGGCAAGTGTCCCATGGCCCCCTGGCGGCTCCTCCGGAACGGTCGTGGTGTTGATGGGTGGGGTTATTGTTGGGGACGGGGTTGTTGGGGGGGTAGTGCTCGTTTCGGTCGGTGAGAGGCTTGGCGGTTGGATCGTCTTGGCAGTAGCGGATACACCGAGGTAATTGCTGTTCTCTGCGTTTAGGATGACTATACCGTAGCCGGTTTTCTTCAAGTTTATCAACGCCATTCCGGAGGAGTTAGTAACTGAGTAGTCCCTGCCGAGTGCCCCAACCGCCTCTACTGTGACGTTAGGAACAGGAAAACCGGCTGAATCAAGAACTTCAATGATGAGTCTGCTCCCGTTCTGCTCGTAGGAAAGCCTCAGCCCCCTCACTTCAACAGGAATGCGGACTATCTTCCCATCGAGGTCAAGGGTTACTACGTATGTCCCGGGCTCCGAAACGGGAACGTTCAGCCTCCCATCGTCGCCCGTTGTCAGCGTGGTGTTGCCGATGGTGACGGGGATGCCACCCACCCCCGAGCCGGTTTTGTTATATACGAAGACGCTTATCTCACCGTCCTTGAAGCCCACCCTGTATCCAAGGTGCCGCCTGTAGACCTCAAACGTCTTCCAGGCTTCTTTATAGGCCCCGCTGAAGTTGGCCCAGAGGTACACCTCATAATCTCCAACAGGGAGATTGCGCAAGAGGATCCGCTGTGTCCAGATTTGGTTGGGCTTTACAAAGGTTACCGTGGTTCTGTTGAAAACTGTCCCAGACGGCCCGAGAACGTAGTAGCCAACACTACCACTTAGAATTCCATTCGACTCGGAAGCTATCCCGAGCTTCACCGTGATGGGCTTCCCAATCAGGTAACGCTCCTCGCAGTCTATGGATAAGGAATAGTCCGTTATCATCTTCACCTTCACAAAAACGGGGGCCTGGCTGTAAGTGCTGTTGTGGCGGGCCACGAGGAGGAGCTTATACTCACCGAGGGCAGTGTTCAGAACCTTGAGGGTTAGGGTGCCGTTGTAGTCACCCCCTGGAGGAATCGGGTCTGAAACGAGGGTGCTCTGATAGAGGAAAGCCCCAGCGGGACCTGTTAGGTAAACAGTAATGTTCTCAAGGGTTTCATTCCCAAGGTTAACCAGCCTGAATGGAACAACTATGGTATCCCCTGGGAGGGCCGTGAAGTTGTTGTTTAGGGGCTCTATGGAGAAGACTGCATTCTCCGAAGCGCTGACGGCTGAAGCAAGCAAGGATATCGCTGTAATAAGGAGTATTAGATAAACCCTACGTTTCACGCTTTATCACCCCTATGAGGGAACTCTGCTTTTCCGTGATTTCATCAAAGGTCAGATAATCCTTTGTTTGAACATCGAGCTTATAGTTTTTGCCCCTCTTCTGGAGGCTCTCAGGGTAGAAGAAGCGCCAGCCTCGGTTTATGAACTTGACCGCTATTACAGCCTTCCCTCCAAAGCGTTTGGAGAAGGAGACAAGCTTCTCGTAGTCCTCCTCGCTGAAGTACAGCCTCTCATCGTGGGTGCTCTTAACCTCTATACAGAGGAAGACCTTCCCGTTTCCTGCGATTATGTCAACCTTCTTGCTCCCAGCCGAGCGGACGACGGCAAAGCCGGTATTCTCAAGCATCTTTATCAGTTCTCTTTCCGCGCTTGCACCGGTTCTGTACCTCATTGCTCACCCTCCTCATCAATTGTCCGGTTAGGTTTATAAGTCCTGTCGGAGAGGCCACTTTGGTGGTGCTCATGGCGGTTTATGAACTCGGAGAAAAAAAGCCAAAGATCCACGAGATGGCCTTCATTGATGAGACTGCTTCCATTATAGGGGATGTCGTTTTGGAGGAGAAAACCAGTGTCTGGCCTTCAGCGGTTCTCCGCGGTGATATAGAGCAGATTTACATCGACTGCTGCTCTAACGTCCAGGACAACGTCAGCATACACACATCCCACGGCCTTCCCACCAAAGTCGGGAAGTACGTTACCATCGGCCACAACGCCGTCGTACACGGCGCAACTATCGACGATTACACCATCATTGGCATGGGCGCGATAATCCTCGATGGGGCAAAGGTGGGGAAACACGTCATCATAGGAGCGGGAGCCTTGGTTCCGCCGGGCAAGGAGATACCCGATTACAGCCTCGTTGTCGGCGTTCCAGGAAAGGTCGTCAGACAGCTCAGCGAGGAAGAAATCAAGTGGACGAAGAAGAACGCTGAGATCTACATGGAACTTGCCGAGAAGCACCTTAAATCAAGGAAGAAGATCGAGTGATGATCAATGCTTCACCGTCTGCTCTCGCACGTTCCCCATATACTTTTTAAACCAGTCTATGACCTCTACGAGAACTACCTTTTTGAGAAGGTAAAATCGGGTAAATTACCGAACCACGTGGCCATAATAATGGACGGGAACAGGCGGTGGGCGAGGAAGCTTGAGAAGCCGCCCTGGTACGGGCATTTCTTCGGTTCCCAGAAACTGGAGGAGATCCTCGAGTGGTGCCGTGAACTCGGGATAAAGACGCTCACGGTTTACGCCTTCTCCACAGAGAACTTCAGGAGAACACCTGAGGAGATAAACGCCCTCATGAACCTCTTCGAACAGAAATTCAAAGAGCTGATGGTGGATGAGAGGGTTCATAAATATGGTATGAGAGTGAACATCCTCGGGAGGAAGGAGCTCTTACCTGAGAACGTTAGGAAGGCCGCTGAAGAGGTTGAGAGGGCAACTAGAAAATATATGAACTACATACTTAACATTGCCATAGCCTATGGCGGGAGGAGCGAAATAGTCGATGCGGTGAAGGACATAGTGAGGGACATCGAAGCTGGTAAGATACGCGCTGAGGATATCGACGAGGAGCTGGTAAAACGCTACCTCTACTATCCTGAAATGCCCGACCCGGATATCGTCATTAGAACCGGGGGTGAGGAGAGGATAAGCAACTTCCTCCTCTACCAGATAGCCTACAGCGAGCTTTTCTTCGTCGACGTCTATTTCCCGGAGTTCAGGAAGATTGACTTTCTCCGAATCATCCGCGAATACCAGAAGAGGCAAAGGCGCTTTGGGAGGTAGCTTTTCTGGATTGGGACCTTGGCCTGCCAGAACGACCCTTTTTAAAGTTTTCCGCTAAAGCTTATTAACGTTGAGTCCGACTTCTCAGCGGTGGTTGAAAATGGGATACGGCGAGCTGAGTCCAAAGATTAAGAGAGTCTACGCGCAGGTCAGGTATCTCGATGATTACCACTGGGAGATACGGGATGACAGGATAACCGGAACACACAAGAAGAGCAACGTGAAGGTCATCATAGACGTTGCCAATGATAAAGAGCACGCCCAAGAGCTTGCGGAGAAAGAAAAAGCCGATGGGATAAGGATAATCGCCATCCCCGATAAGAGCGTCTTCTTTATCCACAATGGAGCCTTTATACTTACATACCGCTACATAAAGGCCACCCTCGCCGACATAAACGATCACATAGTCTGGAGCGGTTTCAGGGTAATAGAAGAGGATGGAAGGCTCATCCAAGAAGACTTCTATGAGTACCTCGGAGGGGCGCTCATCGACCACATCAAGAGCAACATGCTCGCCGGCCAAGACTACGCCTTCTGGCAGTTCTACAGGTGTGAAATCTGCGGAAAATATGTCGATGTCGAGAGCCTCGAGAGACACCTCAGGGGGCATGGGATCAAGCACCACGAGAAGAGCGAGGAGCGCTACGAAGTTTTCGAGATAAACTTCCACGACGGAAAGCTCCACGACAAATATGGAAAAGAGGTTAAGAGAGAGGAACTGAGCGAAGAGGCCAAGGACTTCCTGGAGGAGATAACCTCCGGGTCCGGTGGGTGATATGGCAAAGATGGATCTCTTTGAGATATTCAAGGGAGGAGAGCCTGCTCAAGGCACCAACATAGCGGCTATCTACGACGCTTACTCCTCCGCTTGGCAGATCCTCTTCTTATTCCTCAGGAAAGCTGTTGAAAACGACTACTTCACTGTGGTCTCGAACTACAGCGTTCCACTGATGAGTTTCATGAGAAGGGGTAGAAGCGTTGGCCTCGACCTTGAAAAAGCCTTAAGAGAAGAAAAGATATCTATCATAGACGTCTTCGGCTCCCGCTACGCAAAGCTTGGATATAATCTGCCCGGTGTGTTCTACCTCGATAGGGTAGAACCTGAGACCATAAACCCCAGGGTGGATAAAATATACTACGAGATCCTTGAAGAGAAACTTCGCTCAGAAAAATCCCTCCGCATGATACACACACTCGATGGAGCGGCCGTAATGCTCGGGGAGGATAACACCTTGAGACTTCTCAACCAGACGGTTGCGACAAAGAGCGTTAGATCCCAGAATTCTAACCTCATACTACCTGTCAACGCCGACATGGTGTCGCGACGCTTTGTGGCGTGGGTCTCAAACCTCAGTGACTACGTTCTGCTCGCGAAGTCGTGGATTCACGAAGACCACATAAAGGAGTTTCTCTATCTGCTAAAGGCTCCCCATGCAGACTTCGAACCAGCGGTCTATTCTATGACGGTGGAAAGGGGAAGAAAGAGGGTAACGCTCGAAAGGGTCGGATTAACCCCTGAACTTAGGCCTCCTGCTGAGGAGGAGCGGTAGGGGCCTCGGCCTGTAGGGGAAGCCCTCGGTATGGCCTTTTACCTCCTTGATTAGATCCCCGAGCTGCATCTCGACCTGCTTTCCGTCGCTCCTTCTCCTTATCGTGATGGTGTTCTGCTCCTTCTCGTTCCTTCCGACGACGACGATGTACGGTACCCACTCCTTCTCTGCCTTCCTTATCTTCTTGTTGAGCCTGTCACCGGTATCATCGACGTCTGCTCGTATTTTGGCCCCCTCGAGCTTCCCTGCCACGTAGAGCGCGTAATCCATAACTTCTTCGCTGACCGGGATAACCCTGACCTGTATCGGGCTGAGCCAGAGCGGGAAGGCCGGTTTTACCCCCTTGGCCTGGAGCTTGGCCTGCTTCTCAAGGATGGCGTACATGACGCGCTCGATGGCACCGCTCGGCGAGCAGTGGAGTATGAGCGGGTACTGCTCCTTGCCTTCCTCATCATAGTAGGTTATGTCAAAGCGCTCCGCATTCTCGACGTCGATCTGAACGGTGCTTAGAGCCGCCGCCTTGTCGAGGTTGTCGACGAAGTTGAACTCGAACTTGAGGATAAAGTAGAAGAATCTCTGGTCCCACATCTCGATGAGGACTGGCTTGCCGATTATATTCACCAGCTCAACGATGAAGTCCCTGTTCTCTTCCCAGAAGTCGCGGGTGAACCTTATTGCCACTTCATAATCCTCAGGTGTAAGTTCAACGCCCCTGAGAACCTCCATGCTGAGCTTGTACTGCTTCTTGAACTCGTCCATGGCCTGCTTGAGGTCGCGAGCGACGGTGTGCATATCGGGCATCGTAAAGGCCCTGAGCCTCCTAAGGCCGCTCAGCTCACCACTCTTCTCGCGCCTGAAGGAATACCTAGTAAGCTCGTACATCCTTAAAGGAAGGTTGCGGTAACTTATGGTCGCGTCCTTCTTTATTAAGAACTGGCCGAAGCAGGCCGCGAACCTAAGGAAGAACTTCTTGTCGCCGCTCTTGACGACGTACTGTCTGGCAGGGAACCTGTTCAGGTACTTCTCGAGCGCAGGGTGCTCAAAGTCATACATAATGGGGGTCTCAACCTCCATGGCACCGTACTCAATGACCTTCTCGGTGACGTACTGCTCGAGGAGGCCCTTTATCAATCTGCCCTTGGGATAATATCTGAGGTTTCCACCGTCGCTTCCAGGTTCGTAGTCCACAAGCTCGTGTTCAAGCATGAGCTTAACGTGAGGCGGCTCCCTGTCAGCGACCCTGTTCTTACTTATTTCGTAGTTAGCAAACTTCCTGAGGTTCTCGTGCCCGGTGAAGTCGAACTTATCAACCTCTATAAGCTCGCCCTCCGGGGTGAGAACGTACCAGTAGCTCTTTAGTTCCTCCTCTTTTTCAAGGGCTATGTTGCGTTCCTCCTCGCTCACCGCCTCTCCGCTCGGGACTACCGTCCTGCTGAGTTCAGCTAGCGGGTGGCCTTTGCAACTCAGCTTGAACGCCTTGTAGTAACCAAAGGGGGCGCGTTTTACCTCAAAGCCCTCCGCCTTAAGCTTCTCCTCAACCCTCTGGAGAACTTTGAGTGCAACGTCCGGCTTCGCCAGCTCGCTGCTCAAATGGGCGAAGGGGTAGACGAAGACCCTCTCTACCTTGACTTGTGAAGCGACACCCTTGATTTCCGCGACGGCTTTCCAGATAACCTCATCAGGGTTTGACTCATCGACCTTCTCAACGCTCATAAAAACAACAAGAACCTCGTCAAGCCTGCCTTTCTTCTGCTCGTCGCTTATCGGCTCCGGGTTTTTCAGGGCCTTGTCTTTGACCTCATACTCGAGGTAGTCGGAGTGTATCAGAAGCATTCTCATCTCAATCACCACCTTGGGCTGTGCACGAATTACTAAAACTTTTTCCCTTCCCTTATAAATCCTCCCGAGGCCAAAGGCTTAAAAAATCCGAACCGGAACTTTAGCGGAGGTGGGAGGATGAATGAGAGGAAGGTAAAGCCAGGGGACATAGTTCTTCCCGGTGATTATCTAGGTGTAATCGAGGAGTACTTCCCAGGTGATGGTGTCAAAGAGGAGAACGGAGAGTTGTATGCAATCAGAGCAGGTACGGTTGTAATCGACGGGGAGAGGATGGAGATAAGCGTCGAACCCCTCACGGACACACCACCCCTTCCAAAGGTTGGAGACGTCGTTATAGGGCAGGTTATAGAGGTAAAGCCGCAGACGGCGATAGTCCAGATAATCCGTATAGAGGGCAGGGAAAACGACAGGGAAGTAGCGACCTCCAAACTGGCAGGTATCCACATATCACAGGTCGATGAGAGCTACGTTGAGGGCATGCTCAACGAGTTCAGGATAGGTGACATGGTGAGGGCGCGCGTCATCGCCGCGGAGAAAAGTCCGATACAGCTCTCCACAAAGGGCCCTGACCTTGGCGTCATCTATGCTCTCTGTACTAGATGCAGAACCCCATTGGTGAGGCGCGGTGACAAACTTGTCTGTCCGCGCTGCGGCCACGTTGAGACGAGGAAGCTCTCATCCATGTACCGGAGGGTGAATCCCTAATGGCGAGGGCTAAGAGGGTCATAACGATCCACGTCCGTGACGACAGGGAGAAGGAGGAGTTCATGCGGGAACTCCAAAGGCTGAATTTATCCGCCTTCATCTACGTTCACGGCAAGCTCAACGACCTCAAGATAAACGTCCAGGGAACGAAGGACGAGATACGCGAGACGATACGAAGAGTAAGGGAGATACACAACAAGGTGAGTGCAAAGCTCTATCCGGACAGGCGGGGGCTCTATCGCTACACGGTGGACGACCTCCTGAGAGAGGCTAGCGCGAGCGTTTCGACGCCGATACTGGTCAAAACCCTCAAACTGCTAGGGGAAACAGTGGAAACCAGCGAGGGAGAGCTTGTAACGTCCCTTCCATGGGAAGAGCTTGTAGAAGTAGCAGGAAAACTTGGGGAAGCACTCTCCAAAATCTCGCTCAACACCACGAGGCAGATAAGGGAGGTCGTTCTCCCGGTTGCTGTTGCTTTCAATCTCGACCCGGAGGAGGTAACAAATATTCTCATTGACCTTGGCGCGGCCGAATGGAAAGAGGATAAGTTTAAATACGAACTGGTGAAGAACAAGGAGCAGGCCATGGAAATCCTGCTTAATCACTTAAAGGGTGAGGAAAATGAAGATCGAGGTCATCAAGCGTGAGGAAAACGTCCTTGAGTTCTACCTTGAGGGTGAGGACCACACCTTCGCCAACCTGCTCAACGAGGTGCTCCACGAGAACGAGCACATTACCTTTGCGGGCTACACCATTGAACACCCGGTTCTTATGGCCAGAAAGCCGAAGTTCCGCGTCGTCACCGATGGCAAGATAACACCGGAGAAGGCTCTGGAGGAGGCGGCCCAGAAGGTATTCGACAGGTCCAGGGCCGTTCTCGAAGCGTGGAAGGCTGCGCTGAGCGAGTGATTTTTCCTATTTTCGGATTCTCGGGGATGTGGTGACCTTGCAGTACAGCAGGGACTTCACCGACAGGGGGCTTGCCAAGCTCGGCGATTCCCTCGTCAACTTCACATTTTCCCTCGCTTTAAGTGAGTATCTGGGAAAACCAACCGGAGAGAGGGTTCCCAACGCGTCCCTAGCCATCGCCCTTGAGCTGGCGGGACTCAGATCCATTATCCCTCCAAGGACGGACAAGCATGGAAAGGGGGACGTAGCGGAGGCCCTCTTCGCATACTCGTGGCTTGAGGGAAGGATAACCGTTGAGGAAGCCGCTGAAATCCTAAGGAATAACTTCACGGAGGATGTCACTCACTTCTCAAGGAAAAAAGAGGCCGTTGGAAAGGCCTTCACGGAAGTCTACCGTGTGATAAAAGAGAGACTGGAGCTATAGGCTCGTCAGCAGTTCTATCAGGCCGGTCTTTGTCGGTATCTTGGCGAACTTCTCGGGATTCTTGACCTTGAGCAGTATCGGCACGTCCCCGAAGAGTCTGAGGACCTTTCCAAAGGGTATCCTACCCTCCCCCGGAAGGAGGTGGAGGTCGCCAACGCCGTAGGCTAGGGCATCCTCAGGCTCAACCTGCGGGAAGAGCTTTCCGAAGTTGTCGTGTATCATCAGTATTATCGTCTTGTCGGTTCCGAGCTTCACATCTTCAAGAAGCTTTTCGTCGTTGCCCTGGGCGCTGAGAAAGGCATGGGCCACATCAAGGGCGAAGCCAACGTTGCCCCTGTCAACGTTGTCGACGACGTAAAGCGTATCCTTGACGCTGAAGGTGTTCTCAAGGGCTATCTTCATTCCGAATGGGCCAACCATGTCGGCGAGCTGCTGGATGGCCTCTATCTCAAGGTCCAGCCTGCCGGTTCTACCGCTCTGCATGACTATCACTCTGGCACCGAGCTTTATGGCAACGTCCGCAACTGCCTTCGCAACGCGGAAGTGCCTCGTGTAGTAGATGTTATCGCGCAGGTTGACGGAGGTAGGCATCCTAACGATGTAGTCGATTCCAACTCCCTTGAGGGTTGTCTCAACGTTCCTCAGCTTCTTCTCAACAACGATGCCGTTCTTTATCAGGCCGAGGGTGTGGGGGAATATAGAGACGAAGTCGTAGTTCTTTATCTTTATGTCCGCCAGTACAGAGGCCAGCGTTTTGTCCTTAGCGATGAAGTGTGGGTAAACCGTAACCCCTATCTCCATTACCATCACCTTGGAGGGAATTGGCGGCCGAATATAAAAAGCTTAGCAAGGGAACCCTTAAAAGCCGGGAGCGTAAATCCCTCCGGGTGAGTGAATGAAAGCGGACATATGGAAGTACGTATCCGCGGTTCTGATACTCCTGTTGGCGGTATCTAGTGCGGCCGTGGTTTTGCTCTATGAGCAGAACTCCGAGCTCAAATCCTACTCCCCCACGAACTCAACCAACATATCCCCCGTCGTTGTTGAGACATCCCTCAACTCAACCTGCAACGACACGGCTTACAGGCTCCAGATAGAGGAACTCCAAAGCCAAATACGCTTCCTCCAAGCACAGTTAAGGACAAAGAACGCCCCAAAGGGCAACACGACTATAGCGATAGTTCCGATTTTTGGACTCATAGACGATTCCACGGCACTCCACGTTATCCCCCTCCTTAGGAGCATTGCGGAGAATGATTCCATAGGCGGCGTCGTCCTCTGGATAGAGAGTCCCGGCGGCTACGTGGGTGCGGTCAGGGAGATATACTCAACCGTGAGAAAGCTTGATATGATAAAGCCGGTCGTTGCTTACACCGGTGGTATGGCCGCTTCGGGAGGGTATTACATAGCGGTTGCGGCGGATAAGATAGTTGCCGACCCATTGGCGCAGGTCGGAAGCATAGGGGTTATATATGTCCACTACGACCTCCAGAAGAACTACGAGATGAACGGCATAAAGGTCGACGTCTTCAAGACGGGCCCCTACAAGGACATGGGAGCGGAGTGGCGCGGCCTAACCGCGCAGGAGAGGAAGATAATAGCGAACCAAGTAAACACATACTTCCAGGCCTTCCTCAGGGCGGTCAGCATCGGAAGGAACATGCCCCTAAATGAGACGAAGGAATACGCCACCGGAAGGACATGGTTCGCCATCAACGTCACAGGAAGCCTCGTTGACGAGACCGGAAGCATCGATGATGCCGTTGATTTGCTCTCCAAGATGCTCAACGTCACGAACCCACGCGTTGTGGTCTACAACGGTGGCCCACCCTCTAACTTCGGGATATTTGGGAGCACCGCACTCCTCCTCGACCCGCGCTATGTAAACGCATACATAAGGGGGTGAGGGTTTTGCTCTGCGAGGAGAAGCTGAAGGTATTTGAGAACGGCTTTGAGGACGGAAAGTTCAACCTCAGGATTGAGTTCTACGGCAGGGATGCCAGAAGGCTTCTCCTTGCAATCATAAGGGAGCTTTACCTTCCGGACTACGGAGAGGACTACGTTTACCCCTTCGAGTGCGCCAAGGACTTATGGGGAATCCCGATGGAAGCGGGGGAGATTGAGGCGGAGGATTTCAGGCCGAGCTCAGTAAAGTTCACCAACAGGAGCGTTTTGAACCGGCTTGAAAATGCCCTTGAAGGGATAGACGCTCCAGAGGAGATCAAAGAGGCCATAGACCTAAACAAAGTCGAGATTCACAAACTCCGGAAAGATTTATTGGCCCTCGGGAAGAATTTCATCCTCCTTGAGAAAGGCTACCTCCTCATCTTCAACAAACCTTCGGCGAGGGGGCTTATACTAAAGTACCTGGGGATGCTTGATGGAGCTTGAAGCGGCTATCTGGCTTTCCATTTCCCTCATCATACTCTACCTTGTCTGGGAGACGATAAGTCCAATAATCTCCCCCATAATCATAGCTTTAACCCTCGCCTATATCCTCTACCCTCTCCACGAAAGGCTCTCCTCAATGATTGGAAACAGAATCTCAGCCTTTACCCTCACCGGTGTTTTAACCATCATCACGTTCCTTTTCATAATAGGCTACGCCCTCTGGATAAACGACGTCAAGCAGTCCCTAGCTTACTACATCAACGCCTTCTTCCAGTGGCTCCTCGGGTTTCACCTCCCCATGGCAATCTATGACCTGATCCAGCGCCTCGCGAAGGACATCCCAAAGAGGTTTGAGGGGTACGTCCTTGGCTACACCTACTCACTTCCCAAGCTCTCCTTCCAAGCCGTCGTCATGCTCTTCGCCTTCTACGGCGCCCTTGTTAATGCAAGGGGGCTCAGCGAGGAAGTTCACTCGCTCATTCCGCAGGGGAACCGCGAGCTGGCCCTAAAGCTCATGGGGAGCACGGAGAAAACACTTCATAGTATCCTACGCGGCTGGCTCGCCTTCAGCATCCTCAAGGGAACGGCCATTGCCGTCGGCTTCTACGCGTTCTCCGTATCCTCTGCTGGGGGGGCCATAGCGGTGGGCATCTTTACGGTCATCTTTGAACTCCTGCCCGTTATCGGCGGCTGGATGATATGGCTCGCCGGAGCGGTTTATCTGTTCACCTCCGGCCATGCCTTGGTGGCTTTGGCCTTCTCCGCCTACAGTGCAGTTTTCGTATCGCCGGTTCCGGACTACCTGCTCCGTTCAAAGATGGGTGAAAGAGAAACCGGTATCAACTCCTTCATAAGCCTCGTGGGGATCTTCGGCGGTTACCTTGCCTTCGGCATAGTCGGGATAATCCTCGGTCCTGTCGCGCTCTCCCTCCTCGGAACCCTTCTAGAAGAATGGAAGAAAACGAAGGAGCTTAAGGCCAGAACCTCCTCATGAATGTGGCCATCTTCACGGCATCGGCCGTTTCCCTAACGTCGTGGGTTCTGATGATGTGCGCCCCGTTGAATACCGCTATGCCCGTAGCAGAGAGGCTCCCCGCCAACCGTTCGGCAGGGTCTTTTCTACCCGTTATCGCTCCGATAAAGGACTTCCGCGAGACTCCTATGAGTATCGGTCTCCCGAGGATTTTGAGGGCGTTGAGGTTCGCTAATATCTTGGCGTCCCACTCGTACCAGGGCGGCCAATCCGGGCGGAGAAAACCGATGGCCGGGTCAACGGCAACTTCTTCAATCCCATTCTCCCTTGCAATGGTCAGACTATCCTCGAGAAAATCGATAACCGTGTGAACCGGGTCACTGAAGTCCCCAACTTCACCGTGGGCGCAGGCTACCACCGGTACTCCGTGCTCGGAGGCCACTTTGGCCATGTCTGAATCCCCCTTCAGGCCGGTCACATCGTTGATGATGTCCGCACCTGCTTTGAGGGCCTCCTCCGCAACCCTTGCGCTCGTCGTGTCTATACTTATTGGAACGTCTACCTCCTCTCGTACGGCCTTCACGGCCCAGATCGCTCTTCTTATCTCCTCCTCGACAGAAATCTGAGTCTCTAAGTAGGGAGCCGTTGACTTTGCCCCGATGTCGATGAAGGCCGCTCCCTCCTCAACCATCCTAACTGCCGTCTTCACAAGCTTTTCCTCATCGTTCCTGACGCTCCCCTTGTAGAAGCTCTCGGGCGAGACGTTGATGACGCCCATTATCCTCGGTTCACTCAAGTCAACTCCGGCGAACTTCATGTTATCACCGGGCGATGTTGGCGCTGGGTATAAAAAGGTCTTTCGGGAAAGAGGAACGGTGGTGCTCATGATAATCCTCACTCCAAGGAGGCTTCACCTTGGTCTCATCGACCCTTCAGCGGTTCTTGGAAGGCGCTTCGGGAGCCTCGGCGTGGCCCTTGAAAACGGCTACGAGGTTGAGGTTCTTGAGTCAGACTCGAAGGAGATAGCGGCCGAGGGTGAAGACAGGAAGACGATAGAGGCCGCTCTCAGGAGGATGAACTCCGCCTACGGAACTGGGATGAACTACCGTGTGGAGGTTAAAAGGGCCATTCCGAGGCATATAGGTCTCGGCTCGACAACCCAGCTAAGTCTCGCGGTGGGTCTCGGGGTGGTGAGGCTCAGAAACCTCAACCTTTCTGTGGAAGAGCTTGCAAAAACCCTTGGCAGGGGCAGAAACGGCGGGGCCGGCGTTTATTCCTTCGCTTACGGCGGCTTCGTCATAGACGGCGGAGTAAAGGGTGACTTTCCACCGCTGATATTCCACGAGGACTTTCCTGGGGAGTGGGCTTTCCTACTGATACTCCCGGAGCTTAAGCCCGGCCTTGACGAGGAGGAGGAAAATCCGGTGATGGCAGGGGTTCCAGGAAAACCAGAGGCCGCGATGGAGATAAGCCACAGAATCCTGCTCGGCCTGCTCCCGGCGCTCAAAGATGGGGACATCAAAGCCTTCGGGGAGCACCTCACGGCGATCCAACGCCTCGTGGGGAAGCACTTCGAGGACTACCAGGGCGGCGAGTTCCGGGAGGATGTGAAGCTCATCCTTGATTTCCTGATCGAGAAAACCTACGGAGCAGGGCAGAGCAGCTGGGGTCCGACGGTCTATGGCCTCATACGAAAGGGAGAGTTCCAGCGGCTTTCCGAGGAGGCACACGACTTCCTGAAAGAACAAGGATTTAGGGCCAAGGTTGAGCTTGGGCTTCCGAGGAACGCCGGGGCCGAGGTGATAGGGCAGAACACCTTTTTAAACCGACTGATAAGAAATGTGGCCGGGGGAAGAGAATGACCCTCGACCGTTTCATCAAGGTCAAATACAAGGAGAACGCGGAGAAGGTTGAAGTGCTCGTAGGCCACCTGCGAGAACTGGGCATATACTGTGCCCGGACTATAGAGGAGCGCGTTGATCTCCAGTTCGACGCCCTCAGAAACCTCCACAGCAACCTCAACGACGACGAACTCTTCATCAAGCTCGTGCTGGCCAACTCTATAGTGAGCTATCAGCTGAGCGGGAAAGGAGAAGACTGGTGGTGGGAGTTCTCGCGCTATTTTTCGGTCAATCCCCCCGAAGGAAGCATCATTGAGGCATATGCCAGTTTTCTCCCCGCTTCACAAACTAACAGGCGCCTCGTTCCAGGAAAGCTCAAACGGCTTGAGAGGCTTCAGCCGTTCCTCAGCGAGCTTGACCTAAGGGCGCTGAAGGGCTACTACTTCAACGGGATGGAGGGACTGAGAAATGAACTTTCCAGGGTTCTCGGTTCAAAGAGGAACGCCAAGACCATAGTCTTTGCCGTCAAGATGTTCGGCTACGCAGGCAGGCTCGCCTTCGGCGAATTCGTGCCCTACCCAATGTCTATCGAAATCCCGGACGACGTGAGGATAAACGCCTACACAAAGCGCTTCACGAATGAACCTCCCGTGAGCTTCTGGAGCAGAATCGCCGTTGAAACCGGAATCCCGCCGCTTCATATAGATTCAATTCTCTGGCCCGTCCTCGGCGGAAAGGGGGAGATCATACGGCGCCTGCGCAAAAGATGCGATAAAGCGCCCCTAGTTCTTAAACTGGCGGCCCTCTGAGGTTTCACAACCTTTGGTTTTTAACCATCATAAAGAAAAACATTTTATACTCTTCTTCAGAGTTTCGGCCAGACCAATACGGAGGTGTTAAATGTGTGGTGGGGGTTTAAACTCGAGCTTAAGAAGGGGATGCACACCAAAAAGCTCTGGGCAGTGCTCCTCATCATGCTCCTGTTCTACATGCCGGTCGTTTACGTTCTCAAGCAGGGAATGAAGGGCGGCGGCGAAATGAGCGGCGAAGCGGCAATGTCGTTAATGATACAGTTCATCACGGGAATGTCCATGTTCTTCCTTGGGATAGTGGCCATCGTTATGGGTGCCACCGCGGTCAACAAGGGGATAGAAGAGGGAACCATACGCGTCGTCCTGAGCAAGAAGATAAGCAGGCTGAGCTACATCCTCGGAAAGTTTTCGGGCCAAGGTGTCGTGTTCTTTGCCGCGGTCCTACTGGCGGTCCTCGTTGCCCTGGCCGGACTGGCATACGTGGGTGTTAGCCTGACGGGAAAGGTGTTTGGTGACGTCTTCCTTCTGAACATCGTGCTCTTCATGGTGATGGTCGAGTTCCTTGCCCTCGGCTACGTCCTCTCGACGTTCCTAAAGTCCTCGGGTTCGGCCCTTGGCGTTGCCCTTGTTGTGTTCTTCATCATCTATCTCGTCCTCCCCATCTTCGTCCAGTATGAGGTGTACACCCACGCTCCGGGGGGCATCTCAGACCAGGGGCTACGCGACATGAAGGCGGACTACTACACCAAATACCTGTTCTACTCCCCGACTGCCCAGGCCGAGGTCATAACCTCCTACGTCTCGGACTACAAGGTTGTTCAGAAGACCGTGAATACGCCGCAAGGCACGAAGACCTATGCAACAAACCTCCCTATATACCGGGGAGTTGGCTACGCGATAAAGGAGCGTTGGATTAACTTCCTGCTCCTCATCATCATGTCGCTAGCGTACCTTGCAGTGGCAGTCGTCCGCTTTGTCAGGATGGATTTGAGGTGATGGCGATGCTCGTGGTAGAAGATTTGGTCAAGGTCTACGGTGACGTCCGCGCCCTCGACGGGTTGAGCCTCGAGGTGAAGGAGGGGCAGATCTACGGCTTCCTCGGACCAAACGGGGCTGGGAAAAGCACGACCCTATTGAGCACCCTTGGATTGGTATATCCCAACTCCGGGAGGATAAGTCTCCTCGGAAGGGAGGTCTTCCATAACGGCAAGTTCAACAAGGGGGCGCTCCTAGAGGCGAAATCCAGAATTGGCTACATGCCGGAGCACGCAACCCTCTGGGACTTCCTGACGCCGTACCAGACCCTCGAGATCTTGGCGGACTCCTTTGATATTCCACGGACGGAGAGGAAGGAGAGGATAAGGGAACTCCTAGAGACCGTGAACCTCTGGGAGGTGAAGGACAAGAAGGCAGGCAAGTTTTCGAAGGGCATGAGGCAGAGGCTCCTGCTCGCTCAAGCTTTGATAAATGACCCAGAACTCCTCATTCTGGACGAGCCGATGAGTGGTTTGGATCCCAAGGGCATCGCTGAATTCAAGGAGATCATAAAAGAGCAGAGAAAGGCCGGAAAGACGGTCTTCTTCTCAAGTCATATCTTGGCCCATGTCGAAGAAGTCTGTGACACGGTCGGCGTCATCGTTAGGGGCAAACTCCGCGTCGAAGGGAACATAAACGACATCAGAGAGAACTTCCTGAGGAAAGCCGGCTATCTCATACTCCTTGAGACGACGAAGCCGGTGAGCTTTGAGGGCGTTGACTGGGAGGTCGAACGGGTTTCGCCGACGAAGTACGGGATAAAAGCGCCCAGCGACATAAGGGAAGACGTGAACGACCTCGTTTGGAGGCAGGGGGCTAAGATACTCCAGCTCATGGTTCGCGTACCTAGCCTTGAGGAGGTCTTCTTGAGCTTAGTGAAGGAGGAGGGCTAAACCTCGGCCCTCTCAAACTCCTCCCTTCTGTCGAGCGGTTTGGTCGCGTCGATGCCCCACTTGGCGGTTAAGCTCTTGGTTGCAGAGGGGTCGAGGGAGCTTCCCCTCGCGTTCGGAACCACCACTAAGTCCTTATCAGCCTGAAAGCGCGTGGCTATTGCCCACTCCACATCACGGTCGTCGTAGATGTTGATGTCCTCGTCAACAACAACGACGTGCTTGAGGCTTGGATGGCCGGCGAAGGCCGCCAAAATCGCGTTTTTACCATCTCCCTCGTGCTGTTTGGTTATTGAAACTACGGCGTGAAGCCACATCGCCCCGCCTTCCGTTAAGCGAACGCCGTGGACCTTTGGCACGACACGCTTCACGCTCGCGTATATCTGCGGCTCTTTCGGAAGGCCCATTAGCATGAAGTGCTCGTAGCCGCCGGGAAGAAGGGCATGGAAAACCGGTTCATCGACGTGGTACATCCTCTCAAAGACGACCAGCGGCTGCTTTCTCACGTAGTCGTAGGTGCCGGTTATATCCACGAACGGCCCCTCGTCAACTAGCTCCGGCATTAGCCCAGCCTCGAAGACGAACTCTGTCTGAACCGGGACAGGGATACCATGGAGGTCTACCACCTCAAGGGGCCTTCCAAAGGCCCTCTCACTCATCCTGCTGGCTATTTCAAGCTCGCTGATCCCGTAGACGGTGCTCGTCGCTCCAGCTAAGAGTAGATGAACGGGGTTTCCGACGATGATCCTAACGTCAAGCTCTTCCCCGTGCTCGGCTTTGTCCTTCCACATTGAGTAGAGGTGCCTCGGGACGAGCCTTATTGAGGCAGCCTTCTCGTCACGCACCATTATCCTATGGAAGGAGGCGTTAACGAAGCCGTTCTCGTCCTTCGCTACGACCATCGCCGAGGTGAAGTACTGGCCGCCGTCCCTAGGATAGTACTTGGGAACCGGAAGCTCCAAAAGGGAGAAATCCTCCGTCGAGTTCTGGAGGAACGGGGCATCACCAACCGTTTTGCATGGAGAGGGGTTCCCCATAGTGTCGGCTATGAAGGGCATCAACTCCATAACGGAGAGGTTGAGGTAGCCCGCTATTCTCTCACGGGTGCTCCAGATGTTGCCGGCAACGCTCCAGCCATCCACGTCCTCGAATAGGACGGGCCTGTCATGGTATCTGAGGAGGTAACGGGTGACCTCAAGCTCCTTACTCACCGGCTTTTCAATCACAACGGTGTCGTCAAAGCGCTCCAGTATCTCCCTCAGCATCATATCACCTTAAGTTGATGTTCCAAAAGGCCTATAAAGCCTTTTTCCAAACCCCCAGCGATTGGCCATGCCCATGGTTGTCCTTAGGATTCCAGACGGTTCGGCACTGGTGAGGATTGAGAAAGCCGATCCCCAGCTTTATTTCAAGATATACGAACTGCTGAGCTACCGCCGGGACTTCGGGAAGTGGGACAAACCCGAGAGCCTTTACGACCCCTACGAGAAGACCTTCCCGGTCGGGCTTCTCCCGAGGGTTAAGAAGTTCCTCAAGGGTAAGGGCTACCGCGTCCGCGTGAAGGACAAACGCCAGGTTAGAGGGGTAGGACTTAACTCCAAGTGGAACGAAGGTTACGTTATGCGCAGGTACCAGGAGCGCGCGGTTAAGAAGGCATTGAAAGAAAAGATGGGTGTCCTTGCGCTCCCCGTTGGCAGTGGCAAGACGGTTGTTGGACTGAGGATAATCCACGAGATAGGCCTCTCGACGCTCATCGTCGTCCACACCAAGGAACTCCTCTACCAATGGGCGGACAAGGTTCGCGATGTCCTCGGTGTTGAGCCTGGTATAGTAGGAGACAACCGCTGGGATGAAGGAGAAGTAACGGTGGCAATGATACAGACGCTTCTCTCAAGGGGTGCTGACAAGCTCCAGAACGATTACGCGGTTCTGATGTTTGACGAGTGCCACAGGACTTCTGCCGCAGATAAGTTTTATCAGCTCGGTCTTTCCCTCCCACAGGTCTATCGCTTTGGTCTCTCCGCCACACCGTGGAGAAGGGTTCGTGGAGAGGAGATAAAGATTGAGGCAGTCGTTGGCCCGACGATATTTGAGGTTAAAGCTGAGGATCTGATTAGGGAGAAATTCCTCGCGAAGCCGCGCTTCGAGGTTATAACATACGAGTCCATGATGCTCTCCTTCAGCGAGCGATACAAAGAGCTTTACGAGGATCTCGTGATGAACAACGAGGAGAGAAACAAGGTCGTGGTTGAGAAAGCAGTTGAACTCGCGGGAAAGGGCCACCGCGTCCTAATCGATGTCAAACGCATAGAGCACGGCAAAATTCTGAAGAAGATGCTCGAAGAAAAGGGGATAAAGGCCGAGTTTCTCAGCTCCCAGAGTTTAGACAGATGGGAGATACTGGAGGCCTTCAAAAACGGTGAGATACCGGTTCTAATCTCTACACTCCTTAAGGAAGGTGTTGACATACCCGAGATTTCGGCGATAATCCTCGCGGGCGGCGGCAAGAGCGATATAATGACGATACAGACCATAGGCCGTGCTTTGAGACCAAAAAGGGGTATGAAGGCGGTTATAGTTGACGTCCAGGACGACGATCCCCTTCTCTTCACCCACTTCATCGAGCGACAGAAGGCGCTCAAGCAGTACTACGGAAAATACTATGACAGGGAAATGCAATTAAAGCTCGAGGAGAACGTCCCCAAAAAGGGCCGCCCTCGTAAGCGCTCTTGAGTAGCTCCCAAAGATATCACGTTTGGCTTTCTGAAGGCCTCTCTCGTCGGTTTTGAAGGACACCTCTGGATAATCAATGCGCCACAGTACAAGGCCCTCCGGTGGAGCTGGCGGGACTTTTTTAGTGTATTGCCCCTTGAGCATTCCCTCGATTTCAGTGGATTCCATAAGGCCGAGCCCGCAGAACCTCATCGCGTTCACCATTCTGCGCGCCATCTCCCAGAGGAAGCCCTTCCCCTCGATTTCGATAATGTAATAACCCCGTCTTTCCTCAATCTCAAACCGCTTTACCCTTCTGACGGGGTTCTTCTCTGGTTCGAGCCTCGCAAAGGCCGAGAAGTTGTGCTCCCCCACGAAGAGCCGTGCGCATTCCTCCATCCTCCCGCTGTCAAAGCCCTCGTCCACGAGGTAGTACCGGTAGATCTTCGACTTTGCCCAGAAGCGCGGGTGAAAATCATCCGGAACCTTTGCAACCCCGAGAACCCATATGTCACGCAGGTGATGGTTGAGAACTTCGGGGCGGGCAAGGCCGGGCCTCTCTCTGGGGATGAAAGAGACGACGTTGAAGAGGGCCGAAACGCCTTTGTCTGTCCGTGAGGCACCTTTAAAGCCCGAACTTTCCGCGTCTTCGATGATACCCAGCTTGGTGAGAACCTCCAGCAGTTCACCCTCAACAGTCCTTACGTCAGGCTGTCTCTGGAAGCCGTAGAATGCGGTTCCATCGTAGGCTACTCTTAGAGCGAGCTTCATGGCCGATGGTTCTCGACGGGGTATAAGTGCTTTTCCCCGACGGATGGACGAATTTTTTTACAAAGAGCAAGTTTATCTTTGGACAAAATCCCAAAAGGAAGGGGCAAAGCTGATAAACAGCTGAAGAGAGCTTTCGTTGGGGGTGATAACATGGAGGGAGTGTTTGATGAAGAGGTGATCTCAAACGTGACGAACTTTGAGATAATGCTCGTCCTGATGGAGAAGAGAGAAAAGGGAGCGACTCAGAGATACGGCTCGCTGTAGAAGGGAGCCAGGAAAAGCTCAAAGACAGCAACGGGCATCTCAAGGCCCCAGTTCTCAAGCACGGCCGGGTGGATTTCCCCTATGAGACCTATTGCCTTCCCATCAACCACTATTTTCCCGGCCCTTCCCGGGGTGAAACTCGGGTGCTCGACCTCTTCCAGCCTGTAGGAGAAGCCCAGGTGGTGTATGACTGAATCTAGTATCTCCTTTGCCTCGGTGAATGTCACGCGCGGGTGGGCCAGGGCTACCGCCAGCTTGCTCTCGCTTACCGTCTTCGTCTCCCTGCTCTCGTCGATCAGCGTCGCCTTTCCGACCTCGAAGAGCCTCTGGGGGTACTCCTCGTGGGTGTTCTGGCTCAGGAAGTCAAGCAGGCTCGGTATGAGCCAGGCCCTAAGGGCGGACCACTTGGGACTTATCGGGTTCTCTATCTCAACCAGCTCCCCCGGTGGGTGGTTGAAGTAGTCGCTGCACTCCCCCTCTCCGCAGGGAAGGTTCATCTTTGAGTACTGCGCCTCCCTGTTGGTGAGGTTGAAGGTCATGACCTCCTGGAGGCCGTAGCCGACCATCAGCTCCCTGACCGCGTCCTCGAACTCGACGAACTTGTCACCCCTGCCCTGGACCGCCAACTCCGGCTCCTCCGGCTCAATCTCGTTGTAACCGTAAGCTATGAGAACATCCTCAAGGACGTCGCGGGCGTGCATTATGTCGTCGCGGAATGCCGGATAGAGGAGCTTTGCCTTACCGTCCCCAAGATTAACTTCGTACATCATCTCCTCGAGGAGGTCTTTGATCTCTTCGTTGCTCAGCTCAAGGCCGGCCAGCTTTCTTATGTAGTCCAGCTCGACCTCGAAGCTCTTTGGTGTCAGGTCTGGCGCTTCAACCTCGAAGTCAGGATAAACGACTTTAACGCTCTTTATCCTGCCGCCGCGCTCCGCCAGGGCGGTAACGACGACGTTGAGGGCGAGCATAATCTTCCTCAGATCCCAGCCGGTGACATCCACGAAGACGTTCCTCGTCCCGGTCGTCACCCTCCCGGTTATCTCGGAGTTGATGATAGGCGGCATCGAGAGAACTTTTCCTTCGGAATCAATGAGGAGCGGGTAGTATGGTTTGTCCTTAATCAGATGCCCGTATTCTTTCCCTTTCTCGTGCTTCTCAAGTATCTCCCTAAGCGTTAGCTCCTCATTAAAGCCTAGCGGAATGAACTTCTCGGTTTTCTCGGCGGCACGGTAGTAGATCGGGGACTTCACCTTGTCGAAGTCGAAGATGCCTATCGCCACCTCCCTTCTCCTTCTACCGAAGGTTAGGGCAACCTTCTCCTGGAGGTTTATCATCTGCTTGAGGGCCTCCTCGTCGAGGTGGAGACCTTCAACGATTGCGTAGACACCGTAGGGACGGATGTTCTTCAGCTTTTCATCGACGTAAACTATCACATCACTCTTCTCCACTTCATACTTCGGCAGGCCCCTCTCCATGCCGAGTGCCCACTTGATCTGCCTCGCTATCCCCTCGGCACTCCAGAGGTCGGGCCTGTTGGTATCCTTGGAGTCTGCCTTGAAGTAGATTTCACCGTTCTCCTCCCAGGAGTCGTCCATTTCGCACTTGGCGTATAAGAAGAGGTCCTCCCACTCCTCGACGGTGAAGCTCTTCCCGATGAGCCTCTCAAGGTCGGACTTTGAAACGTCGAACTTTGGCATGGTATCACCTCACCAGACCAGCCTCGCTTCCCTCAGCCACCTCAAATCGTAGCTGAAGAGGTAGCGGATGTCATCTATTCCGAGCTTGAACATCGCTAGTCTGTCGATTCCTATTCCCCACGCTATTACCGGCGCATCGATTCCGAGAGCTTTGGTCATCTCCTCGCGGAATATTCCAGCCCCACCGAACTCAACCCAGCCAAGCTCCGGGTGGTAGGCGCTCATCTGAACGCTCGGCTCTGTGAACGGATAGTAATCGGGCAGGAACTTGACTTTTTTCGCCCCAGCTATCTCCACCGCAAAGCGCTTGAGGATTCCTAAGAGGTGTCTGAAGGTTAAATCCTCCCCAACGATGAAGCCGTCTATCTGGTTGAACTCTATGAGGTGTGTTCTGTCTAAAACGTCGGGCCTGAAAACGCGCTGAATCGTGAAGTACTTCCCGGGAATTTCAACCTCGCTGGAAAGCTGCCTCGCGTCGAGGGCCGTTCCATGGGCGCGGGGCATTAAGAGCATTGCTCTCTCAGGGCTCCAAACGTAGCCCCAGCCGCGCGAGCCGGCAAGGCCCCGCTCGTGTGTTTCTTTAACTCTCTCAACGAGCCCCCCCTCAGGTAGGTAGCCGCTCTTCGGGTACTTGAGCTGGTAGGTGTCAGTCCACTCGCGGGCGGGATGGTTCTGGGGCTGGAATAGTGCATCGAAGTTCCAGAACTGGGTCTCAATCATGCTCTCCGATGTCATCTCGATGAAGCCCATCTCGATTAGTCTTCTCCTTATCTTGTCAAGGAAAGCCCTGTACGGCTGCTTTTTGCCGGGGTAAAGCCTCTTCACGGGGGCTTTAATATCGAAGCGCCTGAACTCGACTTCCTTCCACTTACCGGATTTTATGAGTCCTGGGGTTAGAACGGATACCTGCTCCTTCAGCTCAATGCCCTTAGCGACGATCTTCTCACCGGCGGGGGTTATCTCAACCGTCCTCTCGGTTACGGTGTCCTCCTCGGCTATCTTCCTCCTCTTAAGTTCTCTAACCGGAACGAGCTTCTGAATCTCATCAACCGGGACGGTTTTCCTCTCTGCAAGGAGTTTCAAAGCCCTGTCTATCGGCCTCTCCTCTGCTTTGAGGCCCTTTTCAGTTATCTCAAGGATAAGCTTACCGTTTTCCTTTCTGACGTTCACCCAGCCCTCCTTTCTGAGGAGACCGACTATCGGCTTAAGCTCGTCCTCGCTGAGAACTCCGGAGAGGTCGTTGAGTGTAACCTTTCCTTTCACCTTAAGAACCTCAAGAGCTCTCCACTCAGGAAGACCTACCTCCGAGTAATTTTTTCCGGTTTCCGTTAGAACAGCAACCTTCTCGCTCTTTTCGTGGAGCTTTGCAAGTCCCTTCGCCTGAAGTCCAAGAACAGAGCGCATGACGGCGACCTGGTCGAGGCCGGTCTTTCGAACGAGTTCTTCAAATTTGAGCTTTTTATCCTCGCCGAGCTTTATGAGCGTGAGCTTCTCCTGGTAGCTTAGCTCCATGATGCCACCTCCCGGTGTGAATGAGAGGGAGAACTTAAGAGAATTGCGGTAAGTTTTAAGACTAAGAACAAGAGCGAGCTACCTTTTCTAGTCAACCCTCCCGAACGGGTTGTAAATCTCAAGTCCATCGATACTTTTGAAGTCCTCAAAAGTCCTCAACGTTCCTCGTTATGAGTGTGAGACCATATCTTAGGGCTGTTGCGGCTATAACTGCATCTGGAAGTTTCATCTTCTTCCTTCTCCTTAATTCGATGACAAGGTCTGCTATTTCATCGGTTAGAGGTATTACATGGGCGAAGCTAATGAATTCCTTGGACTTTTCGAATCCCTCCGGAGTGTGCCCTTTCCAGCCCAAGAACTCTATTTTCGTTATTATCGAGATGTTGAAGCTCTCGCGAAGAATTTCCTCAATTTTCGGTAACTCCTCAGTAACTCCTCACGGGGTAGAGCATCGGCGAGGTAGTAGATGAGGATGTTTGTGTCTACCAGAAATCCCCCTCCCATCCCTCCTTCAGCTCCCGCAGGCTCTCTTTGAGGCCCTTTTTGTTTCGGTATATACCCCTGTACTTGGAAGGTTCAAAAGCCAGCCTTTCAAACGCTCCCACAGCTCAGGGGGTACTATGACCCCCTTAATTCGCCCATGTTCATCGTATATGTACTCAACCCCTTCCATTTTCACACCCATTTTAAGAGTTGGGTTTTTGATATTTAATGCCTTCGCCAGAACTGGAAAAGAAAAAGAAATCCCTCACTTTTTGTGCGGGAAGAAGACGACCTTTCCGGTCTTGCCGGCGCGCATCAGTTCAAAAGCTTCCTCAAATTTATCAAAGCCGTTGTATCTGTGGGTTATGACCTCGTCGAGCTTAAGCTTTCCGCTCTGGATAAGGCTCGAGACGGTGTACCATGTCTCCCAGAGGTGCCTGCCGGTTATGCCGTGAATTTCAAGGGCCTTAAAGATTATAAGGTTGTTGAAGTCGAGCGTGACATCCCTCGGGTAAAGGCCGAGCAGGGAAACCCTCCCTCCCGGGGTAGTCGCCGCTAAGCCCTGCTCGAGGGCCTTCGGTGCCCCACTGAACTCAAGGAAGACCTCAACGCCGGCGCCATCAGTTATGTCCATTACTGCTTTAACTGGGTCTTCCTCAAACGGGTTGATGACGTAGTCGGCACCGACCTTCTTGGCGAGCGTTCTTCTGTACTCACTCGGTTCGCTCACAATTACGGGATAGGCACCACTCGCCTTCGCGACGGTTATCCCGAGGAGTCCAAGCGGACCTGCTCCTGTGATGAGGGTGCTCCTTCCCGCTATTGGGCCAGCCAAGACGGTATCAACAGCGTTTCCTAGGGGTTCTTGAAGGGCGGCATGCTCCGGCTTCATACCCTTCGGGTTCTTCCAGGCGTTCCTGACTGGAACGATAGCGTACTCGGCGAAAACGCCATCCATGTCAACGCCGAATATCTTGGTGTTCTGGCAGACGTGGTAACGGTTGTGCCGGCAGGTGTAGCATTTACCGCAGACGATGTGTGTCTCCGCGCTTATATAGTCACCAACCTGGAGGTCTTCAACGTTGGGACCGACCTCTATGACCTCTCCAGCCACCTCGTGTCCCATGATCTGGGGCGGCTTGATCCTGCTCTGCGCCCACTCGTTCCACTCGTAGATGTGCAGGTCGGTTCCGCAGATAGTCGTCGCGAGAACCTTTATGAGAACCTCTCCCGGACCGGGCTTGGGGACGTCAACCTCAACCAGTTCGGCACCGTAGGCGGGCTTGGTTTTCATTATGGCTGGCATCTTTTCGGCCATGGCGATCATCTCCTAAACTTTACAATCCCTATCTGAACGGAATCGATATAAACCTTTTGTGAAAATCCTCCAGAGTGTCGGCGGTTTGCCGAAAAGAGCGGAAACCTTATAATGAATTTTGATAATTCCTTCTGGACAAGGGGGTTGAGGAATGGCGCTGGTGGTAGTGACGGGGAGGGGGGGTGCAGGTAAAACCACGACTACCGCAAACTTAAGTACCTATCTTGCCATGCGGGAGTACCGCGTGCTGGACGTCGACGGCGACCTTTACCTCCCGAACCTTGGGTTCCACTTCTCCCTCGATACGGTCAAGTACACCGTGCACTCCCTTCTAAAGGACCCCAACGTAGACCCAGAGTGGGCAATTTACAAACACCCCGAGACCGGCGTTCATGTCATGCCCGGAAGTACACAGCTCCAGGATGTCCTCGGTATATCCCCCAAGCGGCTCGTAGAGATACTCGACAGGGTAAAATACAAGTTCGGGATAGTCTTTGTCGACTCCCCAACGGGCATACCCTTCGACACCCTCCCCACGTTTGAGCTGGCTAACTACCAGATAATCGTCGTCGAGATAGAGCGCTCTCCAATATACTCCTTTGAGATTATGGTTAAAAACGAGATAGAAAAGCTCAAGGCCCTCGGAGACAGATACAACCTGAACATTGGGGTCGTTCTGAACAAGGTGCGCGAGTCGGAGGACGTAGTGGATAAAATAATAGACGCCGTTGAGGAGGACCTTGACGTTCCTGTTCTTGGATGGATACCCTTTGACAACGCTGTTCCAGAGTCGATAAACGCAGGGATTCCGGTTCTGAAATACGCCCCCAGTAGCGATGCAGCCCTAGCGTTCATGGAGACCGGCAAAGTTCTTGAGGAATGGATGTTCGGCTGATTTTTCACGGAGGTGTGGTTATGGAGTTTGAGGAGCTGGTTGAGAAGGTCGCAAGCGGAGAGGTAAAGCTCCACCAAGTTGAGAAGTACACGAATGGTGACAAGAGGCTCGCCACTGAAATAAGGAGGAAGGCACTCGAGAAGAAGCTCGGCGTGAGCCTCGGGGACATCGGGCATTACTCGGTTGATCCAAACAGACTCATAGGCAAGAACATCGAGAACATGATTGGAGTGGTTCAGATACCGATGGGTGTCGCCGGACCGCTCAAAATCAATGGCGAATATGCAAAGGGGGAGTTCTACATTCCACTGGCAACAACGGAAGGCGCTCTGGTGGCAAGTGTCAACCGTGGCTGTTCCGCACTGACGGAGGCCGGGGGGGTTAAAACCACCATTATAGCCGATAAAATGGCCCGCGCGCCGCTCCTTAAATGTCCAGACGCGAGGCGCGCGAGGGAGGTAGCGGATTGGGTTAAGGACAACCTCAACTACCTCCAGGAGGAGGTCGTTTCCGCGGTCACTAAACACGGAAAGCTCCGTGGTGTTAAGCCCTTTATAGTTGGCAACAACCTCTACCTCCGATTCGAGTTCGAGACTGGAGATGCAATGGGTATGAACATGGTTACCATATCCAGCGAGGAAATAATGAAGGCCATTGAGGAGAGGTTCCCGGACGTTAAGTATCTGGCTCTCTCTGGCAACCTCTGCGTCGACAAGAAGCCCAACGCCCTTAACTTCATCGAGGGCAGGGGAAAAACGGTAATAGCCGAGGCGGTAATTCCGAGAGAAACAGTAGGGAAGAAGCTGAAGACGACGCCAGAACTCATAGCCGAGGTCAACTACAGGAAAAACCTCGTCGGTTCTGCCCAGGCCGCTTCCTACGGCTTCAACGCGCACTTTGGAAACATCGTCGGGGCGATATTCCTGGCGACAGGTCAGGACGAAGCTCAGATAACCGAGGGCTCACACGGCATAACCCTCGCTGAGGTGACTCCAGAGGGCGACCTCTATATGAGCATAACCATGCCGAGCCTTGAGATAGGAACCGTCGGCGGCGGAACCCGTGTTCCAACCCAGAGGGAAGCGCTCTCGATTATGGGTGTCGCCGGCGGAGGAGATCCTCCAGGGAGCAACGCCAAGAAGTTTGGGGAGATAGTTGCCGGCGCGGTCTTAGCTGGGGAACTCTCACTTTTGGCCGCTATAGCCGCTAAACACCTCGCGAAGGCTCACAAGGAGCTGGGCCGTTGAGATGTCTCTTATTTTCCCACAAGAGCAAAGTTAGTTGACCTTTTGGATCACTAACTCTTTAAGCTCCTGACCAAACTTCAGTGGGGATAGAAAATGAAGAGAGCTTTACTTGCCATTCTCCTCCTTCTCTCGGTGATTCCGTTTGCGAGTGCTCAGGTGAACTGGACATGGACCTACACAGACCAGTGTATAGTCTTTGACATGGCTCTCAACGATAACGGTTACATAGGCCTCGCCTTCGGCTACTATGCCGAGCTTCTCTCGCCCAACGGCTATCTCATCTTCAAGAAACCAACTAGGGGAATATCCTACACTGCGGCACTGAGTGGCAACAACGATCTTGTTATAGGAACTGAGGGAAAATGGATACAGTATTTCAATTCAAACGGCACCCTCCTCTGGGAGTATAAGGCCAAAGGTGCCATCACAAAGGTGGACGTTTCCAAGGACGGAAAGATCGTGGTTGCGGGGGACAGCTCAGGCTACGTTTACCTCTTCAGGAATGGAAAGCTCGCCTGGGAGAAAAAGGTTGGAAACTACACTTGGAGCGTTGACCTCTACGGGAACAGGATAGCGGTCGGTGTTGACAACTCCCTCAAGGCTCTCAACCTCTCGGGAAAGGTACTCTTCTCAGACTCGTTCGGTGGCTACGTCCGCCAGGCAATAGGGAGTAACAGTGGGATCTTTCTCAGGGTAACGGCCAAGGACGGCAGCTGGAGCGACGTTGGAAAGGTATCGTGGAGTGGAAAGAAACTCTGGATGAGGCACTTCAACAACCTCGTCCGCTACATCGACTCCGATGGAGAGAACGTCGCGGTTGGGGGAGACATCGGGAGCCTGGTTCTCCTCTCATCGAACGGGAGCGTGGTTTATAAAGTTCCGTTCCTCGTCTCGACGCTCCAGGTATCAACGGCCAGGGGATACCTCTTAGCTGGAGGTGCAAAGCAGGCGATATTCGTCGCCCCGAACGGAACCGTTCTGTGGGACACAAGCTTCAACTGGAGCGTTAAGAACGTTGGAATTGCCAGGGACGCAAGCTTTCTGGCAGTTGGCTACGGCTATCACTCCCTTGAGAACTGCCGGGAGACGATAGACGTCCTCCGCCTCAGCGGGACGGTTACACCAACGGAAACCACGGAGGCACCGTCCTACAGGCTTTCAGGTCTCCCCCTTGTGGTGGGGATATCAGTCGGGCTTGTCCTCGTTGGATACCTTTTGTGGAGGGAGTTTAGAGAATGAGCGAGCCGATAGTAAGGGCAGTCAACCTGACGAAGCGCTACGGAGACTTCACTGCCGTGGACGGGATAAGCTTTGAGGTCAGGAAGGGCGAGATATTCGGCTTCTTAGGCCCAAACGGTGCAGGAAAAACGACGACGGTCAGGATGCTCTCTAGTCTGACGACGATAACCGAGGGAGAGGCCTATGTGAACGGCTACGACGTGAGGAAGGAAAAGGTGAAGGTTAAGAAGAGCATAGGGGTCGTTCAGGACGTTTCAAACCTCTACGATGAGCTGACAGTCGAAGAGAACCTCCGCTTTCTGGCGAGGCTCTATGAAGCCCCAATGGAGAACGTGTCGAAGCTCATAAAGGACTTCAACCTCCCGGCCAAGAAAAAGTTTGGAAAGCTCAGCTCCGGCTTCAAGAAGAGAGCCAGCATAGTGGCCGCTCTAATCCATGACCCCCCAGTGATATTCATGGACGAGCCGACGATAGCCCTGGACGTCCGCTCTGCGAAGATGGTTCGCGAGATGGTGAGGGTGCTAAACGTATCAGGAAGGACGGTCTTTCTGACGACTCACAACATGGTGGAGGCAGAGACGCTCCCCCACAGGATAGCGATAATCAACCACGGGAGGATAGTGGCTCTAGGTGGAAGGAACGAGGTCAGGAGGCTCGTGGGGAGCGAGGTTAGGGTCAGGCTCAAGGTTGAGCCGTTGAAGAGCGCCATCATCCACGCACTTGAGGAATACTCACCGATCTTCGATGAAGACTCACTCCTTCTAAAGGTTGAGGACGTTGATACCTTCATGGATGAACTCGAGGAACTGAAGAGGGGGCTGGGCTTCAGGGTTTTACACATCTCAACCGAACTGCCGAGCATAGAAGAGGTCTTCCTCGAGCTGACTGAGGAGGAAAACGGCGAGAAGGGCTGTGCCTGCGGGGGATGCCCACTATGATGAAGGTCTACGCCATAATCGTCAAGGAGCTTAAGGAGTACATGTTAAAGCCGGGTGCAATAAGCTGGGGGCTTATCTTTCCCTTGGTCTTCAGCCTGGCCTTTATAGCGAGATTCGGTGATATAGATCACCTTGTCCCGGGACTCGTTAGCATCTCGGCCCTCTTTGGAACTACCTCCTTCGTGTCTTCATCGATAATATTCGAACGCCGGCTGAGGACATTTGAGCGGCTCCTCCTTTCACCGGTTAGTTACGGGGAGATAATAGTCGCCAAAATCCTTGTCGGGACGATATTCGGCCTCATGGTGAGCACGGTAACACTCCTCCTCGTTCTGCACTTTATGACCTACCCCCTCTGGAGCGTTTCAGTAACCACCCTCAACCTGCTCCTGTCGAACCTCACCTTCGCGGCGATGGGAGTTTACATCTCTCTCGCGATATTCAACCCGATAAACGTCATGACCTGGCTCAACATCATAAGACTTCCAATGATGTTCACGAGCGGTGCGATAGCCTCGCTGACGCTCTTCCCGCGCTGGTTCCTGCCCATAGGCCTCGTAACGCCCATGACTTACTCCGTTGACGGCCTGCGCTACGGAATACTCTACTACTACGACGTCGTCCCTCCTTTAGCGTCTGCCCTCACCATGATCTTTATGACGCTCCTCTTCACTCTACTCTCAATAAGGTCACTCAGGAGGCTTTACTAACACCATTCAAGAAGGGAGACCAAAAGAGCTGGAGAGAACGGGCACTTCAGCCCGCTATCTCCTGGATCTTCTTCCTTACCAGCATGTTCACGAGCTTTCCGTCGGCCCTGCCGCGGAGCTTTGCCATTGCCCTTCCCATTATCATGCCTATCGCGCCCATGCCTTTTGCCTTTATGACGTCGATGTTCCCCCGGATGACCTCATCGATTATCCTCTCTACTTCTTCCTCACCCAGTAGGGTTAGGCCCTTCTCCTCGGCCACTTCTTGGGCTGTCTTTCCAGGGTTGTTCGCGAGTTCCGTGAATATCTCCTCAAAGGCCTCTTTGGCGATTCTGCCCTCAAGGTAGAGTTCAAAAGCCCCCCTAATGTGCTCCTCGGTGAGGTTCTCTATCGGGGCCTCCTTTTTGAGTCCCTTGAGGACGACGACGAGTATTGAAGCGACCAGAGAAGGCTTGAGACCCTTCCCAATAAGCTCCTCAAAGAGTTCGTCGCGCTCGTCGTTGACAAGGGTTTCAGCTAGACTCCTATCAATTCTGTATTCTTTGACGAAGCGCTCAACCCTCTCCTGGGGCAATTCCGGCAGGTTCACCTTTATCCTCTCCCTCATCTCGGGTGTTATGAATATCGGCGGTATATCCGTCTCTGGATACATCCTCGCTTTTCCAGGAAGTGGACGCATGTACTGCGTATTGCCGTCGGGCAAGACTCTCCTCGTCTCCTCTGGAACGCCTTCTATGACCTCTTTAGCGCGCTTGACGACCTCTACTAAGGCTTTCTTGGCGGTTTCCTCCTCAGCCGCAACCAGAACGAAGGCGTCGTCCTCTCCAAGTCCGAGTTTTTCGATAACCGCGTTAACCTCTAATTCTGTAATTCCATAATTCGGCAGTTCATCGATGTGGAAGATACCCTTCACATACTTCTTTGCCCTGTCTGCCATCTCGGTACCTAAGCGCCTGCCCGGCTGTATCTCCCTGCCGATCAACCCGCGGAAGCCCGGAAGCTTAACGGCAAGCACCTTACCCCCGCTCTTTATTGCCCTCGCGATTATCTTTGAGCCCGTGTTACCAAAGATTTCGGTGACGTCGTGGAACTCTTCTTTAATGTCCCCCGGTCTAATTCCCCTCTCGAGAAGCTCGTCCTTGATCTTGAGCAGGTTCAACTGTCTTTCCACTTCGCGCTCGATGATGAGGGGTATCATATCAAGCTCCTGGACGCCTTTAATCTCAACTCTTGCTCCGCCTTTAATCGAGACGTTGAGGTCCTGCCTTATCGTTCCAAGGCCGCGCTTGACCTTTCTAGTGGCCCTCAGGGCATCACCTATATACTTCGCAACGACCTTCGCCTGCTCCGGGTGGTGTATGTCCGGAGTGGTGCTTATCTCAACCAGCGGAATACCGAGGCGGTCGAGGCGGTAGACTACCTCCTTCTCCTTCCGCTCGACAATTCTGCACGCGTCCTCCTCAAGGCAGACGGTTGGGATTCCAACGCTTCCCCACGGCGTATCAACCTTCCCATCCATTGCGACTATCGCGGTCCTCTGAAAGCCCGAAACGTTCGAGCCGTCGATGACGATCTTGCGCATGAAGTGAACCTCATCAACGGGGGTAGCGTTGAGAAGGTAGCCTATCTGGAGTGAAACTTTGAGAGCCTCAGTATCTGGCCCCCTCGGCGGCTCTTCGTCCATGTAAACGAGGTCAGTAAGCCTGTAGTTGCCTTGATAGATATATTTCTTTCCCTTCTTGAACTCCTCTAAAGCGGCCGGATCAATCTCACCCATCTCGCTTATCGTCGGCCTAAGCTTCCTCTCAAACGTGAAGTCAACTTCCTCGCTGAACTCGCTCGGGACGGGTGAGAACAGCTTCCTCGTGTCCAACTGCCTGTGAATCTCAAGACCGACCCTGAGGCCGAGTTCTTTGTAATTTAACTTTTCGGTCATCGTCATCACCTCAGGTATGTGTCAAACCTCGTGTAGGGCGTTATCTCACCGGCATAGCTCGTGAGCATCATTCCGCGGACTTCCTCCGGGTCGTTGGTATGGCCAAGGACCCACATGAGTTTTACGTAGGCCGTCTCCGGAAGCATGTCCTCGCACGGAATAACGCCCGCCTTGAGGAGCCTCCTCCCAGTGGAGTAGACGTTGAGGTTCACCCTGCCGTAAAGGCACTGGCTTGTCATGCAGATGGTTACTCCTTCCTCCCTAGCGCGCTCAATGACAGGAATCAGCTCGTTGGGGGTGTGACCGAGGCCGGTTCCCTCGAGGACCAGCCCCCTGTAGCCTCTGTCAACGAAGAAGTCAATAACCTCCGGCTGGATTCCGGGGAATACTTTAACGAGGGCAACCCTCTCCTCCATTCTGTCGTCGACGTGAACCTCGGAATCAGTCCTCTTCTTGTAATCACTGCGCAGGAACTCTATCTTGCCCCTAGGCCATATCTTAGCTATTGGGATATCGTTTATACTTCTGAAGGCATCTCTCCTTGAAGTGTGCATCTTCCTTACCTTGGTCCCGCGGTGAGCCAAACAGTAAGTGTCGCCCGTCTCGCCGTGCATCACTACCGCCACCTCACCGAAGTCGGAGGTGGCCATCCTGACTGAGCAGATTAGATTCATGGCCGCGTCGCTGCTGGGCCTGTCGGAGCTTCTCTGCGAGCCGACGAGGATGACGGGCTTTCCAAGGTCGCGGAGCATGAAGCTGAGGGCCGATGCGGTGTAGGCAAGCGTATCCGTTCCGTGGGTTACCACAACACCATCCTCGCCGTCGTTGAGAAGCTTGGCAACCTCGTGGGCTATCTCCCTCCAGTATTCGGGCTTCATATCCTCACTCATTATGTTAAAGAGAAGCTTGGGTGTTATGTTTGCTATCTCGAATATCTCAGGAACGGCCGTTGCAAGCTCCTCCGCGGTGAAGGCCGCGTGAACCGCTCCCGTTTTGTAGTCTATCCTGCTCGCGATGGTTCCACCGGTTCCCAGTATCGCCACGTTCGGGAGTTCGGGCTTCTTCGGAAAAATCTCGGCGAAGCTTACCTCCCCCCTTGGCCGAGCCTTTTCGATTATCTCAACTTTGGAAATTGCATCAACGAGTATCCCGATGTTGTATCCGTTGTCCAGCTTTATCGTGAGGGTTTCACCGCTGGAAAGCTCGTAGGGGCTCATGATTATTCCCTCGTAGACGCTCTCACGTCCGTCCTCTTTCCTGATAACTCTGACGTAATCGCCCACCTCAAGGCTCTTCTCCTTCATAAACCGCTCAACCTTTCGCATTGGCCTCCCTCCGTTCTAAAGTGGAAGACGCGTAATATAAACCTTCGGGCCTTGAAGGCTTCAAAATCAGAGCATCACTTAGGCTCTATCTTGAACCTCGGCTCCTCTATCCACTCTGACTTGCAATGCGGGCACCTGGAGGGGATCTTTATCTCGGGCTGGAAAACGAAGCCGCACTTCCTACACTCGGCGGGCTTTATTAGGAGAATCTTACCCTCTCGTTTGAGGGTTTTCTGAATCGCTTTTAAGTCCTCTAGTATGGTCCTCTTGGTGTCCCTGCCCCGTATACCGAGAGCCAGTGCAAGCTCGCTCGGCGAGTAGTCTCGCTCCTCCAAAAGCTTTATTATGCGCTGTCTTCGAGTCATCATCGCGAGGCGGTTGGACGGGACGGATATAAACATTAGGGTGGGAACATGATAGTCGAGAAGGCTGGAGAGGTTCTTGAAAGACACGAACTCTGCAATCACTGCCTCGGCAGACTCTTCGCGAGGCTCGGAAAGGGCACCAACGAGGAGAGGGGAAAGGCAATAAGGTTCGTCCTCAACATGGAGCGCTCTGCGGAGGGGTTACCCCCCATTAACGAGCCGGAGAAGTGTGAGATTTGCGAAAACGTCTTTGAGGGGATTCCCGAACTAGTTGAGATGATGAAAGAAGTTTCCGAGGGAGTAGATTTCGAGACGTTTCTCGTCGGTTCGCGTTTTTTGGAAGAGGTCTGCGAGAGAGAAGAGGCAATCTGGAGGGAGTTTGGAATCGATACTGGAGAGCCGATTAACCGCGAGTTCAACCGCGAGCTCGGGAAGGCATTCGGTTTAGCCACTGGAAAGGACACCTCCAAGAAGCCTGATGTTGTCTTTATCATGGAACCTTATTCCGGTGAAATTGAGCTTCAAATCAATCCGATTTACATTTATGGCCGCTATAGGAAGCTCGTCAGAGGTATCCCCCAAACTCCTATGCCTGGCTTTAAGGACAGTGTTGCTTCCATAATCTGTCGGGCTTTTTCAAAGGCGAGCGGCGGGAAGTGCGTCTTCAAAGGCTCCGGAAGGGAGGACGTTGACGTTCGCATGCTCGGCAACGGCAGGCCCTTCATCGTCGAGATCAAGAGGCCCAAGAAGAGAAAGCTCAATCTAAACGCAATAGTGGAGGAGATAAACGCGAGCGGCAAGGTCAGTGCTCTCAACCCTCGCTTCGTCTCGCCGAAGGAGGTCGAGAATGTTCTAACGAAGAACCACCGTAAAGAATATCTCGCTTTAGTTCTCGTCGAGGACGGTGTAACACCGGAGGAAGCGGGGGAAGTAGCGAGGAAGTTGAAAGGTATTGAAATCCACCAGAGGACGCCGTGGCGCGTGAGGACGGTGAGGGCAGATAAGGTGAGGATCAAAAGGGTTCACAAGGTGGAGGCGAAATGGATTGACGAAAAGCACTTTGAGTTGCGCCTTGTCACCGACGGCGGCCTCTACATCAAGGAGCTGATTTCAGGTGACAAAGGTAGGACGAGACCGAGCGTGAGCGACTTGCTTGGGAAACCGGCGTGGTGCGAGAGGCTCGACGTTCTGAACATTCTTGACCATTAGTATTCCTTCATGAAAAACTTTTTATTTTTCCTGCTGATTCGTATTTGGGGATATACCATGCTGAAGAGGGTTACTCTTCTTGTCTTGCTGTTACTATTCGTGGCAGGATTGGTTAAAGGCTCTGTCATTATATGGGCACCGGGTAACGGAACGATCACTTATCCCAACCCCATAGCCGGCGTTGGAGCGGATGGAAAGAATGGATTCGTAATCGTAGTTCCGTTCAACATGACCTCCACTGGGAAACCTGTGGTTCCGGGAGCCTGGGTTGTGTACCTGAAGAGCAACGGCTCCGTTAACTGGGTTGAAGCTGTTAAAGGGGACTTTCTCCACTCACCAAGGATCCTCTATGCAACCGCCAACGGTTCAACACTGCTCATCGGGCGTGACTGGAATGGGAACCACACCGACCTGTGGGTCGTTGAGCTTAGTGAAAATGGAACGCTCGTGTGGTCGAAAGATTATCTCCTCAACGTGAGTCCAGGATGGATACCTTTCGTTGACGATGCAGTTCAGACTGGGGACAGGATCCTAATCACAACCCACGTTGAATACGACATAAACTGAATAGACGTTTCCAAACCGCTCGTTCTGGCCCTCGACCGACGAAGCGGGGAAGTTCTGTGGGCGAGGGATTACTGGATCGTTCATGGCCCAAGGGAGCTTTACAGTGTGGGGGCTGGAGAACTTGCAAAGGGTTATTATCTGATACTCCACGACTCAGGGAAAAGATACTACTACGCCAGGCTCGGCTCCAACGGAGAAGTGATAAGTGTAAAGGAATTCAAAACCAACCTAAGGGGCTTCTTCGTTAAATCAACCGCAAGTACCGGGGAAGCCATCTACTTCCTTGGTGGTTCATCAAACGGAACCGTTCTTGGGGAAATAGAGAACAACGCAGTCCTCTGGTCAAAACTCTATCGTCTCATCCCCATAAAGGAGTGTACCGAAACGGGGCAAAACATTAGCCTGAGGAGCGTCAGTACCTCGTCTACTGAGCCTACACGGTCTCTGATCCTATCGAACGGCAACCTCTTCTTTCAGCCAGCTATTATTGAAGCGTTCCGCCTTGATTGTGTTGGGATCGACACAACCTACGAAGTCGTGAAAACGGACACACATGGAAACGTTAAGAGCAGCTTTGTTCTCGTTGGGAACGGCACAGGAATGGAGTCCGAAGCGTTTGTAGCACCCTCTGGAATGGCTGTTATGGGGAATTCTTTCATCTCAGTATGGCGTCTCGTTGCGTTAAACGGAAGCATTGGAACGTTCAGGGATTTGGCCATCGTTTCGAGCTTTGGAGATGTAATCAATGGTAAAGCATTTAAGGTGTATCCCTTTAAGGTAACCGTTGAACCCGCTCATATTCACTTGGCCCCCATGGTCATCGTGAAGTCTAGTAAAGTTGCTGTAAAGACTTTCAAAGGGCGGGTTGGGGTTAAAGCCACCAAAGGGGACATTCCTATAGTGATCAAGCCGTTAAAGTCGTTGAAAGAGAAACCAGAAGGTTCGATCTGCGGTCCAGCGGTGGTAATCCCCATCGCGTTCTTACCACTGCTCCTACGCTGGAGAAATGGGTAAGTGAAAGATTTATAAACACTCTCCAGGAGGATTTAGTGATTCCCTGGGGGTTAGTCCTGAATCTAAAGGTGCGAAAAGCGCCCCCACAGTGGGTATCATGTTGTAAACGTGAGCTGGCCTAGAGGCCGTAAAGGTTTAAGGGGTGATTGGAATGGTTAAGAAGGCACACAGCTTCAGGAGAAAGACACGCGGCAAGCTGGGCAAGAGTCCGAGGAGGAGAGGTATGCCCCCGCTCACAAGGTTCCTCCAGGAGTTTGAAGCAGGGCAGAGGGTTCACATCGTCATAGAGCCGAGCTACCACAGGGGAATGCCAGACCCGAGGTTCCACGGAAGGACAGGAACAGTCGTTGGCAAGCGCGGCGACGCCTATGTCGTTCAGATAAAGGACGGCGGCAAGGTCAAGACCTTCTTCATACACCCGGTCCACCTCAGGGCGCAGAAGGGATGAGCATGATAGGCAGGAAGAAGGTCGAGGAGCACTACGTAACGACAGCGGAGGTAAAGGTGCTCCTCGAAAAGCGCAAGGCGGAGGGAATGGAGGAGAACCCGGAGGAGCCGATGTTCTACGAGGCAAGGGTTAGCCTCGAGCATGCCGAGCGCTTTGCAAAGCTCAAGCCTGAGCAGGCTGTGGAACTGAAGGAGAAGCTGGTCGGCTTATTTGACTGGCTCGACGAGAAGATGGCAACCAAACTCATTGACCTTCTCCCTGAGGACTACTTTGACGTCCACGTCATCTTCGCCAAGGAGGCTCACCAGCCCAGCAGGGAGGAGGCGGAAGAGATATTGAAGCTCCTCGACGAATACCGTCCTGAGGAGTGACCTCTTCTTTTCCTTTAGACAAAGTATAAAAACTCCGGGTGGGTATAGGTTTTGGGGGAGAGACGATGGATAGGTACCGGAGACACTCTTACAGGGAGAGCCTCGACAAGAAGAGGCGGAACGTTGAGTATGAGGAGTACGCTTACGTGCTTGACTACCTACCTGAGGGTTACACTGATATCCCAACTGGGAGACGAACCGGAAAGTCGGTTGCACAGGTTCTCGGTGAGAAAGCGTTTACCCTCCTTGAGGTCGCTCCGAAAGAAGACCTCATGTTATACGAGCGAATTTTCATTGGTAAGGGGCAGAGGGATAAAATCCTGATGATAAACAAGAAAATAGGATACGACGACCTGACAGCCACGGCCAAAGCTGAGCTTCCTTATGTCGTCGAGGAAATAATCCAGAACAACGAGGAGCGCTTCGTCCAGTTCTTCAACATGGCCCCACCGATAACCAACCGGCTCCACAGCCTCGAGTTGCTTCCGGGGATAGGGAAGAAGCACATGTGGGAGATAATAGACGAGCGCAAGAGGGAACCTTTTAGGAGCTTCGATGACCTTCGTGAGAGGGTAAAGGGACTTCCAGATCCTGTGAAGATGATAGCCAAGCGCATCGTTGATGAGATAATTGGTAAGGACCGCTACCGCCTCTTCGTTGGTTCAAGGAGGTTATTCCGCGTATGAGGGAGCGCCTTTTCTATTTAATCTCCAAATACAATTTCAAGCCCAACCGCAACCTCAGCCAGAACTTTTTGATGGTGCCCGACATAATCGAGAGGAACATTGAGAGAGCAGAGCTGAGTGAAAAAGACACCGTCCTCGAAATCGGTCCGGGTCTGGGTGTTCTTACAGAGGTCTTAGCTAAAAGGGCCGGAAAGGTTTATGCCATTGAGAGAGATTTAAGGCTTGTTCAAATTTTGAGAAACGAATACAACTGGTCAAACGTTGAGATAATCGAGGGTGACGTGCTCAGGGTTCCACTCCCTGAGTTCAACAAGGTTGTGTCGAACCTACCCTACCAGATATCCTCACCGATAACGTTTCGCCTTTTGGAGCACGATTTCGAACGGGCCGTCCTCGTTTATCAGCTCGAGTTCGCCAAGAGGATGGTGGCAGAGCCAGGTGATAAGAACTACTCACGCCTTTCCCTAATGATTCAAGCGAGGGCCCACGCTGAAATCGCGGAGCGCATCGGGAGGGGAGCATTCTGGCCGAAGCCGGAGGTTGACTCTGCGGTGGTCGTCTTGACACCAAAGCCGAGGGGAGAGCGGATAGAGTTGAACAAGAACCTTGTGAGAGCGCTCTTCCAGCACAGGGGGAGCACAGTACTTTCAGCTTTAAAGAAATCCCACCACATGCTCGGGCTTAACCGAGAGGAATTCAAACGGATGAGGAAAGAACTGGGGTCCCTGCCACATGGAGAAAAGAGGGTTTTTCAGCTCAGCCCGGAGGAGGTAAAGGAGATAGAGGGAGTTCTCTCCGGTATGAGCATTATCCCCCCTGGAGGTAGTCCATGAGGGTCTTGAGCCTCAGGTAGCGATCGTTTTCATTATCCGCGAGTCTCCTGAACATCTCGGTTGAACTTCCATTAGAGTTCTCAGTTAGATATCTATAAACTTCACTAGCCAGCTCTTCGCTTTCCATTAGAACGGCCACGAGGTCCACAAGGCGCCCGTTGCGCAGGTAGTTCTTCAGCTTCTCAAGGGAAAACTCAATCCTGATGCTCGGTATCCCTGGCTTTATGAGAGGAGCGTTATCATAGGTGCGCCTGTACTCCTCGAGGAGTATCTCCGCGTGCTCCAGGCTCTCTCGGGCCAGCTCCTGGAAGAGCCTGGGAATTCTTGGGTCCCACCCGTATTCCATAACCCTCTTTGCAAGATCGTTGTAGGTTTTGGCCACCTCAATCTCAGAGGTTATCCAGTACGACAGAAGTGACCTCCCGTCGAGTCTGCTCAAACTCAGTATCATCTCCTGGAGGCGGCTCCGTTCATTCTCTGAGAACTCAGGCATGCTCCCACCAACGGGTGTTGCGGAGCATGTTTTTAAACCCATCTGCGGAGGAGGGCACATGCGGGTGGTGATAGTTGACGGGTACACCGACGAACCAGCGGGACTTGGGGTTCCCCCTTATCTCGGAATATATCCCAGATACGCCTATGGTGCGGTAAAAAAGGCAGTAAAAAATGCGGGGGTTTTCTACCTTACAATAGATGACCTCAGGGCAACTTTTGAAGGTGAGAGGGGAGTTGCCACAAAGAACAAGACTCCCAACTTCCCGAAGACGAGAAAAGTACTCGAAACGGCAGACATTATCGTTTACATAGGCGGCCTCCATACACCGGGTAAGTACCTCTCGGCAGTTCCCTCCCAGGTGGTAGAAGTTGTCAAGTTTTTAAAGCCGTTTGAGGGTGTTAAAATCCTCGGGGGACCGGCTTTCATGGGTTCCGCCCATCAGGGTGGGGTCAGGATAACCTCCCAAGAGCTCTTCCTAGCACAGGAGGTTTTTGATCATATTGTTTACGGCGACCTCGAAGCGTTTCTATTCGACTATCTGAACAACCCGAAGGACGCTGATCCCTTTAGATTCAGGGACTACAACGAACTAAGGGATTATGCAATTATTGGAGCCAATGTTGTCAGGCAGTTCCCCGACTTTCCAGACTTCGTCATAGTCGAGATAGAAACCCAGCGCGGCTGTCCAAAGGCCATGGGCATAGGCGGCTGCTCCTTCTGCACCGAACCCGTTCGCTACAGAACTGTTGAGGACAGACCCATTGAGGACGTCGTTGCGGAGGTCAAAGCCCTCTACGACCTCGGTGTGAGAAACTTCCGCGTCGGCAGACAGAGTTGCATATTCTCTTACATGGCAACGCCGAACGGAAGGGTCCCAATTCCAAATCCCGAGGCAATAGAGCGGCTCTTCGCTGGGATACGCTCCGTTGCACCGGAGGTTAAAACCCTCCATGTGGATAACGCTAACCCCGCTGTAATAGCCAACTATCCCAAGGAGAGCATCCGGATAGCCAAGGCACTCATCAAATATGGAACACCGGGAAACGTCGTTGCCTTCGGTCTTGAAAGCGCGGACCCAAAGGTAGCAAAGCTCAACAACCTAAACGCGACGGCAGAAGAGGCGTACGAAGCCACCAGAATACTGAACGATGTAGGTGGTAAAAGGGGTCACAACGGGATGCCTTGGCTTCTCCCGGGTATAAACATCATCTTCGGCCTTCCAGGTGAGACGAAGAAAAGTTATGAACTTACTTTCCAGTTCCTAAAGAGGCTCCTCAACGACGGCTTGATGGTGAGGCGCATAAACATCCGTCAGGTGGTGGTCTTTCCGGGAACCCCCCTCTGGAACATGCGGGATAAAGTTAAAACGGAGAAGCACAAAAGGCTCGTTCAGCACTACAAGCATAAAATACGGCACGAAATAGATTTGCCGATGCTCAAACGCGTTGTTCCCGTTGGGACGATTTTGAGGGATGTCCGTGCCGAGGTCTTTGAGGATGGTCTCACCTACGGAAGGCAGATAGGAAGTTACCCCCTCATCGTTGGCATGCCAAAGCAAGTTCCTCTTAACAGGTTCTACAACGTTCTCATAGTGGGGCACGGATTCAGGAGTATAACCGGGCTACCAGCCCCCATAAACGTGAACCAGGAAAGTGTCCGGGTTCTCCAGTACCTCCCCGGAGTTGGTAAAAGGAATTCTGTGAGGATCATATCCAGCAGGCCCCTACGAACCATCGACGAGTTCTTCAGAATAGTAGGGGAGGATAAAAGGGAGATACTAGAAAGGGTCATCGAAGTGTGATCACTTCTTTGTCGTGTTCTGGGGCCATTTGAAGTTAAGTATGTGCTCTATGAGTGCAACCTCCGCACGGAGCGTGCTGTCAGAGCGGCCCTCGAGTATTATGGTGCCCCTTCTCGGGATCAAAATAACATTCTTGGTTGCACCCTCGGCTGGACCGAGAAGAACCACAACTAAATGGTTCTTGTTTCCAAGCCTTCCTAGGCCTATATCTACCTTTGTCAAGAAAGAGAGATACCTGATGTCGTACCTTCTCATCGTCTGTTCATAGGCGTACTGTTTGGCACTGGCATTGTTCATGCCCTGTTTAATGGCCTGCCAGTAGTAGTACCTCTTGAACAGTGTCGAGGTGAGGGCGCTTATCTCCGTGACCGCCGCGGTGCGTTCGGAGCAGCTTCCAATAAACTCCGCAGGATTTGAAGAGCAGACCTTAACACTTGGACTTCCAATAACTATCGTGAAGCGCTTGTATGGGGCCAGCATGGTGAGGTTAACATCAACCGGTGGGATTCCGGTGAGCGTTCCAGTAACGTTGATTAGGTAACCCCTCGAACCCGCGGGGGGTTTGAACCCATGAAGGGTCAGGTTGGCGTATTCCCTGGGAGTCATCGATAAAAAGCTTCCATTGGGGAGGTTAATCACAACGTACGTGGCAGTTGATGCGTTTTCTGGAACTGAAACCACTTTACTGTACTGACTGTAGCCGTATGAAATGTAGCCGGCAGGGACTAAGATGAGAACTGCAATCAGCAGGGCAAGAAGTGTCCTCCTCGACACCTTGAGACCTCCCGAGAACGCTGTGAGAACTAAAGGAGGAAGAAAAAAGGCCTTCAGTGAAGGCCAGCGAGGTACTCCATAAGAGCCTCGGCAGCGGCCTTGGTGCCCTGCCTGTCGGTACCAGCGACGAGGACAACTCCGTAACCGCCGATGGTCGGGCACTGGGCCTTGTAGAGAACAACACCACTGCTGGCGCCGGTGCCGTACTTGCTCTTCCAGCCGGTGTAGTTGGCCGGGATTCCGAGCTTGTCAGCGAGGGCAGCGGTGACGCTGTTAACGACCGGACCACCGATAAGGATGAGGTTGCTGTCAACCTTGTTGAGTCCCTCTTTCATAACCTCGGTGTCAAGGACGGTTATCGGAGTGGTGACCTTGCTGACGACGGCGGCCTGAGCCGGGTTGGGCGTGGCTGTTATCTGGTCAATGGTCCAGCCACCAAGGGTGTCACCGACATTAAGGGTCTGGGTGGTGTACTGCGGCTTTATCGGGTTAATTGTAACGTAGGCACTCATGGCGGCATAGGTCTTGTCGTTGCTCGGGTTCTGCTTCTCCATAATGTTGGCGCTGTACTTCATGATGTAGGTGTTGAAGAGGTTGATTTCGTTTCCAGTAAGCTGGTTCTCGTTCTTGAGGGCAAACCACATGAGCTTGTCGTTCTGGACGCCGAACTCGGCTATCCATCCTGGGATGAATTCCTGGCCGTTCTGGATGTAGTTTATGTTGGTCTGGACTGAAACCTCCGCACTGGTGGTACCGCCGATACCGATGAAGGTGTCGTCGAGGGTGACCCTTATGCCGTTGTCAGGTGAGGTCCAAGTTTGCCCCTTGTTGAGTGTGATCTTCCAGCTCCCGGCGGGGCCGGATATCTCAAGGAGGGCCTTGATCTGGTTAACGTCGATATCGAGAACCTTGACGGTGTAGTTGCCAAAGGCCTTGCTAGTACCGGCGTTGATGTAGGTGGCGCCCCAGTCGTTGCCGTACTCGATGCTGTTGTTCTGGATGTCAAGGATCTTGACGGTCTTTCCAAAGAGGTTGAGGGTGTCCCCAACAGTAACGCCCGAGATAACACCGCTCTGGTATAGGCTGTAGCCTGAAGGCTGGAGGTCGCTTAGGGTGTAGGTGGTTCCAACCTCACCAAGGACGGGGTCGTACACAGATGCATTATAGGCGTTGAGGCTAAAGCTGACGTTGGCAACGACGTCGTCAACGACGAGGGTGAACGTGTTGAAGTCATCGATGTTGGTGAAGTCCACATTGTCCTCAGCTATCTGCTTAAGTTCAACCTTCCCTATGTGGATGTTGTAGTGGAGGTAAACATCATTGGCGTTGTGAACGTTGCCGTTCGGATCAACCCAGTAATTGCCACTCTTCCACTCAATGCCACTTGGGACGAGGACGTTCCATCCGTTGGTGAAAACGCCACCAGCCCAAGCCGAGCTGGAGAAGTTGGCGTTGAAGATGGGGTTGCCGTTGGAGTCGAATCCTCCGTTCCACCAGTTGGGAACGTTGGCGAGGTTCTCCCCGACTTGGTAGTTGCCCTTGTAGGTGTTGTCAAACACCGGGATGTTGGGCGGGTTGTAAGCGGTGTCCTGTTTGACAACCACACTGGTGTTCGTAACGCTGACATTCTTCTCGGTGTAGAGAAGGGTTCCCAAGGCGACTGCAATGTCAGCGGCACTGGCAACGTCCATAGCAGCTCCCTGGCTGCCGACTACGATTTTAACGTTCGGCTGTCCGTTTTTAACAAAGAAGCCCTTTGGTATGTTTGGAACGGTCGGCTGGGCGCTGGCAAAGCCGATGGTGGCTCCAACCATAGCGGCACCAACTACGAGCGCCGCGATCTTCTTCACTTTCATTTCCCATACACCTCCTTAGCTTTGGGCTTACGCCCTAGTATGGTCTAACATGTGTTGTCAGTAGTTGCTGAGCGGTGGGGGTATATATACTTTTCGCTTTCAGACCCTTTCTCTGTCCAAAAAAAGCTCGCTCATTGCCGTAAAAATAAAAGGAAGCTTAATTAAATGCCTATATGAATTTCGCCTTTTGACGATAATAGCTTTAGGGATTGAGCTTGAACTCCGTGTTCTTCGTTTCCATGATTCTCTTCTTCACCGGCCGCATGACGAGTTCATGGGAAAAACCTGCGATGTCGGATAGTATTCCCTGGAGTTCCGAGGTGGTTATGTCAACGTAGTCGGGCTCGATGACGGATATTGCAACTGGGGCGTACTTTGCAGTCAGCTGAAACATTGTCTCAACATCCGAGAGTAGTTCTGTGGCCACGAGGATGTATTTCCTGCCACTCTCGTTCTCTCCCTGCACCTTGGAAACCAGCTTGTTTATGCGGCAACCCTCATACTTCAGGGCTTTTGTGAAATCCTTCTGGGCCTTCTCAACGTCATCCCCAAAAATCTCAATGACAAAGCGATATAACACGTTCCTGTCACCGATTACAAGCTCCTCGATTTCCTCCCTTTCGTAGCCAATCTTCGGTTCGGGAAGTTCACTAAAATCTGGGTAAGCCGCGAGAGGTCCAAACTGATTCATAAGCTCTCCCATCATGTAAGAGACCAGTCCAAGGAGTTTGGACAGCTCCTCACTTTTAACCTCTACCTTGGGCGGAAGGGTGACTTCAACGGCTGCTGGAGCATAGCGGATAGCCAGGCGGATGAGCGACTCAAGGCTTCCTGTGATTCCTGCCTCTATAACCCCCGAGTATGGGAGGAGTTCATTCTCAGGATCCTCAAGTATGTCTTCAACGTTCACGTAGTTTACTCTGACACCATCTTCATTTCTCAGGCTCTCAGCGGTCTCCCTTAGAGCGCTTTCTAAAACTTTCTTGTCATTGCCAAGGCCCTCGATATAGAAAATAACCTCAATTTCGTCCAATTTCACCACCACATGCCGTTATATCGCTTTTTGAGATAGGTGCCAACGATGGGAACGGGCTCACCACAGTATTTGCACTTCCCGTTCTCAATGTTGTACTCGGTTATCTCAAATCCATCGCGGACTATTAAAGGTTTGCCACACCTAGGGCAGAAAGTGCTCTCCCCGGGATGACCCGGAACGTTGCCGACGTAGACGAACGTCAGGCCCTCTTCTTTAGCCACGCGGTAGGCCATCTCCACAGTCTCTAACGACGTCGGCGGGAGATGGTTGAGCATGTAGTGCGGGAAGAAGCGCGAGAAGTGGACTGGAGTATCGTCGCCCAGGTTTTCAACAACCCAACGGGCGAAGGTGCGGATTTCCTCTTCTTTATCGTTGAGTGTCGGGATTATAAGGTAGGTCAGCTCGACGTGAATTCCGTAGTCCTTCTTCGCTATTACTGCGGTTTTCCTGCTCGGCTCACCGCTTGGAACACTCACTATCTTCATGTAGAAGTCGTCGCTGAAGGCTTTGACGTCTATGTTCATTGCGTCGATGTAGGGTGCAAGCCCCCTGAAGGGTTCCTCGTTGATGTAGCCATTGGTTATGAGGAGGTTGTGAATTCCCTCCTTCCGAGCGAGCTTTGCTGTGTCTAGAACGAACTCATACCAGATGACAGGTTCGTTGTAGGTATAGGCTATGCTCTCACATCCGTAGCGCTTCGCCATCTCCACAATCATCTCTGGACTCATATCATGGAGGTAAGGAAAGCTCTCATCCGACTGGCTTATCTCCCAGTTCTGACAGTGCTTGCAGTGCATGTTGCAGCCGATGGTGGCTACCGAGAGAGCGCAGGAACCGGGCCAGAAGTGAAAGAGCGGCTTCTTCTCCACCGGATCAGCCGCTATGGCCGAGACCTTGCCGTAGTTGAGAGTGTAGAGTTTTCCACCAATGTTCTTCCTCACCCTACAGGAGCCCCTCTGCCCCTCGTCTATGATGCAGTTAAGGGGGCAAAGTTTGCACCGCACCCGGCCATTCTCCAAAGGCTCCCAGTACATCGCCTCGCGCATACTCTCACCGAGATGTAGTTTATCCGCGGAGGGTTTAAACGTTGGGGTCGCCAACCATGTCCCTGAGGGTGATGAACTCGGCACCCCCCTTTAGGTGATAGTCTATAAGGGCCTCGAGCTTTTTAAAGGCCCCATCACCCGTTCCAAACCAGCAGTCTGGCCTCAAATGCTTAGGCATCCTCACGAACTCCCAGGGGTGGAAGATGTAGACGATGGGGCTCTCAAATTTTTTATGGAACCTCTCCTGAATTACCCAGGGTAGCCTCGTGACAATGGACGTCGTGGTGGCTGGAATCTCTAGGATTTCCCCTATCTTTGTCACCCCCTTCTTCCACCCCTTGTGCTTTGCCTTCGTTGAATCAACCAGAAAACCAACTTCACGGAGGATTGGATAGTACTCATCCGGGAACTGGAAGTTTGGGGCGCGGAAGGAAACGACTTTTCCAAAATCAGACAGGATGCGCATCGCTTCCATCAGCCGTCTCCTCGTCTCTTCAGTGTTCAGTCTGTCGAAGCGCTCGTGTTCAAGGCCGTGACAGCCAAGTTCGTGCCTCTTCGCGGCCCTCTCGGCAAGCTCCGGAAACTCCTCAGCCATCCTACCGGTAAAGAGAAAGGTCCCCCTGATTCCCTTCCGCTCAAGGAGGGACATAACCTTTGGCAGACCCCATTCCATCCCCCTTCGAGTCTCAGCAAACGGTGGACAGTCGTGCTCCACGTCAAAGGAGAGTATAACCTTAGTGCCCACTGCTTTCACCTCCCCCAAGAACTTCCTTGTATATTGAGACGGTTCTTCTGACTATGACGTTCCAGCTGTAAATCTCCTCTACCCTCTCCCTTCCCAAGCGACCCAGCTTTTTAGCAAGGCTCTTGTTGTCCAGTATCATGTTCACGGCCTCTGCGAGTTTGCGAGCGTCACCGGGCGGAACGAGAAGGCCGCATCTGTCAATTATCTCCGGGATGCCACCAACGGTTGTCCCCACGGTCGGAACACCGGAGGACATAGCCTCGAGGAGAACTATGCCGAAGGCCTCACTGAGGCTCGGGAGAACGAAAACATCGCTAGCCCCGTAAATTCTAGGGAGGAGTCCATACTCAACCGTTCCCATGAAGCGAACCCTCTCGGAGACGCCAAGCATCTTAGCCTCACTACGGAGGAGGGGGAGCATGTTTCCATTACCAACCACCAAGAGGGTCCCATCGATCCACCTCATAGCTGAAACAAGGACGTTGACGCCCTTACGAGGTTCCAACCTCCCAACGTAGAGGATCAGGGGTCCATCCCCCAATCCAAGCTCCTCTCGGAGCTCGTCCTTGTTCCATCCGTCGTGAAACATAGACGTGTTTATGCCGTTGTAGACAACATCTACCGGAACATCAGTGAACTTCTTTATGAAGAGCTTGGATGCCTTACTGACGGCGATGATCCTGTGGGGGTTCATAAGGTAATATTTGAAATAGGGAAATGTAACTCTCGCGGCCGCCCTAAGGTATTGGGTGTTCTCGAGGTCTATGCTGTGGGTTGTAATGATCGAAGCCTGTCCAAGCTTTCTCGCTAGGGATACTGCCTTGAGGGCAAGGGGGGTGAAGGCGTGCTGGCCGTGAACCACATCATAGTCCCTGAGGTAGGGTTCTAAAATTCGGGCATTGTGGGAGAGAACTGTGGCGTTTACCCCAACGTCTTTGACAACGTGGCCGGGCACTTTGACAAGACCCACCTCTGCCTCCCAAAGTTCGTTCTCTCTTCCAGTGGGGAGGTTGTTCGTTATTATATCAACCTCATGGCCGAGACGGCGGAGATTCAATGCGAGGTCATGTATGTGGACGGCAACACCGCCGAGCTTGGGATAGTACCAGTCGCTCACGAGCGCGATTTTAAGGCTCTCCATATTTCAGCCCCTCCGGAAGAGGACATGACTACCATCCCGACCACGGTGCTCTGAACGTAGACACAAACCTCTCTGTGAGTGTAACCGGAACCACAAAGACCGCCTGAATCTCCAAATGGATTATCTCGTAGATCACACTGGCCGTTGAAATGGGCAGAGGAACCTTCTTGAGGAGCCTTATGAACCCAACGTCGTCTCCGGTCCCCCTCAAAATAACCTTCCATCTCAAAGCGTATAACACAACGCTGAGATAGCAGCTTAAAATGGCGAGGGCAAGGTAGTGTACCGGGACGCTTCCCATAAGGTCAAGATAACGCTCGCCTGAGTTGATGAGGGCTTCAACGTTCACGACCATCCCGCCACACTTCAAACTCACTGAAGTTTGAGAGGCATTATAAACCTTTTCCGGTCACCTATCCCAACACAGGCTTCGGAGGTTATAAATGACTAGCCAAGTGTTCCCATCCTAAAAGGGGCATCTCCTCCCGTTTTTCCTCTGTGGTAATGTAAACACCACCCCCTTTAAGCGTTCTTCCGATAGGAGTGCAGTTAAAGTCAGGGATTTCACTGAATCCTTCGGGTAGGGTAAAGACCAACTCAAACTCCTCCCCGCTGGCGAGGGCGAGCATTACAGGATCCTCACCAAGTTCTTTGGCAACGTAAAAAACCTCCTCTCTGATGGGTAACCTATTGGGATAAATCTCAATTCCAACGTTACTCATCTTAGAGAGGATGTGTAGCTCCTTGCTGAGTCCATCGCTGATGTCTATTGCCGCGCTGGCAATGCCGTTCAGGGCCATCCCCTCGCGGACCCTCGCCTTAGGCTCCAGAAACTTCTCGTAGAGTGCCCTCCTCAGGGAAGGAGAAATTTCAAGGCCTTTCCTCCAGGCGAGAAGTCCCGCCAGCGCCCTGCCAAGATCCCCAGTAGCACATATTATCTCCCCAGGCTTTGCCCCTGACCTAGTGAGTGGCTTTTTCGTCGTTCCCAGGGCAATCCCATCGATGATTAAATCATCCGCCTCGTTGGTGTCGGCACTCAAAACGGGAACGCCATAGAAGTCGAGGGCCTTTCCAATTCCCTTTGCTACTCCTTCAAGATAACCCGCGCCCAAATCGTCGGGAATTCCAAGCGAGAAGAGGAATCCCACCGGCCTTGCACCCATAGCGGCAACGTCGCTCACGTTCATCGTCACCGCTTTAAAACCGACCTGTTCTGGCGTCATTATATCGGGAACGTCCGTTTTTCTGACCAGCATGTCGTTGGTTGCCACAAGCCATTCATCATCGAGCCTTATCGCCCCGGCGTCGTCTCCAAGAGGAAGATCACCCTGCTTTTGAAGATGTCTGAAAAAGAGGCTGATTATCTCGGACTCTCTCAAGTTTCCACCCCCAAGAAATCAGTTATACTCCTCTGTTTTGGCCTTTCTCCGTCTGGGACTGAAACTTCAATGCTTTCCAGCTCCTCGATGCTCGCCTTTCTTATCTCCTCGGGCAGTTTAATCTCGCCGTACTTACCACCACCGCCGGGAATCACTATCAGCTTGCCTTCCCTGTAAGCCCAAACTGCCTTGGCCACCTCATCGTGAACCTCCGCCAAGGCCTCAACCGGCACATCTACAAGGACCCTTATCTCGCTCCCAAACTCCCTCAAAAAACGCTCCCAGATTACTCTAACTGACTTCGTTTCGACGCCTTTGCCGATCACCATCGCTATAATCTCGGCCAGCGGTGCGAGGCGGATGTAAGGTGGCCTGTCTTTTGGCCCTTTCTCCGTGTCGGCCAGTTCCATAATCCTGTCGTGAACACCCTTCTTTATCCTTCCACCGCACTTCGGACACTTCCAGTGATAGGCCCTCGCCTCCTCAAGGCTGTATTTAGTGTAACACCTCGAGCATGCCGTCAGGTGGTACTTACCAAGGCGCGGGTCGAGGCCTGCGTTCAAGACGATTCTCCTCCCGCCGCGCTTTAGGATGGCTCTTCTTATCTCCTCAAAGGTGGTTTCCTCAATTTCGAAGCGGTTAAACTCCCTCCCAAGGCGGTGGGGCATCGGGGAATGGGCGTCGCTGTTACTGAGGTAGGTAATCCCGTGGTGTGCCCTTATTCTATCAGCCATCTCTGAATCAGCGGAGAGACCAAGCTCGAGGAAGTGAATTTTTGCGTCTCCGTAGGCTTCTTTAAGGCTGTTGTACTCTTTGTAGAGACTTGTCCAGGGTGTAAAGGCGTGGGCCGGCCCGATTAGGACGTCCAGCTCGTTCGCTAAATCAGCTATCCCCGCCGCGGAGAGATTTACGTGGGGCCTACCCTCCGTTTCGATGTTTTTTGAATACGGCTTCAATCTCTCCCTCATCTCGTGGACGGTTTCTATGCTCGGGAAAATGAGAACGTGGTGAACCCTTCTGTCGTCTTCCGCCTCGGTGGTGAGGAGAAACCTGATTCCGTCCCTCTCGTAGGTTCCCTCGTTGACCTTTTCGGCGTATTTGAGCAGTTCTTCTTCCCACTTTGGGTTCAGTATATCCCCGGTTCCGACGAGGCCGAGCCCCTTGAAGCGGGCATTTTTCGCTAAGTTAGGTATCGTCATGGCCTTTGAAACGGCCCTTGAGTAGTGGGAATGGATGTGGAGGTCGGCATCTACTAACATTCAACCACCGGAGGAAGTTTTTGGGAACTATAAAAAACGTTGCCCCAAAGCTTATAACCCGCCTTCTCAACTCAAAAAAGGTGGGAGATATGAAGGTTGAGGGATTCATTGCCTCTCTGAGAAACGCTGAAACAATCGGCGAGCTTTTTAAGATACTTGCTGAGAAAGGTGCACCTATAGTCGAGCTTGACGGTCAGAGGTTCCTCATCGTTGTCGAGGGGGACTTCGAGGGGAAAAAGTTCTGGACCGAGATAAACGGAGAGAGAGCAAACCAAGCCCTCGGCGATGCCATGCTAAACTCCTCAAGCTTCCCCTTCAAGTGCAAGCGTCCCTACACGGGCGGGAACATCATATTCGTGAACTTTAATGATATTGAGGCTGACAGGTTCCTAGTTACCTACCGCGACCCGGACTACGAGATCTTCTACCTCACTAAGGGCGGGAAAGCCAGGGAAATAACAAAGGAGGAATACGAGGGCTTAATTCTTGAGATACCAGAGTTCAGGATAAAGTCCATGAGCGACGAGCAGATGAATATGATGGGAGCGTTCTTCGGTTGAGTGCCGATGTACGCTAAGGAATGGAATCTCCGGAGATATGTTAAGAGGTGGACCGTGCTGCTCGGCATAGCAGCGCTGGCCGGGTTAGTTGGCGGTCTGGGAGCTCTTGTTTTCAGGCTTCTGATAGACGGTTTTACTTCTCTCTTCTTTTCACGCGTTCTCCCGGCAGTATCCTACAGGGTCTATGGCCTAAACCTGGGATACGTTCTTCTCCCTGTTTTCGGTGCCCTGCTGATAGCCCCAATGGTGAAGATCTACCCAGGGCTTAGGGGAAACGGTGTTCCCGAGGTCATCGAGGGCATAATCTTCAAGAGCGGTAAAATTGGTGCCAAGCTGGCCCTCTTAAAGACCGTGGCAACGGCTGTTTCTATTGGAGCGGGCGGTCCTCTTGGCCGCGAGGGACCAGCTGCATTCATTGGAGCGGCCCTCGATTCGACCTTGGCTGAAAAGCTTCCCAACCCCCAGGTGAGGAAGCTCATAACCACCTGCGGCCTCGCCGCCGGAATAGCGGGAACCTTCAACACCCCGTTGGCAGGTTCTATGTTCGCCCTTGAGGTCGTTTACATGGGGGCGATAACCATAAACCTCGTCCCGATATTCATATCTGCTATAATAGGCAACGCAATAACCCTCACCATCCTTCATCAGCCCGCCAGGTTCCCCGTTGTAAACCCCAACATAAGCATCTTGGGGGGGATTCCTTTCTATTTCATCCTTGGGGTGATACTCGGTTTGGTAGGCTACGCTTACACTCGGGCTTTATATAAGGCGACCGACTTCTTCGACGCGTTCTCGAAGAGGTATCCCTTCGAGCTTCGTTTAGTTATCGGAGCGCTTGGGATAGGCCTGATAGGGATGCTCCTCCCCACCCAGGGGATCTTTGGGATAGGCTTTGGGGGCATAAAAGATGCCCTGCTTGGGAAGTTCACCCTTGAGCTGCTGATAATCCTCGCCCTCGCAAAGATGACGGCCACGTTGCTAGCCATAAGTTCGGGATTCTCCGGTGGAATATTTGCCCCAAGCCTCTTCATTGGAACGATGCTGGGTTCGGCCTTCGGGATGCTCGTCCCTCACGCAAACGTGGAAGCCTACGCCCTTGCGGGGATGGCAGGCTTCTTCTCTGCATCAACCCAGGCACCGTTGACACAGATAATCATGATAACGGAAATGTCCGGTAGCTACGCCTACTCGCCGGCAGTTGCCCTAACCTCGGTCGTCGCCTTTTTAACCGCAAGGGCCTTCTTTAGAGGGTCCTCTGTCTACACAACCAAACTCGAACGCAAGGGGGTTCACGTTAAAACAGGCAGGCCCTTGATCCTTGAGACGATAGCGGTTCACGAGATAATGACCACGAATGTTGTTAGAATCCATGTGAAACGCCCACTCCTTGAAGTCGAGAGGATAATATCCTCAACCGGACACGATTTCCTTCCCGTTGTGGACGATGATGGGAGGGTAGTTGGCATCGTGGGGGTAACAGAGATACTGGGCAGGACAACTTCCATGAAGAAGCTTTCGGTTGAAAGGACAATGAAGAGGGACTTTGCTGTAATAACCCCAGCGGAGACGGCTCAGGATGCCCTAGATAAGATTTTGATGAACGACCAGAATCTCCTTCCCGTCGTTGATGATAGTGGAAAGCTTATTGGCGTGGTAACCAAAAAGGACATCTACCGTGCGTATTACTACGCTATTGAGGGCATATACCTCTGGTGAGTGGTTTAAAGGGTGAATAAATACCTATGTCCCAGCTTTATTCTCGAAACTCTATCGTTAGAATTCCCTAATTGTCGGAGATGCCCATGGAAAACTTTAAAATCTACTCGATAACACGGAGAACAGAGAATACGGGGGCGATATCATGATAACGGACATCCTAGCAGGGGTTCTCGTGGCGGTTCTCGGCTCGGGAATAATCGCGATGCTGATAAGTAGGCGCTACAACATCTCCTACGTTCCGATTTTCATCATCGCGGGCATAATCCTTGGACCAATAGCAACCCTTATATCCAGGAACATTGCCCAAGAGCTTTTCAATTACGTCCGTGTCTTTGGTCTGGTTATGATATTGTTCACTGAAGGGCACAACCTTAGTTGGAAGCTGTTGAAACGGAACTTCTCAACAATAACAATCCTTGACACTCTGGGCCTGGTCGTCACAGCCATTTTGGCCGCGTGGTTCTTCTCGTGGATCTTCCACGCTCCGTTTCTCGTGGGCTTCCTGTTCGGTGCGATAATCAGCGCAACGGACCCTGCGACCCTCATTCCCCTCTTCCGGCAGTATCACGTCCAGCAGGACATAGAGACAACGATAGTCACGGAATCCATATTCAACGACCCACTGGGCATAGTTCTGACGGCAGTTGCGGTTGCGATGCTAGTTCCCCAGGCCAGTGGTGGGCTTTTCGCGGCCTTCAGCTCCCACATCGGGGTTTACGGTGCGGCGGTGGGGTACTTCCTCTATGAAGTTATCGTTTCCATAGTGGTGGGCATCGCCGTTGGAATATTCGGCTACTGGTTCATCAAGAAGACGGGTATCTTCGAGTTTCCTGAGATCGAGATATTCTCTATCTTCCTTGCATTCAGCGGCTTTCTGATCGGAGAGGCCCTTCAGGCATCCGGCTACCTCGTGGCCACCGTCACGGGCATAATCCTTGGAAACTACAAGGTCTTCAGCAAGAGGGAGAAGCCACAGGTCCTCACCAAGGTCATGAAGGCCGTGGAAAAGGAAGTCCACTTCAACGAGAGCATAGCGGCCATAGCCACAATATTCATCTTCGTCCTGCTCGGTGCAAGCCTTAACCTCAAGCCATTGACTGAGAACCTCGTTAGTGGGACACTCATCGCCTACTTTATAATGCTAGTCGCAAGGCCCATAGCCGCGTTGCCGATACTGAAGTGGTGGGGTGTCAAGGAGTACCTCTTCATCTCATTCGAGGGACCGAGGGGTGTTGTTCCTTCAGCGCTTGCCGCACTTCCACTCAGTTTGGCCATGACCTATCACAGTGCCGTCCTGACAACCTACTGGGGTGAGGTGATCCTCGCGGTGACCGTCATAACGGTCCTTGCATCGGTCCTCACCGAGACCCTCTGGGTTCCGTTCCTCAAGAGCAAGCTCCTCCAGCACGAGACCGTCGAGGACAGGATGAGGAGGTATCAAGAGAGTAAGATTCAGGGGAAGTCCTCCTGATGCAGTTTTTTCTGTTTTTTAACTTTACTCCTATGAGCGGGTCTTTATGGTGATGGATCGGCCCAGCCACCGTTCTCCAGGGATTTCGCCCCTTTATAAGGCTCTTTTGGGTCATAAGCTCCTCTCAATGTCAAAAAGTATAAGTTAACGCTGTGAGTGAATTCACAATGAGAAAAAGGAGTTAATTCATTTTCCCAATTGCTCCAATGAAGTAGAACAGCAACTTTGCCGCGGTTAAAGCGGTGATATCGCCAAGGTTCTCCCCAGCCACTTCCATTATGTCGAAGCCAGCTATTACCTTGTTGTCTGCGAGCCATTCAATAGCTTCAACCACATCCCAGAAGGACAATCCGCCCGCCTCGGGCGTTCCCGTTGATGGAACCATCGAAAGGTCAAAGGCGTCTATGTCGATTGATAGATAGACTGGCTCGGGGAGAGGTCTTACAAGCTCGAGGAAGGAATCAAAGCTGTAGTTCCTGGCGTGAACCCACTGGATGTTTTTTTCCTTAGCATACTCCACTTCCTCCCTTGTTCCGCTCCTTATCCCGAACATTGCCTCCTCGACACCACGCTCGGCGATCCTCCTCGCGACGCAGGCGTGGTTGTAGGGGTTGTCTTCATAGCTGTCGCGCAGGTCGAGGTGAGCGTCGAAGACAACATAGCTCCTTGGCTTTAAAGCCTCAACTGCTCCGAGGGTTTGGGAGTGCTCTCCACCGAGGAGTATTGGAACTCCATTTGGGTTTATCCGTTTTAACTCCTCAACGGTCTCGCGTACCCTGTCAGCCGTCCCTCTTGGGTCTCCGGCGATGACCGCGACGTCACCTATATCCGCTATTGGAAACTCGGCGATATCAACGCCGTAGTCCAGGATGTAGCTCTCGAGGTTGAGGGTTGCGTGCCTCGTAAGGGTCGGTCCGAAGCGCGCCCCTGCCTTGAAGCTTGTCGTTCCGTCAAAGGGAACGCCTAGGATAATGAAGGAGGCATCTTCCGGCTCCACCAGGGGAAATTCCAGCTTGAAGGTGTCGTATGTATACAGGAACTCCATGCAACCACCGGAATAATGGGGAGGATAGGGGTTAAAAACTCAGCGGACGACCATGACCGGGGACTTTATCTCCCCTATGACGTCCTCTAAAAGAGAGCCTATTCTGGTCTTCCCGCTCTTTCCATAGGCACCCATAACCACAAGGCCGTACTTCCCACTGTTGGCCTCCTCAAGGATTCTGGTTCTTGCAGTCCCCTCGACTATCCGGAAGGAGCAGTTTATGCCTTCCTTAATCCCAAGTTCAAGGAGGTTGGTTATTACCTCCTTCACGGCAGCCTTAGTCTCCTTCCAGACGGTCTCCTCGAAGCGCTGGAGGGCTTCAATACTCTCGCTCTTCATGCTCAACTGGAAGGCTATGGCCTTAGCTTCCTTCCTGTCCAGGACAGAGAATAAGGTCACCTTCGCCCCCCTCCTCTTTGCAAGGGAGAACGCGTGAAGTGCCGCTTTCTGGCTCCACTTTGAGCCATCTATAAGCACGAGTATCCTCATGTTCCCACCTCACAGTCCAACATACCTCAACCATATGAACAGACTTCCAGCCCCAACCGTGGTCATCATTATGATCGCCCCCACCTTAAGGAAGTCGCCGAAGGTTATCCTTATGCCTTCCCTGTGGGCTATGCCCACGACAACCACGTTTGCACTTGCCCCTATGGCCGTGCCGTTGCCACCAAGACAGGCTCCAAGTGAGAGCGCCCACCACAGGGGGTATGTGTTCAGGCTACTCCCCATGGCCTTTATCAAGGGTATCATAGTGGCAGTAAAGGGTATGTTATCCACTATTGCGCTGGAGAGGGCGGAGAACCAGGTTACTGCCACTACGGCTCCTCCTTCTCCGTGGACATGCTTTAACATCCATCCCGCGAGCTGGTCTATTGCACCTGTCTCAACGAGGGCGCCGACGATTATGAACAGGCTACCAAAGAAGAACAGCGTTGCCCACTCGACCTTTTCCAGCGCGTATTCCGGCGAAGCACCGCTCCACAGGAGGAGAAACGACGCACCGGCGAGGGCTATAACCGCAGGCTCGACGCCTATTCTGTCGTGGAAGAAAAACGCAACAATGATGGCCGCGATTGTGATAATCGACTTCTTGAAGAGGGCTCTATCCTTTATAGCGTCCTCCTCGTTGAGTGACATTATGCCCCTCCGTATCGAGTTGGTCCGCTCCCTGTGGAACTTCATAGCACCCCTGTAGGCGACGTAGATTATTCCTACGGTGATGATGAGGTCAATGAAGGCTATTGGAGCCATGTTGACAAGGAAATCATTGAAGCTCAACCCGGCCGCGGAGCCTATCATTATGTTCGGTGGATCCCCTATCAGCGTCGCGGTTCCGCCTATGTTAGAAGCGAACACCTCCGAGAGGAGGAACGGGATTGGGTTGACGTCCATCTGTCTAGTGATGTAGAGGAGCATTGGCGTCAGTAGGAGAACGGTCGTCACGTTGTCAAGGAAGGCACTCACAAAGGCAGTAACAACCGAGAACAGGAGAAGGACTTTTAGTGGGCTACCCTTTGAAAGCTTTGCAGTCTTGATGGCTATGTACTCGAAAAGGCCGCTATCCCTAGCGATGTTTACCACGGTCATCATCCCTGCAAGGAGGAGTATCGTACCGAGGTCAAGATACTCCGGCAGTTTTTCCCATGGTACTATATTGAGGAGGAGTATGACGGAGGCCCCCACCATTGCTGCAATGGTACGGTGAATCCTCTCACTCATTATCAGAACGTAGACTCCGATGAATACGAGCAGTGCAGCTATCTCCATTGTGGACATCATGCTCCTTCCTCCTCAGTAGATTACAACAGGCTTCTTAATGCCTTGGACAACCCTGAAAACAACGGGGCTTATGGGATGGGTCTTCGTGGTTTCGGAACCGTAGTGTTTTGAGATCACCAGAAGGTCGTATTTTCCAGTGAGTTCCTCAAGGTATTCACCCTTGTCCCCAAAGACCCGCCCCCTCCTCGGTGAAATCCCAAGTTCTCGGAGTTTCTTCTCAACCTTTGACAGCCTCTCCTCCGCCAACTGTTCCTCCTTCTCCTGGAACTTTTGAGCTTCCTTATCCCCAAGAGTGCTCCGTATGAGGCGTAGAACATTTTCATCTACCACATAGACAACCAGAAATCCGGCATTGGGATAGGCAGATATAGCCTCATAAACTTCACTTGGAACCTCCTCACTGTATCTGTCAAGGGCAATAAGAACGGAGCCAACGTCAGGAATGACCATCTCCCCCTCCGTCAGGAAGAAATCCTCGTAGGATTTCAGTATCTCCTCGTACCTGTTTCCAGCGATGTTTTTGAACTTCTGGCTTATGAAGCTAGCAAATCGCACCATGATGAACCCCACCCCTAAATGAGCGAAAAGGATTTAAGTTTACCTTTTTTCTTCCCGAAAGCCTCGCCCTTTAGGGCGGGGATGAAGTAAACCACCTAACAACCCTTAAACCACCGAAAACCCTTTTAAGTTTTTGCAACTTAATAAGGTCTCGGAGAGGCCACTCAAGAAC
>NZ_JALVUC010000013.1 GCF_027023865.1 Thermococcus sp. | reverse complement strand
GTTCTTGAGTGGCCTCTCCGAGACCTTATTAAGTTGCAAAAACTTAAAAGGGTTTTCGGTGGTTTAAGGGTTGTTAGGTGGTTTACTTCATCCCCGCCCTAAAGGGCGAGGCTTTCGGGAAGAAAAATGTAAGCTCTATCTCCCTGATTGCTTTCTCTTCGGGTATCAGGATAAACTTCTTCCTGTCGCTTTCAAAGACTTTCGCCTTGAGGAGCCTACCCTCCTAAGTTTTCTCTCGGCCTTTGAGCTTGCCACTATCGGAACCGGCGTTTTTCTTCCAGTTTCCTTATCGTATGGTACCTTAAACCCTCCTTCAACAGCTCCTCCTGGATTTCGAGCGATGCTGGAAAGAAAACCCGTATCCTCTCCAGTTCAACCTCCATTGAAAGGCCTCCTTACGATCTTCGAGAGTTTTTACTCCTAGCTCTTATAAAATTTTCTACCCTTGAATCGTTACCAATAGTTGAGCTTAAGCTTAAAAGGGCCTCGTCAGAGCTAAGCGCGGTGGTAAGGATGGTTCACTGGGCAGACTACATGGCTGAGAGGATAATCAAGGAAAGGGGCGACAGGGAGGAGTACGTCGTCGAGAGCGGGATCACACCGAGCGGTTACGTTCACATAGGCAATTTTAGGGAGTTCTTCACCGCTTACATAGTCGGCCACGCCCTCCGGGACAGGGGCAAGAAGGTGCGGCACATCCACATGTGGGACGACTACGACCGCTTTAGAAAGGTTCCGAAGAACGTCCCGCCGGGGTGGAGGGAGTACCTCACAAGGCCCGTTCGCGAGGTCCCCGACCCTTGGGGTTGCCACGACAGCTATGCGGAACACTTCATAGAGAAGTTTGAGGAAGAGGTTTCGAGGCTTGGAATTGAGGTGGATTTCGTCCACGCCTCCGAGCTTTACAAGAGTGGTGAGTACGCGGAGGAGGTGAAGCTCGCCCTTCAAAGACGTGACGAGATCAAGGCGGTTCTTGACAAGTACCGAGAGAGGGCCAAGCAGCCGCCGCTCGAGGAGGACTGGCAGCCCGTTATGATTTACTGCCCTTACTGCAGGAAGGAAGCAGAGTTCCTTGGGTGGGATGGTGAGTGGAAGGTCTCTTACAGGTGCCCTCACTGCGGCGGGGAAGGCGAGACCGACATCCGCGAGGGCAATGTCAAGCTTCGCTGGCGTGTTGACTGGCCGATGAGGTGGGCCCACTTCAAGGTCGACTTCGAGCCCGCAGGAAAGGACCATTTAGCGGCTGGAAGCTCCTACGACACTGGACGGGAGATAGTGGAGAATGTCTTTAACTGGCCTGCCCCAATGACGCTCATGTACGAGTTCGTGGGAATCAAGGGTCAGAAGGGCAAGATGAGCGGTAGCAAGGGCAACGTTATCCTGCTCAGCGACCTCTACGAGGTTCTTGAACCTGGGATAATCCGCTTCATATACGCCAAGTCGCGGCCGAATAAGGAACTCAAAATAGATCTAGGTCTAGGGCTGCTCAACCTCTACGACGAGTTTGATAAAGTCGAGCGCATCTACTTCGGCCTCGAGAAGGCTAAGAACCCTGAGGAGGAAGAAGAGCTGAAGAGAACCTACGAGCTGTCCATGCCGGAGGTTCCCGAGAGACTCACGGCTCAGGCTCCCTTCCGCTTCCTTGTAACCCTCGTCCAGATGCCCCACCTCGACGAGGAGGGCATCATCAGGATCCTTAGGGAGCAGGGCCACGTTCTGGAGGGACTGAGAGGGGAGGACATTAAGCGTATAAGGCTCCGTATAAGGCTCGCGAAGAACTGGGTCGAGAAGTACGCGCCCGATGACGTGAAGTTCAGCATCCTCAAAAAGCCACCAGAGGTCGAGCTTGCGCCTGAGATCAGGGAGGCAATGCTTGAGGTGGCCCAATGGCTCGAGAAGAACGAGAAGTTCACCGTTGATGAACTCAACAACGCCATCTTCGACGCCGCCAAGAAGCGTGGGGTCCCAAGCAAGATGTGGTTCAAAGTACTCTACAACGTCCTCATCGGCAAGGACCGCGGTCCGAGGCTGGCTCCGTTCTTGGCCTCTCTTAAGAGGGATTTTGTTATAAAACGCCTCCGCCTGAAGGCCTGACCGGCAGCCTTTTAACTTCCTCTCCTTTACCCCTCTTTTGGTGCCTTCCGTGAGGGTTTACAAGGGTAGGTTATGAGCTTTGAAAATCTTTCTCCGCACTAAGGAGTACCGTTACATGGCGGTCGATGACAACCTAAATCTTCTGCTCTTGGGGTTAATGATACTGGGTGGCGAGAGGAACGTTTCAGCAACGTATGTGCGCGGGAGGGAGCTTTGGGGAGACTGAGCGTTTTCACTTCTCCGGGACGTAGACCTGGAAGTGGGTGTGTTCGTTGAGATTTTCACTGTGAATCTGCCTGAAATAGAGCTTTGCAAGTAGCTCGACAGCTGTCTTGCCCCAGATGTTGAAGCGCACCCTGAAGCTCTCCTTTTCGCTCTGAAACTCTATCACAGCGGTCTTCTCGTCGGGGTCGGTTAAGACTCTGTTGACCCAATATTCTGCCCCGACAACCGCTCCATTCATTAAGACCCTGAGAAGTTCCCTGAGGTCAGTGAACTGGACGATGAACCTTCCGCTGAGCTTTAAAACCCTTGCCACTTCTCGGAAGATTTGATTCAGCTCCCGTGGTTCAAAGTGGAAGAGACTGTCTATGAAGAGCACGTAGTCAAAGCTGTTCTCCTCGAACGGTAGCTTCCTTGCATCTCCCTTAATGAACTCGACCTTTGAGCGCTTGTCCTTCGCGAATTCCCTGGCCTTCTCTAACATGACCTCGCTTGAGTCCAGACCGACAACCTGGAAGCCAAGGTCTCCGAGGAGAAATGAGAAGCCGCCGGCGCCGCATGCCAGGTCCAGAACCCTTCCCTTGGAGGGCATGTGCTTCATCAGGAGAGGTTCAAGCGTCTCAACCCTCTTTCTGTATTCCTCGGAGTAGATGTCGCTGTAAGATTTAAAGACCTCATAGTACTTCTCGAAGGACATATTTTCTGATTGGCCCGCATTCCTTAAATACTTGTCCCAGCTTCCACTCTTGGGGGGTGAACTGATGGTAAGGATACGCGCACCAGCCCATCTCCACACGGGAAACCCAGATTTGAGCGGCGACATGGGGAGGCTCTATGGGACGGTCGGCTTCGCAATCGAGATGCCTCCCCTTGAGGTGGAGGTCAAACCGGCGGAGAAAGACACCGCCAACGACGGTGATGCCATGAGGTTCATAAGGCGCTTTAGAGAAAGTCATGACTTCCCGCCGGTGAGCGTTGAGGTCAGGAGGTACATCCCGAAGTGGGTGGGGTTGGGCTTCCACACGACCCTGGCTTTGAGCATAGGCGAGGGGATAAACAGGCTCTTCAACCTCGGCTTAACGTTCGAAGAGGTTGTACTCTCGATGAGGCGCGGCCTTGTAACGGCCCTTGGGTTCTACGCGATGAAGACGGGCGGCTTCATCTACGAGGGCGGCTTCCCGGTGGATAAGAGGGAGGAGGTAGTGCCCCCGCTCGTCTTCCGCGGTGAGATGCCAGATGACTGGTTCTTAGTCGTGGCCGTGCCGGAGAACCCTAGAAAGGCTCTTGCAGAGGTCAGGAAGAGGGAAGACGAGATCCTGGGAAACCTCAAGAAAATGCCCCCTCAGCTGGCAGACAGGCTTTCAAGGATCGTCCTCATGAAGATCCTCCCGGCGTTCGTCGAGCGCGATATTAAAACCTTCGGCGATGGCCTTTACCTGTTCAACCACCTCCTAGGAGAGTTCTGGAGTGATTACCAGGAGAACGTCTACTGCTGCGATATAGTCAACGAAGGAATCAAGCTGATGCTCAGCAAAGCTCACTGTGCCTGCCAGACGAGCTGGGGGCCAACTTTCTACGGCCTCGTCGATGGCCGGAAGAAGGCCGAAATTTTGAGGGGGGAGGTTGAGGCCTTCCTCCGCGAGAACGGGGACGGAGGGGAGGTTTTCATCACGAAAGCCGACAACCGCGGAAGGGTGGTGCTCGATGGTTAAGGCCGTTGGTATAGACTCCGGGACGAAGAGCATGGATATCTTCGGCTTCGACGACGAGACTGGGAAGGTCATCGTAGACACCGCTGTCGACAGGAACCGCGTTACCGAGAACCCGGGAATCATCATAGACGTCCTCAGGGAGGTTCAGGACGAGCACGGAAGGATAGACGCCATAGTCGGTCCCTGCGGCTACGGCATCCCCTTGAAGCCTGCCCGCGAGGCCACCGACGCCGAGATAGCCCTTGCCACTTTCATAACCGGGGCCGACGTCGAGAGGAGGTTGAAGATAGTCGGGCTCAGGGAACTCATGCTCTTGATGAGGGATGCGGAAGACCTCAACATCTACTTCACTCCTGGCGTTATCCACCTCCCCACTGTTCCGGAATGGAGAAAGGCCAACAGGGTCGACCTGGGAACCGCGGACAAGGTCTTCACAGCCGCCCTTTCTATAGTCAGGGAGGCCGAGCGGAAGGTAATCCCCTACTCCGAGACCAACCTCATAGCGGTCGAGGCGGGCTTCGCCTACACTTCCGCGATGGCTGTGAGGAACGGCCAGATAGTTGACGGCATGGCAGGAACCGCCGGTTTTCCCGGCTATCTGGGAATGGGCTTCATGGACGGTGAGCTCGCCTACGCCCTGGCCAACGCCCTGGACGACTTTGGAAAGCTGGTCCTCTTCCAAGGCGGTGCCGCATCCGTGGCCGGTGTGGACCCCTTCAAAGTTTCCCCGGAGGAGTTCGTGAAGCTCGCCCGGGAGGACGAGAACGTTCAGAAAGGCTACATCGCGATGATCGAGGCCATTTTGAAGGACGTCTTCGCTTTGCTCCCCTCTGTGAGGCCCGACGCAGTCTACCTCAGCGGTCGCTTCTCCAGGATTCCGGAGTTTTTCGGCGACGTCAAAGCGGCCCTTGAGGGGGCCTTCGAAACCTACGGCTTCTCCGTCGAAGTTCTCAAACTGGAGAGCAGGGCCAAGGCGAAGGAAGCCGCCGAGGGAAGTGCGGTGATAGCCAACGGCATCGCGGGCGGAAAGTACAGGGAGCTCGTCGAGACGCTCCGCTTGGGGGAAAGCTCCGGCTCGATCTTCGACTGGGTCAAGCTGGAGGGGCGTGAAAAGCTCAAAATCTTCGAGGAGCTGAGGCTCTGATCGGAATTTCTTGGGGCTTAGGTTTTTATTCACCCCCAACTAACTATATCCGGTGATGTGGATGGAGTTCAACCTAATAATAACCGGTGTCGGTGGTCAAGGCGGTCTGACCCTTTCGAGGATAGTGGGCAACGCGGCGATGCACGAGGGCTACAACGTTAGAATCGGCGAAACCCTTGGAATGAGCCAGCGCTACGGGAGCGTCCTCAGCTATCTCCGCTTCGGTGAGGAAGTTTATTCTCCGCTCATCGAGGAAGGCCAGGCTGATCTGATGCTCGCCCTTGAGCCTGCTGAGGCCTTAAGGAACGCGCGCTTTTTGAGCAAGAAGAGCACTGCGATAATCAACGCCTACCCGATTCACACGGCAACGACACTCGTTGGCAAGGAGAAGTACCCTGAACTGAACGAGATAAAAGAAGCAATGGGGAGAATCTGCCCCGCCCACATGACGGACTTCCAGGGGGAGGCAGATAAGATAAACCCCAGAACCTTGGGCGTTCTGATGCTCGGCTATGCCTTCGGCAGGGGGCTGATCCCACTGGAGGATGAGAGCATAAAGACTGGGATCAGGGAGACCCTCCGCGAAAGGTTCTGGGAGGTCAACTTCAGGGCCTTTGAGAGGGGAAAGGAACTCGCCAAGGACTGATCAGTTGTACCTCTTGAAGAATGCATAGAACAGTGCAGTTGCTACGGCGTAGAGAACGGCGGTGGCGTAGAACGGATAAACCAGCGAGATTGCGAAGAGCGTTCCGCCAACGGAATTACCCACTCCTCTCATGAATGTTGAGAAGGCCTGCTGAATTCCGTTGGCAGTGGCCTTTTCCTCCGTTTTGAAGGAACCCATCATGAATGAACTGTTTATGGGCCAGATTATGTTCATCAGTATTGCCCTCGCGACATAAACGGCCCCAGCCAGGGCGAAAGTCTCAATGGATGGAAAAACGGCGAAGAGGACAGTTGCCGCCCCTTGGAAGGATGTTATAACTTTTACAGGCCCCCATTTCCTAACGAGTTCTGGCAGACCGAACGATCCGAGTCCCATCGCCAGCTGCTGGAAGAAGAAGACGTAGCTTATGGCCGAGAGCGTCTCACCAAAGCGAATTTTAAAGTAGAGACTCATGAAGGGTATCGTTATTCCGGCGCCGAGACCTATAATGGCACTCGGGAGGGAGAACTTGAGAATCTTAACTACCAAGTTTCTTTCCCATCTGATCCTTTTCTCCCTAACAGCAACGTCCCTCACAATGAATAGTGCGGGTATGACGAAAGCGAACTGGAGGAGTGATAGGGAAAACGTCAGTCTGTAGGCCGTTTCCTCGGTCAAGCCTGCCCCAACAAGGTAACCGGGGAGAAAGCCCGCTAGAAGAACGCCTAGCGAATTGAAGAGTGTTCCCAGTCCGAAACTCTTTGAAAAGGCCTCATGTCTCATCTCATCGGGCACAAGTTCGCTCAGGTAGGCGTTGTAGTTCGGTTGCCTGAGTCCCATGTTCACTCCAACGAGGATGAAACCTAGGAGTAGCACGAACCAACTCGAGGCTGAGACTTGGAAAACCCTCCCTGCCAAACCAACGATGGCGCTTGAGAGCAGTGTTTTCCTGTATCCAAGGCGGAGCGATATCGGACCTGCCAGGAGGAAGAAGAGTCCACCGACTATCGTCTGAGCAGAGAAAAACATCCCCATCGTTTTCATCCCGTAGCCAAGAGCCTTTAGGTAGAAGGGCATTATGAAGAACGAGAACCACAGGAACGTCTGACCCAGCGCGTTTGCCCCTATGAGTATCCTCGCGTCCCTGCCGTACTCGGTGAGCATGCTGAAACGTTGCTCATAGCGTTTATAAGTTTATCGAAATGAATCTTTTATCTAAAGTTAGGATATATATCGGCGGGGATATCTATGGAGTTTAGGAAAATCCAATTTACTGGTCGAAGCTCATACATAATTTCCCTTCCAAAGAAGTGGGTTCGCGAGAACAGCCTGAGTCAGGGTGATGTTGTGCCCCTGTCTATAAACCCGGATGGAAGTATAACCATCTTCCCAAAGGAGCCGAGGGAAGTAAGTGAGAGGAAGATCCTAACTATATCGCACGAGTACTCGCCGGACATGGCCGTTCGCCTTGCCATCTCAGCCTACATTCAGGGCTATGACATCCTTGAGGTTAACTTCTCTGAGGAGATGCCCATCTACAAGGTCAAGGTCAGGAAAGTCCTCCAGAGCCTTCCGGGGGTTGAGATAATCCTCGACGAGCCGCAGAGGATAGTTGCTAAGAGCCTCCTTGATGAGGATGAGATAAACCTCTCCGAGCTCCTTGGGAGAATACGCTCTCTGGTCATGTCGATGCTCGGCGACCTCGAACTCCTTATAGCCTCTCCAGACGACGAAGAAATTCTGCGCGACATAAACGATCTTGAGAACGAGCTTGACCGCTTCTACTTCCTCACGATCCGCGCTGTTAACAGGTTGCTGAGCAGGCGCAGCATAACCGAGGAGAGCGGCATAATCCGGAGAACCTTTGACCTGCTCGGCATACTCTTCATTGTCCGTAACATTGAGAGGATAGGTGACCATATAACTAGGATTTCAGAGAACCCGAGCGGGATAAACGTGCCTTACCTGAAAGAGAAGTTCGGCGAGATGATGAGCCAGATAGAGGAGCGCGACTTGGGCAAGATAGACAAGCTGATGCTCGAACTCAAGGCTGAGATACGCTCCATAGATTATCGCCAGTCGATAGCCCTCGAGAGCTACCGCAGGATCCTTGAGTACCTCGAGAACATCGGGGAGACTATAATCAACATGGCACTCAGCTGATTTTGTCCTTATCTTTTCGTTTCCATAAGCCTTTTAACCGTTCGAGCCTTCTTTCCTCCGGTGATTCCCATGGTCGCTATTATAGTCCACGGCGGTGCTGGGACGATTAAGAAAGAGGAGCGCATTCCAAAGGTTCTTGGCGGTGTTAAAGAGGCTGTTTTAGCCGGCTGGAAGGAATTGAAGCGCGGTTCCGCGTTGGATGCAGTTGAAGAGGCTGTTAAGGCTCTGGAGGACAACCCAATCTTCAATGCCGGAACCGGGAGCGTTCTCACTCTCGACGGGAAGGTTGAGATGGACGCGGCTATAATGCGCGGGAAAACGCTGGAGGCCGGTGCGGTTGCCGGGATCCAGGGGGTTAAGAACCCGATAAGCGTCGCCAGAAAGGTTATGGAGAAGACGGACCATGTTCTCCTGAGTGGCGAAGGCGCCGTAAAGTTCGCCCGCCTGCTCGGCTTTGGGGAGTACAATCCGATAACCGACGAGAGACTTGGGCAGTGGGAAGACCTCAGGAAGAAACTCCTCGAGAAGGGCGAAGCTAACCACTGGAAGAGGCTGAACAAGCTAATAAAGGAGTATCCAGAAGTATTGAGGAGCACCGTTGGTGCAGTTGCCTTCGACGGAGAGGAGGTCGTTGCAGGTACATCAACGGGTGGCGTCTTCCTCAAGATGTTCGGCCGCGTCGGTGACACCCCTATAATCGGCGGTGGAACCTACGCCAACGAAGTTGCTGGGGCTTCCTGCACCGGCCTTGGAGAGGTGGCGATAAAGCTTGCCTTAGCCAAGAGCGCCACAGACTTCATTCGCCTTGGCATGAATGCTCAGGCCGCGAGCGAAGCGGCGATCAGCCTCGCCACCAAGTATTTCGGCCCGGACACGATGGGTATCATCATGGTGGATTCAAAGGGAAACATCGGCTTCGCGAAAAACACCAGACACATGAGCTACGCTTTCATGAGGGACGGCATGGAGAAACCGGAGGTTGGGGTTTAGTGGATAGGGACTTCCGCAACATATGGCTCCTCAACCTGTCGACGCTCTTTTTCTTCCTAGGTATAAGCTCAGTCAACCCCATCGTTTCTCCTTTCGCGATAACTCTCGGTGCGGACCCCTTCCTCGTGGGCGTGCTTGCGGGGATAACCTCCGTCCTCTCGCTTGTCTCCAAGCCAATTGGCGGCCTCGTTGGTGACAGGGGTTACAGGCTCGAGTCGATGATCCTCGGAAACCTCTTGAGCCTTGTTTCGGGCCTCCTGTACGTTGTCTCGGCAGTTACCGGAAACATCTGGCTCTTCGCCTTCACGAGGGCACTTCATGGCTTTTCCATGGGTATCTTCTTTCCCTCAAGCCTCTCCACCGCCGTTGACCTTGCCCCTGTCGGGAGGGTTGGCGAGACCCTTGGCTGGCGCGGTATGATGTTCTCGCTTGGCAACATAATCGGTCCTGCCCTCGGCGGCTACTCCTCAGACTACCTCGGCTTCTCCGGTGCCTTTGCCCTTGTGGCCCTCTTCTCGGCCGTTGGGGCGCTCTTTGTGATTCCGGTAAAGAGGGACATTGGGAGAATTGTTATCCATGTGGAGAGGGAGGAGAAAGCGGATTACTCTGAGCTTTTAAAGCCATATTTCATCGCCGCCTCCATAGCACTACTCTTCTTCTCGGCCTCCTATGCCGGGGTGACCACCTTTCTCCCTGCCCTCTATAAGGAGCTGTCCTATCCACAGAGGATCTTTGGAACCTACATGATGGTCATTGGAATCTCGAGCTTCGTTACGAGGGTCGTTGGGGGCAGGAGCGCCGATAGAATGGGGCCGATACCCGTTTCCACGGCGGGATTGACTACCGTTATAACCGGCTACTTACTCCTTCTTAGGTTTACAACTCCCCCCGGTTCCTATGCCAGCGCGGTTCTCATCGGTGCCGGTTTCGGCCTTGCTGTTCCGGCGATGCAGCTCATGGCCCTTGGAAAACTGCCCCAGAGGATAAGGACGATGGGTTCGAGCGTTTACACGATGTTCTTTGACCTCGGGACGATGAGTGGTCAGTTCACCCTCGGATACGCCGCAGGAAGCCTCGGATACGCAGGGATTTTGGGGTTCCTACCCATCCTCAGTGGGATAGCCCTTTTAATCTTGGCCATATCCTATTTTGTAGGTGGTAGGAATGGTTGAATTCATCAGAGTCTCCTATGGAACGGCCGTTGCCATGGGACTTAAGCATGGTAAGATGCTTGCCAGGCCAACGACTGCCTATCTAATGACTTACTGGCCCGGCCACTGTAGGAACAACTGCGCCTTCTGCGTCCAGGCTAGGGAGAGCGGGGCAAATCTGAAGAAACTCTCGCGCGTTACCTGGCCGGCCTTTGAACTTGAAGACGTTTTAAAGGCGCTCCCAAATGGCGGTTTCTCCCGGCTCTGCCTCCAGACAATAGATTACCCAGATATGGTTGAGGACGTCTTGGAGCTTCTGGATCGCTTTGCTCCTCTGAACCTTCCGGTTTCAGTCTCGATAACGCCCGTTGGGCGGGATGTGTTGAAGGAGTTCAAAGAGCGGGGGGTTGACTACATCGGTGTCGGCCTTGATGCCGCGAGTGAGAGGATTTATAAGAGCGTCAAAGACTCTCTCTACTCCTGGGATGAAATGTGGGCCTTCACCCGTGATGTTCTCGATGTCTTTGGTCTTGGGAAAGCGTTCGTCCACCTCATAGTGGGCCTCGGTGAAACGGATAGGGAGATGGTTGAAACGATGGCAAGGCTCTACGGCATGAAGGCCGAGGTTTCCCTCTTTGCGTTCACTCCCGTGAAGGGAACCCGGCTTGAGAACGCTAAACCCCCGTCCCTCAAGAGATATCGCAGGATTCAACTCGCGAGGTACCTCCTTGAAAAGAACCTCGCATCTCCTAGGGACTTTAAATTTGATAATGGAGGCAACCTCACCGGTTTTGGAATCCCTAAGGAGGAACTCCTAGGGCTAGTCTCACCTGAGGCTTTTGCCACCCATGGCTGTCCGGGCTGTAACAGGCCGTACTACAACGAGAGGCCGAAAAAAGAACCGTATAATTTCCCTGTGAGGCCGAAAAAAGAGTACGTGACAGGGATCACCGATGCTATCCTCTAAACCCATCTAGGACTTTCTTGAACTCCTCAGGGAGGGAGTCTACCTCTACCTCCTTTCCCCGTGCGAAAGCAACGAGCGTTAAAGTAAATCTGTAAAGGGCCTCGTCTTTCTTTATCAGAGCTAAAGTCGGCTCCATGTTCTCGGCCAGCTTTTCAAGGCGGTTCTCGCTCTTTAGGATGGTGAGTATATCGCCCAGCCGCCTTATCCCGAGCTTCCTGAGCTCCTCGTTTGGGGCGCGGTAGATTCCCCGGATGGCACACTTGACGGCTCCGCGATAGTTGTCCTCCTGGATGAACACCTCCGCCATCCTGAAGCAGGCCTCAAAGTAAAGCTCCGGCTCCTCTCTTCTGGTGATGTCCATTATATCGTCGAGCTTCCTCTTGGCGGTTTTTAAATCCCTCATGTTCTCCGCCAGCAGGGCCTCCCGAAAGAGTTCAAGCGCCCGCTCCCTCACGCCCATATCACTCACCCCTGCTCCTTTTCCAGGCTTCCTCAAAGGCAGGCCATACCTCCTCAAACTCTCTATCAACGTGCCATTTTCTCCGGAAGGCATTCAATAGGACGGTTAAATCCCTCTTCAGGAGTTCGTAGCTTTCGGGCCTGTCCGTTGTTATATGCTGCGCCCAGTCTATTATCAGAACGTCTCCATCATCAGTTATGGTTACATTGAACTCGCTGAGGTCGGAGTGGACAATACCAAAGCGGACTATCTTCAGGTACTCGTTGAGGACCTTTGAGAGTATCTCGTCTGCCTCTTCCCCCGTCAGATCTGCCTCCCTCAGGTTGGCGAGCTCGGTGCCGTGTATGAACTCCATCACAACTACGTGCCTGTTCCAAGCTATCGACCTTGGAACCCTTGCTATTGGACTCAGAAGCGTTAACGCCTCGTGCTCCTTCTTTGCTATTAACCTTGACACGTAGAGCCAGCTCGTATGGTGCTTGTCCTGAAAAACATCTCCATGGTAGGAAGCCTTCCTCGATGCGGTTCTCCCACCAACGCGGTTGAACTTAACGGCGATCTTCTCGCCAGATGGAGAGATGCCGGCGTAAACGTCCGCGTCTTTTCCAACCCCTATCTGGGTCGAGCTTATCGCCTCCACAACACCCTTTCTCGATAGTGCCCTTATTGCCAGCGCGTCGTAGCCGTGTATCGTGAGCTGGTAGCCGATGTAACCTATGTCGCTTCTCCTGACAACCAGCCCCCAGTTGTCGAGCCTGCCCAACTTAAAAGAGGCGGTTTCAACGTCGACCCTGGCGAAGCGGGAGATGTCCTCCAGAGGGACCCAGCGGTGGTTGCGCATGTTCAACTCTACCCCCCTCAGTATCCTGAAGTCTAGGTCTCGCAGGTTTGGGTAGGCATCAAGCGCTAGCAATTTGCTGACCATCTCATCCCACAGGATTCGATGAGGGTGGGGATTTATAAATGTAGCCACCCACAGCTGGGTTTTGAGGAGTTCAGTTTTCAACACTCCAATACCTTTATGATCCTTGCCAGACACAACTCCAGAAGGAAATTAGGAATAGAGAACAGGAAAATCCGGACTGCGGTATCATCCATACATTACTTCATGCATCGCTATCTGCTGTGCCAGCCTCTGCTCCGAACCGAAGACCTTCTCTATAGCCTTGAGGAAGTCGTCCTGCGTTATGTACTCACGTCTGGCCCTTATGGCAAACATTCCTGCCTCGGTCGCTATGGCCTTGAGGTCTGCCCCGCTGGCTCCGTCGGTCATCTCGGCCACGATGCGGAGGTTCACATCCCTGAGGTTCATCTTCCCTGTGTGGACTCTGAGTATCTCGAGCCTCCCGTGGAAGTCGGGGAGTGGGACCTCTATGAGCCTGTCAAACCTTCCGGGCCTGAGGAGTGCTGGGTCTAGGATATCAGGCCTGTTCGTGGCTGCTATGACCTTGACGTTGCCCCTTGGGTCGAAGCCGTCCATCTCCGCCAAGAGCTGCATAAGGGTTCTGTTAACTTCTCTCTCGCCGCCAGTCGTTTCATCCATTCTCTTCGCACCGATTGCATCAATTTCGTCGATGAATATTATCGTTGGAGCCTTCTCCTTTGCCAGCTCAAAGAGTTCGTGAACGAGCCTTGCCCCTTCACCTATGAACTTCCTGACGAGTTCGCTTCCAACGACGCGGATGAAGGTGGCGTTTGCCTCGTTGGCTATGGCCTTTGCCATTAGCGTCTTTCCACAACCCGGCGGCCCGTAGAGGAGAACCCCCTTTGGCGGCTCTATTCCGACCTTCTCAAATAGATCAGGATGCTTGAGCGGGAGTTCTATCGTCTCTCTAAGCTCTTGAAGTTGCTTGTCAAGGCCACCTATGTCATTGTAACTGACCCTTGGTCTGTCTATGACCTCAAAGCCAAGGACGCTCGGGTCCTTCTCGCTCGGTAGGAGTTCCACGACTGCCATCGTCCTCTGGTCGAGGGCAACCCTTGCGCCAGGCTTGAGCTTGTCGCGCTCTATCCACGGTGCTATTCTGACCACAAAGCGTGGTCCGTTAAAGTTCTGCACTACTGCCCGGTCATCGTCTAGAGTTTCAAGGAGCGTTCCCGCGAAGGCCGGTGGTTGCTTGAGGCGCGACATTTCCATTCTGACGCGTGAAAGCTCCCTTTCCAGCCTTTCCTTGTCTGCTTCCAGCGTCCTCACTTGGAGTTCAAGCTGCCTTATCCTTCTCTTTAGGTATGTGATGTAATCATCATAATCATCTGCAGGTTTAGTACCTATGTTCTCGGCACTCATCTCTCTCACCTCTCTTTATGGTATTCTATGCCGGCCTTTTTAACTCTATTGTCTTTGTCCATTTTTCTATCTCCTTACCAAATTTCCACTTCTCTGGAACTTTTTTAAAAGGTAATCCTTTCGGAGTTTACTTTCCGAAATTCTTATTAACCCAGAACTCGGAGATTAAGGGTGTGTATTAGGGGGTGGGTTAGAATGAGGGTGGAAATCAAATTTAGACCCGTTGAGGAGGGTACTATCCTTCCCTTTAACTACAACTACGATGTCTACAATCAGTTGCTGAGCAAGATAGCGCTAGTTTCTCCCGAGATAGCTCATGAAGCGGAAGTAAGCCACGTCGATTACTTTACCTTTTCGAGGATGATGGTTCGTAAGAGGGAGCTTTTGCCCGATAGGGGGATAAAGGTTCTCTCTGACGATGTCTCCCTCTACGTCTCATCTTCCTCCGCGGAGATTATAAAGGCCGTTGTTGAGGGCTTCATCGACAGTCCGACCCTTCAGATTGGCGACGCTTCCTTCATCGCGGAGGACGTTAAAATCCTGAAGGAGCCTACCCTCGGAGGGAGAGCTCTCTTCTCGACGCTAAGTCCCATAATGGTGCGCACGGTCAAGCTTAACGACGATAAGATGAAAATATGGGATCTCTATCCCAACGAAGAGGCCTTCTTCGATAAGCTTAGGAAAGTAATGCTCATGCGCTACTCTGCCATGGTGGGCTCTATGCCCGAGGAAAAGGACTTTGCCATAGAAGTCGTCAAGTTTAAGCCCGTCAGGATACTCGTTAAGGACACCTATTATCGCGGCTCCCTCATGATATTCCGCTATACTGGCTCAAAGGAGATAGCCCGCTTCGGCTACGAGAACGGCTTTGGAGAAAAGACGCGTTACGGCTTTGGGATGGTCAAAGTGATAGACGAAGGGCAAGGACGAGAAGCCCGAGAGTGAACTCGATTCCCCAGACTATTGCGACGAGCTTCGGCTCGTTCACGCGTACTTTTCTCATTATAGTCCCTAAAAAGCTCGGGTACGGCGGTGCCTGAAGCGTTCCGTCCGGCAGGACCATCGTTCTTCCGTGTTTTCTGACCCCAAAGCGGACTCCAAAGGCCTTTATCGTGAAGTCAATGAAGTGGGGTATCAAAAGAATGGCCGCGTAGACCTCGACTTTCCCTATTATTCCGACCAGACCTATCAGTGCACCCATGCTCAGCGTCCCCGTATCACCTGGGAAGACCCTCGCGGGATATCTGTTCCACCAGAGGAAGCCAAGGGCAACCCCCATACCGGTTAGTGCAACTACTCTCACCGGCCCTTCGGTTATCGCCGCCAAAAAGCCTAGTGCTATTGCCGAAGTTCCAATCTCAATGCCGTTGAAGCCGGCGAGCAGGTTGACTAGGTTGGCGGAACCGACGATGAAGAGGAGGGCAAAGATATGGTAAACTGTCCCGAGGTTCAGAGTGTGGCCGAAGATGTCCACCATCGGTGAGACATCGAGGAAAGCGGCAGGAATCGCCGCAAGGAGCGAGAGGAGAACCTTGTGTGACTGCTTTAACGCCACGAGGTCGTCTATTACCCCGACCAGCCCAAAGAGGAGGAAGACCGCGAGTACCTTGGATACCCTAGAGTTCGCAAAGGGAAGAATGGTGATGGCGAGTCCGATTAGTATCGCCAAGCCTCCCATCTCAGCGATTTCTGGTTGTTTGAGTTTGTGAATATCCTTACCCGTAATTCCGGCCCTCTTCATTTCCTTGGCAAGGTAGGGAGTCAGGATGAGCGTCAGGGTTAAACCTATAAGCGGAGCAATCGCTATCATATTTGGGCACACCCCTCTGTGGTAGGAACCCCCAAAAATAAACCCTTCGGTGGGCAAAATGGACATCCAACTGGTAGTCTTTGACCTCGACGGAACGATTGTAGGTGCACCGGAACCATTCCCAACCCTCAAGGAGAAGCTGAGGAAGCGCCTTCTTGATATGGGCATACCAGATGAAGTCCTTGGAGATATGACACCTATGTACGAGACACTGAGGCGCGTTTCCAGGGAGTTGGGGCTTGATTTCAGCGAACTCTACAGGCCAATGATCGAACTCGAGATCGAGCGCATGGAGGAGAGCTTCCTCTTCGAGGGCACCCGTGAAGTCCTCGACTTCCTCAGGGAGAGGGGGATTAAGTTGGCAGTCATGACGCGGAGTTCCCGGGATGCTGCCCTGAAGGCGTTGGAGATGCACGGGATAATAAACTACTTTGAGATTGTTTCAACAAGGGACGACGTTCCAATTGGGGATTTAAAACCCGAGCCTGGCCAGCTGAGGGCAATAGTTGAGAAGCTCGGCTTGGAGCCCACGAAGACCCTTGTCGTTGGCGACCACGGCTATGACATCCTTCCAGCGAAGAAGCTCGGAGCGCTCTCGGTTATGATAGCCTCCCATGATTCCGGCAGGATGAGTTTCTCCATCGATGTCGAGCCGAACTTTGAGGTCCCGACCATGGTGGAGTTTAAAAGTTTGATGGAGGGTCTGTTAAGCACATACGTTGTCGTTCCAGCGTACAACGAGGAGAAAACCATTAAAAGCGTCCTTGGCGACCTCCTCCGCTACTTCAGGCGGGATGAAATAATTGTCGTCAACGACGGCTCTAAGGATGGGACAAGGGAGATAGCGCGCTCCTATGGTGTTCATGTTCCAACGCACCTCGTCAATCGTGGCCTTGGGGGTGCGCTTGGAACTGGTCTTGCCTATGCTCTGAGAAGGAACGCGAGGTTGGTACTCACATTTGACGCCGACGGTCAGCACTTGGTAAGCGATGCCCTCCGCGTCATGAAGCCTGTGGCGGAAGGCAAAGCAGACTTTGCGGTAGGTTCCCGCTTGAAGGGCGACACGAGCCAGATGCCGTTCATCAAGAAGTTTGGGAACTTCGTCCTAGATAGTATAACGGCGGTTTTCGCGAGAAAATACGTCAGTGACAGCCAGAGCGGGCTCAGATGCTTCAACAAGGACTGTGCATCGAAGATAAGGATAACCTGCGATCGCTACGCGGTTTCTAGTGAGATAATTATTGAAGCGGCAAAGAACGGATGTAGGATAACTGAGGTGCCGATAAAAGCCGTTTATACCGAATATTCGATGAAAAAGGGAACCAACGTTCTTGAGGGGGTTAAAATAGCTCTCAACCTGCTGTTTGATAAGCTGAGGTGATGGGTATGTACGCGGTTCAATACCTGGCTATATCGGTCGTTGTTTTGCTGGCGGTCTACGTGTTGGGCAAGTACAATAAAGGAGAGTTCGAGTGGGGTGACTTCCTCTTCTGGGAAGCTATCTTGGTCGGCCTGCTGGTAGTTTCCATCTTCCCGGTTGAGATTGCCATTGAGATAAAGAACCTCCTTGGACTTGGCAGGGGCCTCGATGCCCTGTTCGTGATCTCCATCGGGCTTGCCTACATCATTGTGTTCAAGGTTTACATTGCTGTTGACAGGACCGAGCGTGAGATAACCGAGCTAACCAGAAAAATGGCCATTGAGCTCGAGGAGATGAACAGGAGGCTTATTGAAATCGAGCGCTCCATGAATGAGAAAAAAACGGAGTGATCACTCTGTGAACCCATCAAAAAGCTCCTCGAGAAAGAGCCTGACGCGCTTCTTTGGCAGTTTGAACTGCCTTATCTTCACTATCCCCTTCTTTTGGGCCTCTCTTAGGAGTATCTCCGTTGCTTCGTTTGGGTACATCTCCTCGTAGACTATCTCCTTTATGCCCGCGTTGACGACGAGCTTGAAGCAGGTGTCACAGGGAAAGTGGGTAACGTACAGCGTCGCTCCTTCCAGACTTATGCCCTTTCTTGCCGCCATCGCGATGACGTTCTGCTCCGCGTGAACGGCCCTGTGACAGTGACCGTCAACTATGAGACAGCCGACGTCGATGCAGTGCTCCATCCCCCTCGGCGCCCCGTTGTAACCGGTTGCCAAAATGTAGCCGTCTTTAACCGCAACGGCTCCAACCCTCAAACGCGGACAGGTTGCTCTAAGCGAGACGAGCTTTGCTATCAGCATGAAGTACTCGTCCTTTGTAGGTCTGATGCGCTTTATCCTCCCCGCCTTCTCTTCATCGAGCACTATCTCTACTCCCATACCCATCACTGGATGTGGTTCTTAATCATACGGTTGCCGTTTATCTCGATTATTATGCGGAGAACGCGCTCGTCGTAGCTTGGGTGCGTTTCAATTATCAGCGGTCTCTGCTTTTGTCTTCTCTCTATCGTCGGCTCGATGCTGGGCACGGCATTTGACCTCATACCCGTGCGGAGGTCCTCGTAGTACTTGAGCTCCTCAAGTGCGTGCTTGAGGCTCATTGGAGTTTTAAGAAGCCTGAGTGCAGCTTCGTCAGCTAGGAATTCCCTCTCCTTGTGGAATCTGGCCCATGCAATCTCATAAAGTCCTACAAGTGCCAGAGCAGACACGCTGAGGGTGGTATTCCTCGCCAGTACCATAAGGACGATGGTGAACACAAGCATGAGGTACCTACCATAGGCGAGGAGGGGAAATGTTCTGGTATCTCCGTTCTTTATGTGACCAATCTCATGGGCCGCTACCGCCAGTATCTCTTCTTGATCAAGCACTTCAAACAGCCCAAGCGAGAGCACCACCGCGTTTTTGAAGGAATATGCGGTTGGTATGTAGTCGTCGAGGAGGTAGATCCGGGGCATGGGTATGTTTGCTTTTCTGGTCATCTCGGCTATGCCATCGTAGAGCCACGGAATCTCAACCCTCTGGAGCGGGAGGTAGCGTCCTTTGATATCATAGGTTGAGGCCCAGGCGTAGAGGACCAGTACTGCCCCGAAAGCCACCAAGGATACTTTGATGCCAAGCTGAGTTAGGGTTATAGCCGCCAAGAGGACTTCTAGGAAGATGAGGAATAGCATCTCCATCACTTCTTGATCTTGGAGAGATAGGCGTAAGTTGCATCCCTAAAGTTGGACATGAGAGCATCGAGGATGCTCTGCACGATCTTCTCTTCGAACTCTTCCCGGGTGGAGGTTACGCTATATACGTACCTCATGCCTCCTCTTCCTGTTTCGACGCTTTTCTCAAGCAGTCCACGCTCGCAGAGCCTGTTCATAAGGATGCTTATTGTAGAGCGCCTTATATCTGGGTGCTTCCCCTTCATGACCTCGTAGACCTGCCCTGCGGTGGCCACTTTTATCTTCCACATGTGTTCCATAATCTCCGCTTCGAGGGGGGGTAGAACCGCCTTTATGCCGTCTTCCGTGAGCTTGAACTCTTGAGGTTTCATGAGCATTCCCCATAGTGTTTTGGTTGTCCGTGCTAAAAAGGTTTATGCTGTACTTTAAACGTTTCTGGGAATTATATTTTTAAAGGATTGTCGTGTATAGGTACCGGGGTGGGCCGGTGGCCTAGCATGGATGGGGCGTCGGCCTCCGGAGCCGAAGGTCGCGGGTTCAAATCCCGCCCGGCCCGCCATTCAGTCCTTGCAGAGCAAGCGCTGGCGGAAAAAGGAGGTGCCTTTCTACAAGTTACGTTCCTGAGAGGGTTTCTATTCACTTGGCTCTTCTGGAGAGTGTTTCACTACCTAAAGCGCCCTCCGGGTGCTGATTGAAGTCGAAACTGTTTGAATGGGTTAATTTAAGGTTGAACCCCTTGAAACTTGTCCTTTTTTAAGCGGAAGCATTTCAAATTTGCTCCACTAGAACTGGTTTAACTCTAGAATCGACGCCCGAAGGGCGTCAAAAGAAGGACAAACCCTCTCACCAATGACTCACTTTTTGAGATGCCAATATACAGGAGAATTCCTTTTTACGGGCTGTTTTGGATTGGATTTCCTTTATTATTGCTTGTTCTCAAGGAGTTCTTTTTCTTTGGCGCCCTTTGGACACTGTTGAGAGTAAATCTCCCTTGAAATGTTGAGATGAAAGCCTAACTAAAAGTGGAGACTTAAAAAACACGTACAGAAAGTTAATGGAACGTCGGAAATAATCAAACAACTTTCCGCCAGCGCTTTCGTCAGAAAGGGCTGTAATGGTGGGCCCGCGGGGACTTGAACCCCGGATCTCCACCGTGTGAGGGTGGCGTCATAACCAGTCTAGACCACGGGCCCATCCCGACATAATGCCCCAAAAAGGAGAATATAAAGCTTTCGCTGGCTCAGGTTTTTTCCAGTATTTCCTCCGGTGCGCCGGCGAATTCCACCAAGTACTCGGCCTCGACTATGTGCAATTTGCCGGGAACGACCATGACATGAGGCTGTCTACCAAAGTTCTCATTCATCATGTCCTTAACGTAGCCAGCCCTGAGAGTTGGGTTCAGGGATCCGGCTCTCGCCAGCACCACAACGAGAGTGTCCGGTGTGAAAACCCCGTCGCCTTTCATCTCTTCGATCTGAAGGAGTATCTCCATGGCCTCGTTGGCTGTCATGTAGCGGTTCTGCTCTGCCTTTATGTCGAGGAAGAGCATCGTGTGGAGGCCCCTCTCCAGGTTCTCCCTTATCACGTCGTAGTGACTTGTGGGGAACCAATTCTTCTCCGGGTAAGCTACCGTTGTGCTCTTGCCGAACTTGTAGATGTGCAGTCCGGTTATCGCTATGGCTGAGTATATGCTGGGTGCGTGGATGATGTAGCTCTTTATACCTGCCTTCTTAGCCCTTATGCGCAGGTCGGAGTGGGTTGTCGCAACCATTGGGTCACCTACGGTGAGAAACGCCACGTCCTTGCTCTTTGCCTCGTTCAGAACGTTTTTCTCAAAGTTAAGCTCCACGTCTTCCCTGTTGAGCCTATGTATTGACTTTCCTATCAGCTCTTCTATCCTGTTTATTGTTGTCCCGGCGAGCAGGGAGGTGTAGAACTCGGCAAAGACCACGTCGCATTTTCTAACAGTCTCAAGTCCCTTGAGTGTTATGTCCCTCTCGTCGTAGAGTCCAAGCCCTATGAAGTATATCGCCATCCTCTCACCGGGTCATTGGTGGTAACGCCCGTTTTTAAGCATGACCCTCTTTAAGTTCAGTTCTGACGTCTTCATCTGCAAGAACCACTAGAATGAGTGCTGAAAGGAGGGTCAAAGTAATGGCAGGGATTGAGAGGCCTACCATAACCCAAAGGAGGCCGAAGAGCATGTCCAAGAGTGTGAGATATGACGAGAGATCCACGGCGGTCTCATTCTCTTTCCATATGCCCACAGCAAGGAGGAGATGGATCGATCCGATGAAGCCGTATCCGAGCAGGCCCGAGGAACCGCCGAGGAGTCCGAGTCCGTAGAAAAATGTAGCAAGGAGGGAAAAAAAGGAGACCACCACGGGTTTAGGCCGCATTTCCGTACTCCTCCACGGGAAGCCTCATCTTCGCTGAGGCCAGCAGGAGGGCTATACCGAGCAGAGCCATGGCTAAGAAAATGACCATTCCCGTGGTAACTCCATGGACGAGTATGAACATGACGTTCGGGGCTACTGCGTTGGCGGAGTTGGAGATGAGTCCGAGTGCAAAGCTGGCCTCCGGGAATATCTCCCTGGGATAAGTGGCTGGGGCCGTTGTCCAGAACGCGGGTCCGGTTCCCTGAACGATGCCGGTTATGGCTAGGCCGAGCATCGCGAGGGCGTAGTCGTTGGCCAAGATGCTCTTCCAGACGACGAAGAGGCCTATGAATGTCACGACATAAGAGAGAGTCATGACGCTGACGATTGACTTGAAGAGTCCGCGATTGCTGGGGTTTCTGACGGAGAGGCGGTAGCCGAGGTAGCCCATGATTATCGACCAGAGGCCCATTGAAACCTCGAGCATCATAACGAGGTTGGCCACCTGCGAGCCCGAGAACTGGACGTTGTGAAGGGTAAACGAGCCGAGGGTGAAGATAATCCAGAGCGCAGGGAAGAAGGTGAAGCCAAAGACCCATGTGAAGGGCATCCTCCAGACGTTGGTTCCTTTGGCAGTGTGCTTTTCCTTTGGTATCTCAAAGTCCTCGACGAGTAGCCACCAGAGGGCAAGGATTAGGTACATAACAACCGCGGAGAGGAGGAACGCTGTTTTAACGGCTTCCCATCCTGCGTAGCTGTGGGAGGCCCAATTGGCAAGGCTTATTCCGTAGAGCCCTCCCCAGAAGATTCCCGAGAGAATTATGCCCTTTGCAAATGACCGCTCCGCTATGAAGAGGCGTCCAATCTGATTGCTAAAGACGGCTATGAGTGCGACTATGAAACCTTGGAAGAAGCGGAGTAAAACAACCACCCACCAGCTCCCCACGAAGGGAATTATGAACTGTGGTATCGCTGCAAAGCTTATTATCAGCGCGACACTCCGCTTGAAAGAACCCTTGAAGATGCTTGTACCGCCGAGGAGGAAGGCAACGAAGAGACCAACGACAAAGGCTGTCTGCTGGTAGCTCATGGCGGCCCCGGTTATGCCGTAGTGTGTTATAACTGCATCTTTGAACTTTTCAAGCATGTGCATCGTTCCAAAGCCTGACGTGAGGAGTATCGTGTTCATAAACACGGCGAGCCATTTTCTGTCCATTCTTATACCTCCCGAGTTTTAACCCGTAAGCGTGAATTAAAGTGGAAATCAGAGCTTTGAAAGGGCTTCGTTCATCCTGTTCATGGCCTCGAGAAGTTGCTCCTTACGCGTTGCGTAGCTTATCCTTACCCATCCCTCACCGGCCTTTCCGAAGGCAGTTCCCGGAATGACAACCACCCCGGCGTTCTCAAGGAGCCAGTTGGCAAAATCCTCACTTGTCATGTCAAGCCCGGGGTCTATCCTAGCCCAGATGTAGAATGCGCCTTTGGGTTTGAACGGCTCGATGTGGGGCATTTTGTTGAGCTCGTGGAGAACGAGCCTTCTCCTTTCTGCGTAAGTTCTGCGCATGGTTTCGAGGGCCTCCCAGCTTCTCCTGTCGCGGAGGGCAGTAATTCCGGCTATCTGGATAAAGGAGGTAACGTTCCCGATGACGTAGGCGTGGAGCTTTATCATATCTTTGATAACCTGATCCGGAGCTATGGTGAATCCTAGGCGCCAGCCGGTCATAGCAAAGGTCTTGGAGAAGCTGTTGGCAAGGATAGTGTTGTCCGGAGCGTATTTTATCATAGGATAATGCCTAGCATCATCGTAGAGAAAGTGCTCGTAAGGCTCGTCGCTCAGTATGTAGATGTTGTAATCTTCGGCTATGTCAGCTATTGCCTTGACGGTCTTCTTTTTGAGAACTGCACCGGTTGGATTGTTCGGATAGTTGACGACCAACATCCTGGTGCGCTTGGTTATGGCCTCAACAAGCTCGTCGGGGTCGACCTGAAACTCGTTCTCCTCACGAAGGGGGAGTCTAACTATCCCCGCCTCCGCTATCTTTGCATCTTCGACGTAGCAGACGAAGGCAGGATCAGGAATGATAACATCATCGTCCTGCTCAAGAAGGGTCTGAAAGGCGAGGTAAGTTGCCTCATAGGCTCCGGCGGTGACTATGATGTTATCCTGAGAAACATCCACACTGTAGTGGGCTTTGTAGTACTCGGCTATAGCCTCCCGAAACTCTGGAATACCTGCGTTGGGGGTGTAGTGGGTGTAGCCTTCGTCAAGCGCCCTTTTTGCAGCTTCCTTTATCACCTCTGGGGTGTCAAAATCTGGCTCACCTATCCCGAGCGAGATAACGTCCTCCATTCCCTTGGCCTTCTCAAACAGTTCCCTGATTTTGGAGCGCTGGAGAAGGTTTATCCTCCCTGCAAGGAAGTATTTGCGTTTTTTGTATCTCATGATAGCATCACCTCAAGCAGTGCAAGAGTTAAGGATGAATTTTATAAATCTATCCAACAGGGAAAACGCCCAATGCATTATCCACTCTATAAAACTTCGACTAGAGCGGCTTTCTCTAGAAGATTCTTCAGAACATCCCATCCACATCTGGAAAGTGGCTTTTCCCTGAGGTGGAATCTTTCCATGACTTCCGAAGCCTCCCCTGAGTTTCCGAACACCACGAGATAGTTCTCGCCGTTGGCCGCCCCATATTTTCGTATAGCTTCATTAATCTGCAGGATTCCCGCGAGCCTCAGGAGAAGCTCTCCTCCGAGGGTGCGGGCGTGGTTGGTGCCTCTATTAAACGATCTAACCGCCAAAATGGTTGCAAAGGTGACCTGTTCATAGCACTGAGCCCGGACGAGCTGGACGTCCGCCCCGAGAGAAGGTATCACCTTCTCGACATCCTCGACCTCCACGAGGGATATATAAACATTTTCGCCTACTTTCTCCATTTCTATCCCCACTCGTGCCATTGCTCTGGGTATTAAAACCCTTCCGTGCGGTTGGCACATACGTTATATAAAATTTTAAGTTTTTTGGATAAACTTAAAAAATTTTATGTAAATCATATTAAGACAATATTATTAAGCAAGCGCAAAGTATTTAACTAATTAAATCGCTATTTAATTTAGCGGCTTAGTGAACTAGGTGGTGCAGAGATGGCCAAAATGCGTATCATCAGCGTTCAGCTTCCTCAGGGGCTTGTTAACGCAATGGATCAGCTCGTTAGAAGGGGTGTCTACCCTAGCAGGAGCGAGATAATAAGGGAGGCAATTCGCGAGCTTTTGAAGAGGGAGCTTTACCAGCTGGAAACTGAGGAACGTTCCACTCCCGAGTACATACTGAAATAAATACTTGGAATAAAGCCGCTTAAATCAGTCGTTTAAATCCCGGAAGTGAAATGGCACAGGGGGTTGGGGTGATGGTGTTTAAACTGCTTGAACAGGCCGGCATCAAACTAGACTTAGACGACGATAATAACATCAAGAACTTTGAGGACTTTTCGAATGAGGACCTCGAAGGCCTTATAAAAATTGCAATAGTAGGCGTTGGTGGGTCCGGCAACAACACCCTGACTAGGCTTTTTGAGCTTGGTGTCCAGGGTGCAGAGCTTATAGCAATGAATACGGATGCTCAGCATCTCGCCAGAATAAAGGCCCATAAAAAGCTTCTCCTTGGGAAGGAGATAACCCAAGGTAAGGGGTCCGGTGGAAACCCAGAGACAGGCTACCGTGCCGCGGAAGCAAGCGCCCATGAGATTGCTGAAACCATCGGTGACGTTGATCTTGTTTTCATTACCGCAGGTATGGGCAACGGTACGGGAACCGGGGCCGCACCAGTTGTGGCGAAGGTGATAAAGGAGCGTGCTAGGCATAACGGCCGCTTTAGGGAGCCGCTCGTTGTCAGTGTTGTCACTTACCCGTTCAGGAATGAGGGCAAGATAAGGATAGAGAAGGCCAAAGCGGGCATAAAGGCCCTCATGTACTACTCGGACACCGTCATCATAATTGAGAACGACAAACTCCTCAAGCTCGTTCCGAAGCTTCCCATCAACGCGGCTTTCCGCTTTGCCGATGAGATAATAGCCAGGATGGTCAAGGGGATTACCGAGACCATAAAACTCCCATCTATGGTCAACATTGACTTTGCAGATGTTTACAGTGTCATGCACAACGGTGGGGCCGCTCTGATTGGGATTGGTGAGAGTGACTCCAGCAACAGGGCTGTTGATGCTGTCAAGAACGCCCTCGAGAACAAGATGCTTGAGGTGGAATACGGGAGTGGAGACAAGGCACTCGTTCACTTTACGGTCGGACCGGATGTTAGTCTCGGTGAGATAAACGACGCCATGAACATCGTCTACGAGAAGCTTGGAGAGAAGAGTGAAATCAAGTGGGGTGCGAGACTCGATGATGACATGGGTAAAGTTGTCCGTGCCATGGTCATTATGACCGGTGTTAAAAGCCCGCACATCCTCGGCGGAGAGCACGCCCTCCAGGTCGGCTCCTCATCGGACAACCTACTTCCAATGAGACAGGTCAAACCGTTTGAAAGCCCGAGGAGTGAGGATTTTAACAGGATATTCAGCACACTCTCTGGCAAGCCCGAGGGGAGACAGAATGGCTTGTCTCCGGAGCTTAGAAGGGTTCTAGATGACTTCCCGGATCTTTCCTGACCTTTTATCATTTGATCAGGTGGTTCCATGGCAGTAGTGATTAGTGTAGCCAATCAGAAGGGTGGGGTCGGAAAGACGACCCTCACGATGAACCTCGCCTACGCCCTGACAGACATGGGGAAGAGGGTTCTTCTGGTTGACATAGATCCTCAGTTCAATCTCACCTTTGGATTTATAGGTATGGACGTCCTCCAGTACGGCGATAGAAACGTTGGAACGCTTATGACGAGAGACAGCGATATAGGAGAAACGATAGTTAAGGTGCACGAGAACATTGACCTCATACCGAGCCATCTCAACCTCTCCGCTAAGGAGATAGAGATAATCAACACCTACAACCGCGAGAGAAGGCTTGAGAAAGCGTTAACTCCAATCCTGCCTGACTATGACTACGTCTTCATAGACAACCCGCCGAGTATGGGCATCTTCCTCGTCAACTCGCTGACCGCCTCGGACTACGTGCTCATTCCGCTGGAGCTCAGCTACTTTGGTGTCATCGGAATGCAACTCATGTTCAATCTGATGCGCATGATACGCGAGGAGACCAACGAGAACCTCAAGCTGCTCGGCCTCGTCCCTAACAAGTTCACCCGCCAGACCAAGGTTCCGAAGATGCGCCTCAAGGAGTTGAAGGAGACCTACCCCGACGCGCCGATACTAACGACGATTCCGAAGGCAATAGCCCTCGAGAAGGCTCAGAGCCAGGGCGTTAGTATATTTGAGTTCGATGGCAAAGGTAGGGCCGCGAAGGCCTTCTCAAAGCTGGCTAAAGAGGTGGTCGAGATTGTCGAGGGATAAAATTCCCAAACTGTTTGACGGTTCTGTTAACGAGCTTACCCGACCTTCTAAGCCAAAGGGAGAGGATAAGGCCATCAAATCTGACCTTAAGAAGGAGAAAATGCAGAAGACCCTCTACATAAGTAGGGATATGAACAAGAAGCTCATCGAACTCTATGGCGAAGAGGGGAGGCGGCAAAGCGTCATCGTTGAGGATGCGATGAATCTCTACTACTACCTTAAGCTTGCTCTCGGCGAGAAAAAGTTCAACGAACTTCTCAGCGCGGTTAAGAGAGAGGACCCCGAGTTCCTAAGGGATTACCTGCTCAAATTTAAGTCCTGACGATTATTTCCTTCAATAAACGGCTCCAATAATGTGGTTTAATAAGTGCTTCACCCAGCGGGCTTAAATAACACCTATAAAATCAGGGGCTAAAATCAGTCATCAAATTACACAAAGCTCACAACTTCTTCTCAGAGTTCCAAAGCTAGCTCGCATAACGGACCAAAGCTTTATATATCGGCAGGGGTTAAGTTAGCTGGCGGCGGGCTAGGCTGGGGGGTTCGGCGTCCCCTGCAACCGGAAACCGTCGATATGCCGGGGTCGAAGCCCGGGGGGCGGTTCCCGAAGCCGCCCGCGGAAACCGGGGTGCAACGATGAACCCTCGTCCCGGGGGGCCGGCGGTGGGTGAGGTTCGGCTGGAGGGCCGGACTAACACCCTTTACCCGCTGAACCCCGCCAGGCCCGGAAGGGAGCAACGGTAGGCGGGACGTGCGGCGCTTCTGGGGTAGCGGGGGTGAGCGAGCCCCGGTGGAAACGGGCGGTGGAGGGTTCCCACCTCCGGGCGCGCCCGCCGCCACTAAAGAGAGTTTTTCGGTTTTTATAATGGGCAAAAACTTAATAGACCAGCGCTCTTTTGACATTGAGGTGTCCGCATGACTAGCCTTGAGGTCAAGCTTTTCGGGGTAAGGTTCGAGAACCCACTTATTCTCGCATCAGGAATAAATGACAAGATGCCAGAGCAGTGGATAAGAGCGCATGAAGAGGGCGCAGGAGGCGTCGTTACGAAGTCCATCGGAATCGAACAGAGGAGAGGCTATGACAATCCCACGATAGTAGAGTTGCCCTATGGCCTGATAAACGCGATGGGCCTTCCAAACCCCGGTTGGAAGGGCTTCCTTGAGATGGTGAAGGGATACGAGTTTGATTTTCCGCTTATAGTGTCCATCTTCGGTGGAACGCCGGAGGAGTTCGCTTTTCTGGCGGAGAAGCTGAGCGACGTTGCCGATGCCTTCGAGCTGAACCTCAGCTGTCCCCACGCTAAGGGCTACGGCATGGAGATCGGTCAAAGGCCGGAGAACGTCTACGAGGTCGTTAAAGCGGTCAAGGACGCGACCGATAAGCCCGTTATAGCGAAACTCACACCCAATACCGACGACATAACGAGATTAGGTCTAGCGGCTGAAAGGGCCGGTGCCGACGCCGTCTCGGCCATAAACACCCTGAAGGCGATAGCGATTGACATCTACGCGAGGAAGCCGATACTGAGCAATAGGGTTGGTGGCTACTCCGGACCGGGGATTAAGCCCGTCTCTCTGAGGGCCGTTTACGACCTCGCGAGGGTCCTTGACATCCCGGTCATCGGAATTGGTGGCATAACGACGTGGCAGGACGCGGTCGAGTTCCTCTTGGCTGGAGCCTCAGCTCTCCAGATAGGAACTGCCACTTCCCTCCGTGGTTGGAAGGTCTTCAGGGAGATAAGCAAAGGCATCAGAGCTTACCTTGAGGAGGAGGACTTTTCGAGTGTGAGGGAAGTAGTGGGCCTGGCCCTTGAGTGAGGGGGTGAAGGAATGAAGCGGCGTGCAGTCGTTCTGTTTTCGGGCGGACTGGACTCAACGGCCTGCCTCTACTGGGCTAAAAAGAACTACGACGAGATAATAATGCTCACGGTCAACTACGGCAGCAACGAGGAGAAGGTAACCAACAGGGTTGCGGAGTTCTTCTCGAAGGAGCTAAATGTCCCGCTAAAGATAGTTTGCCTCGACTTCCTCGAGGAGTTTTCCAAGCTCCGAGGGACGACCCTCGTCGGCGGGGAGACACCGAAGGTTTCGGCAAAAGAGCTGGGGGATATGAACGTTGCGCAGGAAACGGCCAAGAGCGTCTGGGTCCCAGCGCGAAACATTGCCCTCATAAGCGTCGCCGCTTCCCTCCTTGACGCCCTCGGCGGTGGAGATATTGTAGTGGGTTTCAACGCAGAGGAAGGGGCTACCTTCCCAGACAACACGCCCGAGTTCGTGGAGAGGGCAAACGAGATGCTTCGCTACGGGGCCATGGCGGGAGTGAAGGTGGTCGCCCCGCTCATAGACCTCGACAAAAAGGGCATAGCGAGGCTCTTGGAGGAACTGGACGCGAAGTACGAGTACTCCAACTCCTGCTACATGCCGAAGGGCTTCACCAGGGACGGGAAGCCGATACACTGTGGGGAGTGCGAGAGCTGTGTGAGGAGGCACCGCGGACTTATGGAGGCCCTCGGGGAGGACAGGACAGTCTACGCGGTTGAGCCGAAGATTTAGACATGTTCCTTCTTTTCTTAATTTCCAGCCTTATCGTACAAACGTTTTTATGGTCGCCCGTTTATCTTTTTCTCTTGAAAACCTCGCCGTTCACGACGGGGAGGAGGTCAGCTAAATCGGGATTTAGGGGGATGAAAAATGAATATGGTAAAAGTTCGAGCTGTTCTCTCCACGGTTCTACTTGCGGTCTTCATTGGCGTCCTGTTCGTCACGGTCGGCGTGCTCTACACTACCAAGGCAGGGCATCCGTTCTTCGGAATGACCAAATCCCAGCTCTTTAGGATCAGGAACGTTTTAGGTCCCTTAATGAACGCCTTGATAATAGTCCACCTGACTCTCAACTGGGGAATTTACAAGAGGGAGCTTACGGTGCTCTTCAGGAAATGAGTCCCTGAATCTGGGCTTAATTGTCATGACGGTGGGTTGCCACCCACCGCAAGATTTATAAATCCGCTCTGGCCTTTTATCTTTGGACGTGGGGCGGTAGCTCAGCCTGGGAGAGCGCCGGACTGAAGATCCGGGTGTCGGGGGTTCAAATCCCCCTCGCCCCACCACTTTCTAAACCCTCAATGCGGTGGTAGTCTAGCCTGGTCTAGGACACCGGCCTCCCAAGCCGGTAACCCGGGTTCGAATCCCGGCCACCGCACCACAACAGTCCCTACAGAGCAAGCGCTGGCGGAAGTTTGAGTACATTTTGAAGTGTGCTCTTTTATGGGTGGGGTTCTTATTCACTTGCCTTTGGGGAAGTTTCATCTGTTAAAACGGCGTCCAAAGGATGCCAATAATAAAGTTGAAATTGTTCAGCGGGTTTGATTTAAAGTTAAACCATGTGCTACTTGTACCTGAGTAGTGCATAACTAATGTCTTGCTCCCTCATGAGAAGGGTTCTCTTTGGTCAAACTTTGCAGTGCAAGGTTTGTTCGCCTGCGTGATGTTGGAGCGAAGCTCCAACGCAAGGGACGATAGTCCCGTTGAGTTTGATCAGGGTTCGTGATTCTTATCCGAATTGGGGCATTTTTGAGTGGATTCGAGTTTTTTTAGCGCTCCGAAGGGGCACGGTGGGAATGAATCGCTTGAAAAAGACTCTCCAGCAAAAATCCGCTCATTAACCCTACCGATCCCACTTAAAACCTTCAAGATTGAGACGTCTTTGGAGGAATCACAAACTTTTGGTGAAGCTTTTTTCTCAAAAGCTTCAACACCGCTTTCACTACCGTTCAAGCGTCCTCTCAAAAACCGCCTTGAGCGGTTTGAAACTCATTGAGTGGCCGCTAAAGCAGTAACCCAATCCGCTCTGCGGTAGGGGTAATGGGCACGAGACCGTGCCCTCGGGCTGAACCGAAACCGGCAACGGGAGTAGGTGGATGAGTGCCCGTAAACCTTCCCGCGTTTGGTTTAACTCGTTGG
>NZ_JALVUC010000012.1 GCF_027023865.1 Thermococcus sp. | reverse complement strand
CTGTCCGCTTCATTCCAAGGTATGGTATGGCTCTTAGGTTTTAAAACGATTTGCTTTCCTCTTTAAGGGCCGTTGGGCGGTTTACTGCATCCCCGCCCTAAAGGACAAGGCTTTCAAGAGAAAAATGGAATTGCTCTCCCCGTACCACTCAACAATCCCCACAACGAGCAGGATGATGAGCACAGATGACAGGAGATACCTCCGCCTCATCGAAGTGAGTTCGCAAGAACCGTAAAAGCCTTTTGGGGAAAGGCCAATTCTGTACGGTGATATCATGCGCGTTCTCGAGCTGGCGAAGAGGCGGAAGACCGTGAGGCAGTTCCTCCCCGACAAACCACCCAAAGATGACCTTCTAAAGGCGATAAACGCCGCGAAGGAAGCTCCTTCTGGAATGAACGCCCAGCCCTGGCGGTTTGTCGTGGTCGACGACGACTGGCTTAAGGGTAAAATAAGGGGGCTCTGCGAGGCGGAAGAGGAGAAGTTCTACGCAAAGACCAGGGGTGACCTGATGGCATGGCTGAACGCCAAGGGGTTCAGGCCGGAGAAGCCGTTCCTGAGTGACGCACCATACCTGATCCTCGTCTTCGGGCACACGAAGGCCCCATACTGGCTCCAATCAACGTGGATAGCAGTCGCCTACCTGCTTCTAGCCCTTGAGGAGCTCGGCCTCGGAACGGTGACCTACACGCCGCCGAACCCGAAGCCCATCGAGGAGCTGCTGAAGGCCCCACCAGAGTACAAGCTCCAGACCATCCTGCCAGTCGGCTACCCGGCTGATCCAAAGCCAAAATACGAGAGGAGGAAGCTCGACGAGGTCGTAAGCTTCAACGGATTTTAAGTCTTCTTCGAGAGTATCCTTGACTTTTTGGTGGCCGCGTCCACCGCCTTCATCAGGGCCGTCCTTACCCTTCCCTCCTCAAGCTCAAAGACGCCGTCTATGGTCGTTCCACCGGGAGTTATCACCCACTCCCTCACCTCGGCCGGATGCTCATCCGTCTCCATCAGGAGCTTCGCAGTCCCCAGCAGGGTCTGGAGGGCGGCGAGCCTTGCCGTCTCCCTTGGGAGCCCAACCCTCAGTCCGCCGTAGACCATGGCCTCAAGGAAGACCGTGACGTAGGCCGGTCCGGAGCCGCTTAGCCCTGTTATTGCGTCCATATGCTCCTCATCGACCCGGATACAGCGCCCGAAGGCGGAGAAAAAGCTCTTGATCGTCTCCAGGTCATCGCCCTCAAGGTCTGTCGCGTAGGCAGTGAACGACTCCTTAACGAGGATTGCTATGTTCGGCATCGCTCTGACGGCTTTAGCATCCGGGGCCTTTCTCCTGATGTACCCCAGCCCCACACCCGCGGCAAGGGATATTAGAAGCTTTCCCCCGAGCTTTTCCCCAATTTCATCTAGTACTGCCCCGACCTTACTCGGTTTAACCGCGAGGAAAACGGCCTCGGCCCATTCTGCCGCCTCCGTGTTGTCCCGTGTGAGCCTCACGCAGTATTCCTCAAGCCATTTAACCTTCTCCAGGTTCCTCCTGGTGGCCACAACTTCGTGGCCCGCCTCACTCAGGGCCCTGGCCACGGCACTCCCTATGGTTCCGGCACCTATAACCGCTACCCTCATAATTTTCACCCCCGTTCGCTTAGAGAGTTTTCGGACAGAACGTCCGACCCTGCGGCAGTCTTGTTCAGAGCAAGAATTTCTTCAATTGCCTGATTAACGTTGGAGACGTCCCTGCCAACCATGATGAAATCAAACTCCCCGTATTCCCTGCGGTAGTTCTCCACCAGAAGCTCATCGTTACGGGTGTCACCAATGTAAACCCCATACTCGCCACCGACCAGCTCCCAGAGGGCCCGCGGATCCGGTTTCAGGTAGAGCTCCCTCGTGATCGCGCGCTTAAACCGGTACCCGATAATCTCCTCGGCAAGCTTCAGTTCAAGCTTGCTCCTCCCTGTCAGGACTCCGGTTTTGTACCTCTTTTCCAGCTCACGGAGGAGACCCCTCTTAACTATGGGCTTTTCCTTCCTCCACAGCCCGCGCGATGGGAAGGCCATCCCATCGAACTGCTCCCCCAGGTAGAACGTGTTGAAGACCCTCTCCACATCCTCTGTCTCAAGGCCTATCCCATACTCATCACGTATTTCCCCAATGGTTACTCCATCCGGGAGGCTCTCTATCCTCCCAAGATCCCCTGCCAGGGCCAGGATTACGAGGGCCTCACTGACCTTGAAGTCGTCGCCAAAGGAGCCCTTTAACCTGAGCTTCCTGACGTGATCCAGACATACCACCTCCCTTCTGCCGAGGATACCAAGGAAAAACTCCGCCGTTAGCTTGGTGGCAATATCGTAGCTCTCCCGTACGTCTATGAGGACTCCATCAACGTCAAAGACCACCCACTTATACCCCATCCGCGAACTCCTCCAGAGCGTTTATCAGGGCGTCGTTCTCCCATCTCCTGCCGATGGTGACCCGGATCATCCCCCCAAGCCTTCCGCTCAGTTTTCTCACGACTATTCCCTTTGAGAGTAGGTAGCCGTGAGCATCCAGCCTTATCAGCAGAAAGTTTGCGTCGCTCGGGTACGAGTAGTCCCTGAGCCGGCAGTAAACCCTCTCCCTCTCCCCAACTATCCGCCTCACCGTCCTTTCCACGAGGTCGTAGTGTCTGAGGAGGACGATGGCGGCGGTCATTGAAAGGGAGTTGAGGCTGAAGGGGGACTTTATCCTGTAGAGGGTGTCTACAACTTCCTCATTCGCAATCAGGTAGCCCAGCCTGGCCCCCGCGAGGCTGAAGGCCTTTGAAAATGTCCGCAGCACCATCAGGTTGGGGTACTCAAACACCAGCTTCCACAGGCTCTTCCCTGCAAACTCGGCGTAGGCCTCGTCGAGAACCACCGGCGCACCGCTCTCAAGGACTTTGACTATCTCCTCCTCAGGCTGGAGGTTTCCCGTGGGGTTGTTGGGTGAGGCTATGAAGACCGCAGCGGCCCCCTGCGACTTCTCCGCGATTGAACCGCCGTCGATCGTGAAGTCCTCCCCTAGAGGGACATCAAGAACCGGGATCCCTTTTAGCCGGGCGTAGAAGGAATACATCCCGAAGGTCGGCGACGTCGTGACCACGTGACCCCCCTGGAAGAGCCCCACGAGGTAGCTGAGCAGCTCGTCACCCCCGTTGCCCACCGCCACGTTCTCAGGCCCGATGCCGTAGAACTCGGCTATCGCTTCTCTGAGCGGCATCGAGGTTATGTGAGGGTAGCGGTTGAAGGGAACCTCCCTGAGCTCCTCGAATATCTCCTCCTTGAGCCACCCGGGAACGTCATAGGGGTTCTCGTTTTTATCCAGCCATATCCGGTAGTCCCCCTCAACGACCCGGTATGGGGGAAACTCAAGGAACTCCTTCCTTATCTTCATCCCCTCCGCCTCCTCAGCTCCGCCATGACCTCACCAAGCGGGATGTTGTTGTAGGCCAGAAGGACGAGGAGGTGGTAGAGCATGTCAGCGGTCTCGTAGACTATCCCCTCCCTGCTCTCAGCCACGAGAACCTCGACAGCCTCCTCTCCAAACTTCTTGTATATCCTCTCCCTCCCCTCGGCGAACAGCTTTGAGGTATAGGAGCCTTCAACGGGTTCTTCCCTCCGCTTCCGTATCAGCTCCTCCAGCTCCCGGAGTATCGTGAGGGAGTAGTCCATAGGGAGCACCCTCTCGGGCTCCCCAAGCTTCCTGTAGAAGCAGGAGTAGTTGCCCGTGTGGCAGGCCGGCCCCCTCGGCTCGACCACGAGAAGGATGGCATCGTTGTCGCAGTCTATCCTGACCTCTCTGACGACCTGAACGTTGCCGCTCACTTCTCCCTTCATCCTGACCCGCCCCTGGGAGCGCGAATAGTAGTGGGCGTAGCCGGTCTCAAGGGTCCTCCGAAGGGCCTCGGCATCCGTGTACGCCAGGGTGAGAACGTTTCCCTCAGTGTCCTGAACCACAACGGGGACTACCCCCCTCCTTTCTCCCAGTCAACCTGGCCTATCAAGTTCTCGACGCTCATCGTACCACCTCAGTAGTCCAGTCTAACGGGAACACCCCTTTCGGCCAGGAACCTCTTCAGCTCGCCGACGGTGTATTCACCGTAGTGGAATATCGAAGCCGCCAGCGCGGCCTCTGCTCCCGCCTTGAAGGCCTCGTAGAAGTGCTCAGGTTTTCCGGCTCCTCCTGAGGCTATGACCGGGATGTCAACCTCCTCCACGACCGCCCTCGTCAGCGGGATGTCAAAGCCTTCCTTCGTTCCATCCGTGTCCATGCTGGTCAAAAGTATCTCGCCGGCACCGAGCTCCTCCACTCTCCTGGCCCATTCAATCGCGTCCATCCCCCGCGCCTTCCTGCCCCCGTGGGTGTACACCTCCCAGTACGAGCCGTTCCATTTGGCATCTATCGCAACAACGAGGTTGGCAGAGCCCACCACACTGGCCGCTTTTCTCACCACTTCGGGATTTTCCACCGCCGCGGTGTTGAGGAAGACCTTGTCTGCACCGCCCTTGATTATATCCCTTATCCCCTCCACGGTTCTTATACCACCTCCAACGGTGAAGGGGACGTATATTTCCCCAGCGATTTTCCTGACAAGTTCAAGGAGGATTCCCCTTCTCTCGTGGGAGGCGGTTATATCGAGGAAGACTATCTCGTCTATCCCCTCCCGCTCGTACCTCCTGGCGAGCTCCACGGGGTCTCCCGCGTCCCTTATGTTCCTAAACCTGATGCCCTTGACAACCCGGCCGTTCTTTATGTCCAGCGCCGCGATTATCCTTTTCGCAAGCATTCCGCCACCTCCAGAAGCTCCTCAAGGGTTACGAGGCCTTCATACAGAGCTTTCCCAACTATAACTCCAGAAAACCCTATTTCGACGAGCCTTCTCAGATTATCGGCGCTCGAAACTCCCCCGGCGTAGATGAACTCCTCGCTTTTCCAGAAGCGCTCGATTTCCTCTATTCCCGTCAGCGTCCCGTCCCTTTCAACGGACGTGTAAACGAACCTGTTCACGTAGTCCCTCAAAAGTTCGTAGGCCTCTTTGACGTCCATCCTGCTCTCAAGCCAGCCCATGACGGAGACCCTTCCGCCCCTTGAGTCCAGGCTGACGGTTACTCCCTCGAAGTCGTCAGTTACCTCCCTGAGGAACTCTATGTCGAACGCCTTCGTGCCTATTATGACGTTCTCCACCCCGGCTTCGTAGGCCCTGGCAACGGCCTCGTAGCTCCTCAGACCCCCGCCAAACTGGACTCTCAACCCGGTCTCCTCGATTATCCTCTTTACAACGTCGAGGTTCCGAGGAAAGCCCTCGAAAGCCCCATCTAAGTCAACGATGTGGATCTTGTTCACCAGCTCCGCGAAGCGCTCCGCTATCATCACGGGGTCGCCGTAGACCTTAACGCTCTCCCTCCTTCCCCTGTAGAGCCTCACGGCCCTTCCATCCATCAGGTCTATGGCAGGGTAGACCTCCATCTCAGAGCCCCCTGAAGTTTGCCATGACTCTGAGCCCGTTCTTCCCGCTCTTCTCCGGGTGAAACTGCACCGCGTAAACGTTGACTCTGCAGACCGCGGAGGTGAAAATTATCTCTTTCCCCCTCGACCCGTAGTCGGTAACGCCCGCGATTATCTCCTCCCTCTCCGGCAGGGCGTAGTAGGAGTGGACGAAGTAGAAGTACGCTCCGTCTTTTATGTCCTCAAAGAGAGGGCAGTCCCTCCTCTTCCACAGCTGGTTCCAGCCGATGTGCGGTGTCCTAACGCCTCTGAACCTGACCACCTCCCCCCTGAAAACCCCGAGGCCGGGCTTTCCCGGGCTCTCCTCGCTCCCCTCAAAGAGGAGCTGGAGGCCCAGGCATATCCCAAGGAAGGGCTTCCCATCGTTTATGGCGTCGAGTATGACGTCCCTGAGCGGTTCAAGCCTCCCCATGACGGCCCCAAAGTTCCCCACACCGGGCAGGACTACCTTCTCCGCCCTCTCTATCTCGTAGGGGTCGCTTGTAACCACGCCCCCAAGGGCCTTCCTCACGTTGGCGAGGTTGCCTATGCCCAGGTCAACAATGGCTATCAATTTCACACCTCCAGCAGTCCCTTCGTGCTTTTCAGCTCCTTCCCCTCCATCACCGCTTCCCCTAGGGCAACCCCAAGTCCCTTGAATGCGGCTTCGATGATGTGGTGCGCGTTGGTGCCCGCCAGCTGCTTAACGTGGATAGTGGCCCTCAGGGAGCGGGCCAGCCCCCAGAGGAACTCACGGAAGAGCGCCGTGGAAAATCCCTCCTCGGATTCGGCGGGAGATACCTCCAGGTTCACGTAGGGCCTCCCGGAGATGTCAACCGCGACGATGACGAGGGCATCATCCATCGGCATCACAGAGCTTCCAAAGCGGGCGAACCTCTCCGGGAGCTTGGAGCGGAGCTCCTCCCCAAGGGTTATTCCCGTGTCCTCCCAAAGGTGGTGCCTCAGGTCGTAGGCCGCGCTCACCCTGATCTCCCGCCCCATGTAGAAGGACATGGCCGTCAACATGTGGTCGAACACCGCGTCCCCGGTCTTCACTCCGCCACCGGCATCGAGCTCTACCTCTATCCTGGTCTCCCGGGTCTCCCTCCTCATTTCCTCACCTCCATGCTCTCCCTGTGGAAGGCCATTCCCTCTATCTCCGCCAGGCGGATGCCCAGCTCCCTCTCCGCGAGGAACTCCCCTCTACTCACCTGAGCGACGCTTATCGGCTTCATGAAGTCCCTCACCGTCAGGACACCGCTGAACTTCGCCGTCCCCCCTGTGGGAAGGACGTGGTTGACGCCGAGGAAGTAATCCGCCGCCGGCACCGGCGTGTAGGGGCCGAGGTAAATCGCACCCGCGTTCTCGATCAGGTCAACGAGCTCCATCGGCCGGGCGGTGATTATCTCAAGGTGCTCCGGCGCTATCTCGTTGGCCTTCTCGGCGCACTCCTCAAGGGTCTCGCAGAGCATGACCTCTATTCCCTCGCGCGAGCAGTAGGCCGCGAGCTCCTTCGACGTCGTCAGGAGCCAGGCCTTGCTGTCCCTCCCGTGCTCCAGCTGGCTGAGGAGGTCGGCGAGCACGTATTCCTTCTCCGCACTTCCGTCCGCTATGACGGCTATCTCCGAAGGGCCGGCGAGGCTGTCTATGCCCACCACCCCAAACACCTGCCTCTTGGCCTCGTTGACGAACCTGTTTCCAGGCCCGAATATCTTGTCCACCTTCTTCATGCCTATCCCGTAAGCCATCGCCCCTATCGCCTGGACTCCACCGAGCTTGTAGACCTCCTCTATGCCGAGGAGCCTGGCCACGTAGAGGACATAGGGGTTCACCTTTCCGTCCTTCGGGGGGATTGTGACTGCTATCTCCCCGACCCCGGCCACCCTGGCGGGGACCCCCACCATCATCAGCGTCGAGGGGAGCGGCTTCCCACCGGGGACGTAGATGCCTATCCTCCTTATCGGGCGGTACATCAGGCCGTAGAGGGAACCGTTCCGGATGAAGAGTCCGTCTTCTGGCTTCTGCCTCTCGTGGTAGGCCCGTATGCGCTCGATTGTTCTCGCTATTATCTCCATGTCCCTCTCCGGGATCAGCTTTTCTGCCTCCTCAAACTCCTCCTCGCTGACCCGGAAGGGCCCACCGTAACTATCGAACCTCTCCGAGTACTCCTTGACGGCCTCCAGGCCCCTCTCCCTTATGTCGGCCAGCATCCCCGACACGTACCTCTCAAGATCCATCCCTAACCCTCCTGAGCCTTTTAACCAGGTCGTTTATCTCCTCAAACCTCACCTTCTGAGCTATGCGGTTAACGAGGAGCAGGGCTGAAACGTCCATTATTTTCTCGACCTCCACGAGGCCGTTTGCCCTGAGCGTGCTCCCGGTCTCAACTATGTCCACTATGGCATCGGCTATCCCGGTCACCACCGACAGCTCGACACTGCCGTTGAGCTTTATGATTTCGACATCGACGCCGAGGGATTCGAAGTAGGACCGCGCTATCCTCGGGTACTTGGTCGCTATCCTGAAGCCATCCATCTCGCCGGGCTCAATGACCCTCTCCTTCGGCATTGCAACGCTCATCCTGCACTTCCCAAAGGGGAGCTCAAGGGGAACCAGAACGTCGCTGCCCCTCTCCTCGACGACGTCGCTGCCAGCTATGCCGACGTCTATGCCGTGTTCGACGTAGACCGGGACGTCAAAGGCCCTGGCCAGGAGAACCTTCCCGTCCGCCGAGACGAGCTCCCGACCCCCCGGCGGGGAGAGCTGGAGCCCGGCTTTTCTCAGGTACTCCAACGAGGGCCCGAAAAGGCGTCCCTTTGCGAGAACGAACCTCATCTTCTCACCTCCACGGGGATTCCAAGCTTCACGAACTTTCTGGCCTTCCTGTACGCTTCACATGTGTCCTCGGCAGCGACAAGGGCCCTCTGCCGCTCTTTTCCGGAGTAGAGTTTTGAAATTGCCCCTATGTCAAGGTAGAACCCGGCAGCCTTTTTGGAGCCTATCGAGTACTCCCCCCCACCCCCGAGGGGCCTTCCAAGCTTGGGGGAATAGATTTCAAAGATCAAATCGGTGTAGTATGGCAGCGGCCTGACCGTGCCGAGGTCTATGAAAACCCTCTCATCCCCGATTAGTCTAACGACCCTGTCGAGCTTCTCAAAGCTGCTTTCCCGCCCCCTGAAGTTGAAGAGGTTCCACAGCAGGTCTTTCTTCTCCCGGGTTATAGGAAGCCTCTCAACGAGCTCAAAGTTTCTCCGTGTCAGGGCGGTGAAGACGACTCCCTGGAACTCTGGAATATCGGAGATGGCCTCCTTCCACACGGAGAGGCTCCCCACGTCGACGTAGAACTCCTCTATTCCCAGCGCCTCCATGGCGGTTATGGCCACGAGGATCGGCTCAACGGAGAGCTCCATGCCGTCGAAGCCTATCATCTCGACTCCTGCCTGCCATTCTCCCCGTATACCCCCGTTGAGAACCTCCGTTATGTAAAACAGTCTCATAGAGCTGTCCGCAAACTCCTTTATGATTCTCGAGGTGGGGTCAGGGTTTATGAGGTAGAACCCATTGTCGTACGCGAACTTGGTTCCCTTCCTGATCCCCCCGGAATACTCCTCGATGGTCGGGAAAAGCACCTCACGGTAGCCCCACAGCTCAAAAACATTTCTGAGCCTGTTGCTTATCTCAGCTAACCTAAGGTAGTCTTCTATTGTCCTTTTCAAGAGAACACCCCCTGAAAAACATTGGTTCTAACCAGCAACCCTGGAAAGGTCCCGTCAGAAGAGATGATGATGGCGGTAGCTCACCCTGCAGTTAACAAGTCCAAAGGCACTTCCCGCAAATCCGAGATTCCCTCTCCCCATAGGTATCACCTGCCCCCCTTCCCTGAGGGGTGTATATAAACCCATCGCAACCTTTTCTGTCAGAATGCCTCAAAATGTGGAAAATCCGGGAAAGATATGGTCACCTTTTCAAAAATTCTTGGAGCTCCCATAAAACCTCCATCTGTTCGTCGCTCTCGACGGCACCGGGCCTCAGCGAGCGAACCCTCCGGAGGGCTTCACGCAGGGAAAGGTTCTTCGAGTACATGAGCCAGGCGACCGCGATGGTCCCACTCCTCCCTAGGCCTCCCATACAGTGAACGAGGATCCTCTTCCCCTGCCTGACTCTGGCATCGATCCAGCGAAGGATTTCGAGGAGCTGGCTGAGGCTTGGGGCCGTAAAATCTTCTATCTGGCTGTGGAGAACCTCAACTCCCCTCTTCTTCCATTCTTCGAAAGGATACGGAAGTTCGAACTCCTCGACAAGGACAACAACGGCGTCGAACTCCTCAGCCACTTTGCCCAGCTCGCTCCTCGTTGGCATCCGAGAGAAGGCCACGTTGTCATCGACGAACCTTGCCGAGGGCCACATTCACCACACCTTCGTTCCACCAGGCACCTCGTCGGGAATCGGGAGGAGATAGACCTTCCCATCTTCCGTCTCCGCAACGATCAGCATCCCCCTGCTCTCGACGCCGGAGAGCTTCTTGGGCTTCAGGTTGAGGACGAAGACGAACTTCTTCCCTTCAAAGTCCTCCGGTGAATACTGGTCTGCTATGCCACTGATTATCGTCCGCTCCTCACTTCCAAAGTCAACCTCAAGCTTAATGAGCTTCCGGGTTCTCTTCAGCCTCTCGGCCTTCTTCACGAGGCCGACCCGTAAATCAAACTTCCAGAACTCATCAACGTCGTAGAGCTCCATCGAGTCCACTGGGGACAATTCGGCGGCAATGTATTTTAGGGTTGTCCCTCCCAGATAAGGGCCTCCTCTCCCTCGGCCGAGGCGAGCAGGGTTCCGTCAGCATCGAAGACCCAGGCCCCGCCCGGCGGGTAGCTGTTGACTATGAAGGCCTTAACGCCGAGGAGCTTAACCCGCTTGGCCATCGCTTCAACGTCCCCCGCGTCCGGCTTCCCGTAACCCGGTGAGTACTCCATCGGCACGAAGAGGTAGTCCGGCCTTTTCCTTCTCACCCACTTCAGGATGCGCTTGTTGTAGAGGTCGCCGCAGAGGATTAGGGAGACCTTGCCGAACTCCGTTTTTGCAGTCCTGACCGTGTTGCCGGTGCAGAACTTCATCGGCTCCTGAAACTTGCGGTGTTTTAGGAGAACCTCGCCGTCCCTGCCGATTAGGAGGGCTGAGTTATAAACGCAGTTTCTGTAGGGCTCCAGAAGGCCAAAGACGACATAAACACCTTTCTCCCTCGCGAGCCTGCTCACCCGCCCGATTATCTCATCGTAAAGCCCCGCCCCGCTGAAGTTCCACTCCACAAAGCCTGTGAAGCAGTACTCGGGGAAGACTATGAAGTCAGGTTTATGTGCTAGGGCCTCGCTGAAGCGCCTTTCGAATTCTTCCCAGTTGGCGTTGAAATCCCCGGTTTTGACACGCATGGGGATTAAGACTACCCTCATTATCAAACCTCCAGCTTCTCAGAGGTCTGGAAAATCTTCTCAACGAGCTCCTCAGGTAGATCGCCCGGGTTCTGGTATTCCGTTACGTTCTTCATGAGATTGTCGAGTTCCTTGAGCGTTTCAAGGTTCTTCTCGATGAGGACGTTTCTCGTCGTGGAGTTGCCGAAGCTAACTACTTGAAGAAACAGATGGTAGTTGGACGTGGCCGAGAACATTAGCTGAAACCTCCCATCATCCGTGTATGCTTGGAGGAGGTCGAAAGCCTCTTTAAGGTGTTCTACCCTGATGGAGTACGCGTAGGCATGGGAGATTATGAGACCATCCGAAGCGTTCTCGCGGAGTAGGTACTCAAAGGTTCCGCCGACATCTGAGAGTCCTCTGGCGTCTTTCAGACCATCTATGTAAAGGACCATTAGAAGGCTCTCCTGGTCTTTCCGGCAATTCCACAGGGAATATGAAGAAGCGAACAGAGCTAGGAGGAGCAGAAGCACTAGAAACCCGGTGAAGTTTTTCCTCTTCATCCCTGCCACCCATTTACTACTAACCGGCAAAAATTTTAAAACCTTTGCCATGGTTCTTTAAGGAGAATCATCAAACCATCAACAGGCGGGAGGGTTCTGGATGAAAACCTACTCCTTCGGCGTTGAAACGATTCCGGCTTCACTGGCTGGCGACCTGCTCATTGGGAGTGTCCACGACGGAAAGAATTACAGAATAATGCTCGCGAGGTTCGAAGGTGAGGAGATAGTGGAGGTAAAGTTCATCTCCGGCGAAAACGACTGGGAAGGACATAGTGCGGCGAAGCTCAAGGATAGCTACCTCATCGGCGGTGCCGTCGAGGGGAAGGCAACTCCCGACGGAGGCGAGGGCTGGAAGGGCTATGTAGCGAGGCTCGACAGAAACCTCAAAGTCCTCTGGGAGAGGAAGCTGGAAATCCTCGGCAACGAGTGCGTTTACTCGATCCTGCCAGCAGGGGACGGGACCCTCATAGCGGGCGAGACCTCCCACAGAGAAAGCAGGGGCTTCTTCATGGGGAGGATTACAGAGGACGGCGAACTCCTCTGGCTCAAGAAACTCGGCCCCTGGGGCGATGCCGTGATTTCCGGCCTGGTTGAACTCGATGGAAAGCTTTTCCTCGTCGGGAGCTTACGGGAGGAGAAGTGGAAGGTCAAGACGTTTGAGTTCACTGAAAACGGGGAATTGATAAAGGAAAGCGAGCTCGCGGAGGGAATCGCCCTAACGGCCGCCAAAATGGACGGAAAAATAATCCTGGGCGGTTATAAAGGGAGAGACCTCCGGGTATGGGGTGGAGACTGGGAGGTAACGCTTCCAAACGGCGTGGCAACCTCGCTCCTGCCAATTGAGAACTGCCTCATAGTTGGGGGTGAGGTCGAGGGAAAAGCGGCGGTGATAAAGGTTAGGGACGGTGAAATCCTCTGGAAGAGAGAACTCTGGGAGCGTGGCTGGGTCGAGGTTTTGGGTGAGGAGGTTGCACTTGGGGTTAGGGAGGAAGAAGGGGAGACAATTATGGCTATTGAGAAGGTTTAGGGGACCATCTGCCATGAGACGCATCGTCCTCAGGGTCGGGATTTGTAAGAGACGATGAAGTTCTCTGGATCCGGGCCTCGGTCTCTGGGGTGACGCCATGATACAACCCAGGGGGTGACAACGTTGGATGTAATACAGAGATACAAGCTCCTATTGGCTTTGCTCAGCATAGGCTTCATTGGGAATCTCATTGTGGTTTATTACCTAATCAAGGGCTTTTCCTACGGCCAAATCGGTATAGCCACCTCACTGGGCGTCTTGGGGGCTTTTCTCTTCGAGGTTCCAACCGGGATCGTGGGTGACAGGGTTAGCAGGAAGCTGAGCGTTCTGGTAGGCTTTTCAATCCACGCTCTTAGCACGGTGGTCTTGATACTGCTATCGAACTTCCCAATGCTCCTCCTCTACTCCCTCCTTGCCGCACTTGGGGCGGCCTTCGTGAGTGGAAGCCTGCAGGCATGGCTCTTCGACAACCTGAGGCACCTTAAGAAGGAGAAGGAGTACCGGAGAATAATGAAGGATGCAAAGAGCATAACCGTCCCCCTATCCGCGGTTACTTTGATAACAGGCGCTTTCCTCGCCCAATTCTGCGGTTTTATCCTTCCTCTCTTTCTGAGCCTTGTCGTTGAGCTTTCGGCGGTGGTTTTGGTGGCCACAATACCTGAGTACGACTTTCAGAGGATCGATAAGGGGTACCTCACCCATGCCCTCGGCTCGTTCCGCGAACTTGTAAAACCGCGGCTCTTCTGGCTCATCTCACTCTCAATAGTCGTGTCCCTGCAGACTAATCAATTCAGGAAGTTCTTTGAACCTTATCTCGGGGAAGTCCTATCCAGCTACCTAGGAACGACCCTGATCGGCACACTTAGCCTCCTTGGTGTGGTAGAGGTGACGGTTAGAACGCTTCCGAGGCTGGTAGGTGTTCGCCTGCCTGATTCGTGGAGTCTGAGGCTTTACTTACTAGCCCCGCTGGTCCTCCCAATCCTGACTGTTCTCTCTGCAATTTATACGAACCCGATTTGGCTCGTCCTCCTGGGCATAACCCTCACCGTCATCAGCACTGCCTTCGGCTTCAACATCTCAGTGGAGCTACAGCACAGGATTCCCAGCGAGGCGAGGGCGACGATACTTTCACTTGACCGGATGGTTGCCGCTGTTATCATGGCATCATTCTACGCTCTTTACGGGTTCGCCGTTGATGCCCTTGGCCTTAAGGAAGCTCTGCAGCTTACCCACCTGAAGGCGGAAGTTGGGGAAGAGTAGTCACCATTGCCACTGTTTTTCATTGTTAAATATTTAGGGTTCCATTGAACCGGCGAAGGGCAGGTTCAACGCGTTTTCCAGAAAGGGGAAGAGGAGTCCACGAGGATTTAAAGAAGAACGGGAAATATCTCGGCAATCCAAACGTACCGATTAACCCGTCCAAAGCTACATTGGAGGTCAAGCCTTTCGCATAGCTCCTTCAGCTCATTGACCGTCGCAAAGTACTCGTCGAGGACTTCATCAAGGATACCATCTTCCTTCCCAATCTTCAGCTTTTCTCCCTCCGATTCGAACATGACGTCACCGATGACAATTTTCCCTTCGGGCTTCAGAACGCGGAGCATCTCCCTCAGTGCGACCCCCTTCTCTTCATCCGGCACGTGGTGGAATGCGTAGGTGCTTATCACGGCATCGGCCGCCCCCTCCGGCAGCGGGACCTTGAGGAAGTGCCCGTCGAGGGGCTCAAAGCCGTGTTTTTCCCGGAACTTCGCCCGCATCCCGCGGGAAAGCTCAACCCCGATGTAGCGCTCGCATTTGAGAAAGCACAGGATGTTGCCCGTTCCGCAGCCGATGTCCACAACTGTCCCGCCGACTCTCTCCGCCACAAGCTTTAGAACCTCCTCGTAATCGGCGTGAATCCAATCCTCCCTCCCAACGTCATCGTCGTAGGTTTCGGCCCAGGAATCGAAGTCCCACTCCACGCGCCCCACCACTTATATGCAGGGAAGTTCACTCATTAATCTTGCGGTGAATTACTTCTCTTTGGCCCCTAAAAGCTTCAGGCCGAGGTAAACGACGCCCAGCATCACGAGGGTTATTCCAATTCCCCAAACGATGCCCTCGCCCGAGTAAATTCCTCCCAGATACTCAAGGATGGGACTAAGCTTCCCCCTCAGAAGAACAAGGGGTAAAAAGGCTAAAAGCACGGTTGTCCCCACTGTGACCCTCCTACGGTTCTCGTACTTCATGTAAGCCCACGGAATCATGTTGTCGAGCCAGTGAATGGCCATGACAACGAGCAGGCTTTTCGTGTAGATGTAGGTCAGTCCAAGTACGAAACCCGTCAAAGTGTTTGAAAGGAGCACCATCCACTTCCGCTCTGGATGGGCGAACTTGTGGGCCAATCCGAAGAAAAGGGAGATGGCCACGAGACCTGCGAGGGGATTCCAGAGGGCTAAAAGGCCAAGGAAGATGTAGCGGAAGACGAGTTCCTCTGGAAGGGCGGCGCTTATGATCTGGAGGAGCGCCGCCTGTTTGAAACTCATGCTTTTAACAAACTCAACTTCCTCGTTACCGTTCGCTTCGGGGCTTGCCGGCTTTTTGAGCCCAAAGATGACCGGAACAAAAGTCAGAACGCTCAGGGAGAGGAAAATAAGGAAGTAATCAGCCGGAAAGCTCCAGCGGACAAAGTAGAGGCTGGGGTATACGATGGTTATCAGTGCGGCAAAAAGAAGGGTGAAAATTGACATCGCTATCCAGTAGCCCGTGATCTCCCCAAAACACCTTTTAAAGGCCCTTATAAAGCCGCCGAGGTAAATTCCGTGCGTTATATAAAGCAGGAACGCTAGGATGAAGATTCCCAGAGGGCCCATTGGCATCCCCATTACTCCAGTACATAGTTCTTTCTTAAAGTTTTTGGTAGGAATCCGGGCGTTCTCCGTGCTTTTAGCCCTCAACTCAACTAAAACCCAGAGGACAATCAACTCCGTTGTCCAATCCTTAAATGGGCAATTAAAAGTCCTCCAAAGTTCGCCGAGGAGTGAAAGGTGAAGGCCGTGAGGAGAGAACCGCTCAGGGCGAAGAGGTACGCAACGGTCACTCCCATAACGAAGGCTCCGGCCGTAACGAAAGTCCTCTCTCCAAGAGAGGTCTTTTCAAAGGCCATCCAGTGTGGCAGCGCAAAGAGAACCGCCGAAAGGATAATCGCGCCCCAGAGGTAACCGTGGCTTAGAAGGTAGCTCTCAACTAAACCCCTGTTGAGGGCTTCCTCGGCGAGAGGGGCAAGGATGAGTAGGAGCAGGACCCTCCATGGGAGGCCCTCCGGCAGGAACTCCGGCACCTCAACCCTTCGTGTCAGGAGTTGCTCAACCCAGTTCAGGAGAAGTGAGAGGGAAAATCCGAGGAGAACCGCCTGCAGAAGATACAACGGTCTGAAGCTAAGCGGGATTTGGAGGAATGCAATGAGAACAAGCGATAGAATGAGGAGTGTCCCCTGCATGCCCGTAACCGCGAAGGTCTTTCCTCTTTTTACCAAAAGGGAAGCAAGAGCAGAGGAAGGGGCGAAGACCGCGAGCCAGAGCATTACTGCATGGATGTAATCAATCACCGCCCACCACCTCGCGGAGGATTCTCATGGCTTTCTCCAGCTCGTCCGTGCCCCTCTCGGTCAGCTCGACGAACTTCCTTGGCCTTTTGCCGAAGCCGTAGTAGGTTCTCACGAGGCCGGCCTTTTCAAGTGCCTTGAGGTGGAACTCCAGGTTCCCTGGGGTGAAATTTAAGGCCTTGGCGAGCTCGATGAAGGTCGTCCTCTCGCGGGATAGGAGGTATAGGGCTATCGCTAACCTAGTCGGGTTTCCGAGCGGTGAATCTGCCAGCTCCCTGAGCCTCTCGACCTTCATCTCACTCCCTCATGGCCCTTTTGACGTAGAGGAACCCCCCAAAGGCAAAGGAAGCTGAGACCACCATGACAGAGAAGGCCTGAGGATTCATGGCGCCCTCCAAATGGGCCAGGGGGTATAATGCGGAGAGGGTTATTATAGAGACGAGCACCTGCGGCCACTCGATCCGTCTGAGGAAGAGTAAGGAGGAGAGTGCCATGAAGCCGACGCCTAGGCCCGCGAGAAGGAGCATGAACTCCGCCGTCTTGAACTCATACTGAGCTGGTGTTGCGAGCGAAAATACGAACGCGAGCATTCCGGCAAGGAACCAACCGGCAATCTGAGAGACCATGTAGCCTTTGCTCCTCTTCCGTGGTGTTCCGAGAACCCTCTCAAGGCTCTCAACCTTCTTTATCATCCCGCTCTCCTCGGCCACGAACCAGATTATCGCGAGTGTAGAGAGTATCATCCCCCCATAGCCGCCAAAAGAATTTCGAAACCATTCTGAAGTCCACGGGAGGACGTTGCCTAGAAGGTATAGCATAGGAATCACGGCCGCCCAAAAGATGAACGGGAAGGCCAAGTAAACCCTCTTCGCGAGGTTCAGCTCATCCTCAACCGCTTTAAGTGCCTCGGTAAGTTCCTCCACGTTTCCCATAACCACCACCGTTCAAACTTCGCGTCCCCCTATTTATAACCGGTCGGAGGTTTGGAGAACAGAGTTAGGCTTTTAACCCGCATCCTCCATTGAGGGGTATGAACCACCATCTCTACAGCCTCCACCTACTCACCTCTGCCCTCAGAACTGCCGGTGATGCCATAGAAAGCGTCGCCCTGCCGTGGAGCGTTCTCCAGAGCACGGGGTCACTGTTGAGCATAGGCGGTTTTGCCCTCTTCACACACCTTCCATGGGTTATCCTGCCTCCCCTCCTCGGCAGAACACTTGACAAGACCCGGAAGAGAGTCAGGCTGGCGTTCTCAGCTTTGCTACTCCAATCAGCTCTTGCCGTTGTGATAGTGCCGTTCTCCTCGAACATCTGGGCCTTCTACCTCACCGTCTCTGGCATCTCAGCCCTCGACATCCTCCACCGCTACTACGGCTTCTCGCTTATAGCAACTATGACGCTTGAGGAGAACGAGCTTCAGGGCCTCAACGCAAGGCTCGCAACGGTCGGGAACACGGTTTCGCTGGTTGCATTTCCCATCGCAGGGGTTCTAGCATACAGGTTCGGAGTGAAGGCGATGCTCCTCGACGCTGTCCTCCTGCTTATTGGAGCGTTTACCCTGATCCCGTATCTGAACGTCGAGGTGAGGCGCGAAAGAAACGTTGAGAAAGCGGAAGAAAAGAGGACAAAGATAGAGGGGAATGTAGTGGTCGGAATCCTGGCCTCGGTGCTTCTATTCAACTTTGCCCTTGGGAGCTTCAGGATATTTCTCTTCGCAGGCATTAAGGAGCTTGTCAAAGCTGAGATTATATACGGTGCACTGGAATCGTTGCAGACTACTGGAAGCCTCCTCGGAGTTGGGATTATAGTATACTTTGCCCATAGGGGAGGTTTCAGAACAGAGAATACCCTTATAAGGAGAATGCTCCTTCAGAGCCTCACGCTGCTTCTGGTTGGCTTCTCATTGATCCCCGCCCTCGTCTCCGCTGTTCTCCTCGTGGGCTTCGGCGGCCAGCTCCTCAACGTCTCCTTCGACAGCCTGATGCAGAAAGCTATTCCCTCCGAAAGCCTCGGGACGGTAAGGGGTGTCTTTGACGCCCTTGCAACGCTCGTCATTCCCCTGTCGCAACTTGCCTTTGCGTGGGCGATTGAAGAAAGTGACGAAATTCTGGCTCTGGCAATTGTGGCGTTTTCCCTCGCACTATTCGCTTCCTTCGTCTTCTGGGACACCCTCAGAAAAGCAAAAGCATAAAATCCTACCACCAAAATACCATCCGGTGAAAACTATGGAACCGATTATACGCGAGGCGAAACCTAGGGATAAACCGTTCATAGAGGAGATTTCAAGGCTGACATGGGGCGGCGAGGACTACCTAGCTAGGATCTTCGACGAGTGGGTAAAAGACGGGAACTTCTACGTCCTGGAGGTTGACGGGAAGGTGATTGGGACGGCGAAGCTCACCATTCTTCCCGGTAAAGTTGGCTGGATAGAGGGGCTCCGCGTTCATCCCGACTACCGGGGGAGGGGTTACGGGAGGATGATTCACAACTTCATACTCAACCTCGGGAAGAAGCTCGCAGAAAAGGAGGTAATAGAGGCCCTTGAGTTCGCAACCTATTTCCTCAACCGCGAGAGTGTTTCAATGGCCGAAAAGACGGGCTTTCACGTCAGGGCAAAATTCTTCGTCATGAGCGCGCCCGCCGGTGAGACCCTTGAGGAGCCGTCCGTTGTGGAGCCTTCAATAAACGACGTAACCCTTGGAACGTTCCCCGTCGGTTGGAGGTTCCTCCATCGCTGTGATGAAACAGTGGAGTGGCTCAGGAAAAACGCGGTGCTCTACGAGCTTAACGGGCTGAGATTCATCGGGCCAAAGGGTGGAGCAACCTTCACGGCCCTCGACCCTGGGCCGGCCGTTCTAAGGGAGCTAATGCCTGCGATGGGCTGGGTGGCGAGGGAGCTTAGCCTCGATGGGTTTGATGTGATGATTCCCTCAGCCATGGGAGCGGTCCTGCCAGGCCTACGCAGGGTGGGCTTTGAACTCTGGGATGATAAGGACGAGCCGAACGTGCTGGTGTTCAGAAAGAAAATCTAGAGGAAAATAGTTCTCAAATATGAGAACTTAAGCACTTTCTGGTTTAATTTCTCAAGTTATAGGACCTTTAATATTCAAGTTTTTCCTTCAGTTGTTTCTGAGGGAGCCTATTATAGGACACACTAACATTAAAACATAACACCATTCAATTAGTTATTCTAATCACAAAGAGTTAATATTTAGTTTGATAACATTACATTATAACAAAAATTAACATTAAAACCTTATACATAGATGGATGAACCACAATCATTAATAACGAAGTGTCTCGAAAATTCTTCGAAGACATTTAAGTTTGCAAACTTGAATGGGGTGGTGGAAATGTTCAACACTGGTAGCGATGGATTCATGTTGATTGCGGCCGCTTTGGTGTTTATTATGACCCCCGGTCTGGCTTTGTTCTACGGGGGAATGGTCAACAAGAAGAACGCGGTAACAATGATGATGCAGAACTTCTTCTCGGCAGGCTGGACCACCGTGCTCTGGGTGATCTTCGGATTCAGCCTGGCCTTCAGCAAGGACGTCGCCGGGGTCATCGGCAACCTGCACTACGCTTTCCTCTCCAACATAGCCCCAAGCACGCTCTTCCCGGGCAACGACCAGATAAGCATGCTGACATTTATGATCTACCAGCTCATGTTCGCTATAATCACTCCGGTCCTCATGACGGGAGCCTTCGCTGACAGAATGCGCTTCAAGGCCTTCATAGTCTTCCTGACCCTCTGGATGATCTTTGTGTATTTCCCCTTCGCCCACTGGCTCTGGGGAGGAGGCTTCCTAGCCAAGTGGGGAGTCGAGGACTTCGCGGGAGGTATAGTTGTTCACACCAGCGCCGGCTTCGGTGCCCTCGCGGCGATATACTACCTTGGAAAGAGGAAGTTCCCCAAGGCTGGTAACCACAGCCTCCCACTCATAGTCATAGGTACCACCCTTCTCTGGTTTGGCTGGTTCGGCTTCAACGCGGGCTCAGCCCTCAGGGTTGACGCCGACACAGCGGTTGCCTTCGTCAACACCATGGAGGCCGCGGCATTTGCGGCCGTGACCTGGATGTTCTGGGACTACTGGAAGACTGGAAAATGGAGTGCCCTCGGATTCATGACGGGCTCCATAGCTGGATTAGCAACAGTTACCCCGACCGCGGGATTCATAAATCCGCAGGCGGCCATGGTAGTCGGTGTAGCCGCAGCGATAATCTGCCACCTCGCCGTAGATTACAAGAACAGAAAAGGCTGGGACGACGCACTTGACGTCTGGGGCGTCCACGGGATAGGCGGCTTTAGTGGCATAATACTCCTGGGAATATTCGGAAGCTCCGCAATACTCGGAAGCAACGGCCTCATCTATGGTGGGGTCGGATTCTTCGGCAAGCAGGTCGCGGCGGCGGTAATGTGCGCCATCTACGCCTTCGTCGTCACCTACATCCTGATGTGGGTCACCGACAAGATAACCCCCGTTCGCGTCCCGGAGGAGGCCGAAAAGACAGGTCTCGACGAATACGAGTGGGCGGAGCAGACCTACTCCCTCTGAACCTTTTCTTTTTCACTTGCATTCCATTTTATAACGGCAAACCTTTTTGTAGTGGGGTCAATTCTCCCCGGTGCTTCAAATGGAGATAATATACCTTAATGAAACACACTTATCCGACTTTCAGACACTTTATACGAGATTTTTCATAGAGCTTCGCGAAAAACAGGGCTGGAAACCGGGTGAAGAGGAGATCTACAGAAAAGAGGCCGAGGTCTACTTTAAGTGCGGTGATGTAATATTTCTCGCCCTGGAAGGCAGCAAAGCGGCAGGGTTCATAAGGCTTTCGAGCAGGGAAGGGTGCTTCTGGGTCGAGGAAATATACGTGAGGCCCGAGTTCAGGGGGAGGGAAATCGGTAGGGCGCTCGTCGAGAGGGCCGAGGAAGAGGTGAAAAAGCACGACGATGCCCTCTACCTTTTTGTTCTGCCCCAGGATAAGGATGCGATAGGGTTCTGGAAAAAGCTCGGCTACGGCACGATAAACACCATCGAGCTCGTTAAGGATCTCAAACCCTCAGGGCGCTCGGCCGTTCACACCGTTGAGCTTCTCGGCGAAAGGTTCAGAATCTTCAGGTGGGAGGGGGAGAGGTTCACGGACGAGGAAAGGCGCTTCATGGAGCTCCTGGAAAGGTTCTACGAGGAGGGAGGTACTAAAAAGGAGTTCCTGGAGCTGGTTAACAAAGCCTTGGAAGGGTGGCTGGAGTGATAGTTAAGCCCTTCGAAACCGAAGAGGAAAGGCGCGCCTGCCTTGAGATAGCGAAGGCCCTGCCGGAATGGTTCAACGAGGTAGGAATAAATGAAATCGAGCGGGATCTAGAGAAAGAGAAAATGGAGAGTCGAAGACATCCAAGTCTCTAGCTTTGCAATGGTAAAGCCCACCAACGAGAGAGCCCTCGAAATCCTCTGGGTGGCCATTAAGAGGGAGTTTAGAGGAAAAGGCATCGGGACTGAGCTGTTACGCTTCGTTGAAGAATAGGAAAAGGAAAGAGGCTTCGTGAGAATAGCGCTGATTGACCCTTATCCTGAGTGGGGTGAGAGGGCGCTGATTTACGTCAAGTGTCTCCGCAAAGGTTAAATCTATTATGTTTTCACCCCTTTCCATGCGCTGGAGTGAAATTCCCCGCGATGCCAGGGTTTACATGCTCTACCACACACTCATCGCCCCAGGCTTGATAGTCTGGATACTCTTTCCGCTCTATCTCATGGAGACCGGCTACTCTATTCTGGAGGTCGGGGCGTTCTTCACCTCTATCAACATCGCTTCGGTTCCATTAACCTATCTCTTCGGCAGGGCCTTCAACCGCTGGGACATGAAGAAGGGTCTCATCACGATAGACGTCCTCAATGGAATTGCTTACGTCCTCTACGGACTCTCAAAGGGGGCAGTGGCGCCGGTTGTGCTCTTCGCCGGCAGGGCGGTAGAAAAGCTCTCGACGATGCTCTATCCCCTCTACCGGGCCTACGAGCAGATAATCTACCCCGAGGACAGGTACGAGGAAATATTCGCATGGCACCTCCGCCTGCCGGAAATTTCAAGGCTTCTCACGTTCCCAGTAATGGGATACATCCTCGGCTACGTTTACCCCGGCCCCAAGAGCTACCGATGGGTCTTCATAATCTTCGGCCTCTTCTCAGCTTTCACGGTTGCCTACATCTGGCGCTTCCTTCCATCGGTCGGCAAAGAGGGAAGGATAACACCGGAGGGCTTTACGTTCAGAGCGGGCGAGTTCAAGCTTCTCCTGGCGTTTGAGACTTTGCTCACGCTCGCCTGGGGGCTTGCGCCGGAGATAGTCCTCATCAACTACATCATCTTCGTGTTGCACAAGACCGTCTTCGAGGTAACTCTCGTGGCGGTAGTGAGCAGTCTCGCCTCGATAGCTGGAACCTACGCCAGCGAGCGCGTTCCGAATGGAAGAGGGTTTCAGGCGATAGCCTTCGGGATGTTCCTCAACGCGTTCAACGTCTTCATCATGGCACTCTCACCGCCCCTCTGGGCAGTTCTGGCTGCTTACACAGTGGGGAATTTCGGGGACACCCTGTGGTTCCCATTCTACCGCGCCTGGATGTTCAAGCTCATTCCAAGGGAAAAGACCAGCGAGTTCCATGCGGCGATATCGAGCTATCACAGGGTGATCGGTATCGTTACACCGTTCGTAGCCGGCGTTCTGGCGAGTGTACACGCAACGCTGCCGTACGCGGTCAGCCTGGCATTCTTTGTGATAGCGGGGGGCATGTTCCAGTGGCTGGCGAGGAAAGGTATTTATTCAAGAACTGCGAGTTAGGGACGTGATAGAAATGAGCGAGGTCGTGATTTCAAAGAGGGACGTGTTGGCATACGAGAGGTTGAGGATAATCTCCGAGCTGGCACCCATACGTGAGAGAGTGAAGGCCTTCGAGAAGAAATACGGGATGACATTAAAGGAGTTTGAAAGGAAACTTACGGACTTAGAGGAATCCTTTGAGGCCTGGGACGACTATATTGAATGGAAGGCCTACGTCAGGAAGCTTGAAGAGCTGGAGAAGAGGCTAAGGGAGATTGAACATGCTGAGAGAGTTAGAATTGCTTGAGAAGAACTCAGCAGTCAAAAGCTACGAAATTCTAGACTACAAGGAGGGGGATAGTTTTTACTTTCTGAAAATCAGGGCAGAACTAATAGATGGAAGCGTTCTTTACATCAGGGAGTTTGTATCGGAAGAGGAGTACAGTTACTCTTTCCAATGGCAGAAAGACGGGAAGCTTATAGTCCGCTGGGACAACGCGCCACATCACAGAGACATTGAAACTTTTCCCCACCACAAGCACGTTGGCTCACAAGACAACATCCAGCCTTCAAAAAAGATCTCCCTTGAAGACATCTTGAGAGTTATTGAGGAGAAAATTAAACCCTCGTCATCAACTTCTACCCCTCTACGCTGAAACGCCCATCATCTCAGATTGCCCGAAATATCCCAAGCCCTCACGTTCCCGGTGATGGGGCACATCCTCGGCGACGTTTACCCGGGCCCCGAGAGCTACCGCTGGGCCTTCAGCTACAGAAAGGTTATCGGCATAAACGCGCCCTTCGTGGCGGTTTCCTCGCGAGCATCCACGCGACTCTACCTTACGCGGCTAGCCTGACTTTCTTTCTGCTGGCAGGGGGCATGTTCCTGATGATTCCAAAGAAGAAGATGAGCTAAGACACCCGTCAGCCTCTGTCCCTTCTCCCTCCCCTAGAAAAGCTCAAAACCTCCCGCAGTCCAAAACCCTCCATGGGGTCAAACTCCTTCACAAGCTCCTCAACGAGCTCCCGGGGGAGACCTTCGCTCTCAAGACCCTTCCGAAAGGCCTGCTTGCCCCTGTGTATGATCCTAGTTAAGCCCGCCACCTGGAACAGGAGTCTTGGGAGATGGAAGAAGAGAAATTTAAGAAGGGGACGAACGGTTCTCACTCTTCCTCCCTCTCATTCTTGGCGCCCACTGTCTTATCCTTTCCGTGGATGATGTTGGATGGTCCGAAATGGTCCCCCTTACCCTTCATCAGCTCAGTTAGGGTCTCAAGGAGGGTTTTGGGGGCGTTGATGCTCCGCATGTACTCCTTCGTCAGCTCCGTCGCAGTCTCCTTGTCCATCCCCGCCTCGATGAGGTTCTTGTAGAACTCGGCCACGCTCTTGCCCATGGTCTGCATCTTCTCCGGGCTGTAAAGCTCGTTCAGAAGTTCCTTAAGAGGGCCAAGGATGTCCTCTATCATAGGGCCTATCCTATCCATCAGGACGGCGACCTTATCGAGGTCTTTATCCCCCTCGTAGGCCTCTATCAGCTTCTCGACGGCCCCGGCTTTTTCCTTAAGGACTTTCACTTCCTCTTCGCTCCTGGCGTTTCTTATCTCTTCCGTCAGCTCCTCAAGCAGCTTCTCCAGCTGGGCCGGGCCCTTTTTTTCAATCTCAATTTCCTCAACGTTCGCCATATCAACCACCTCAATAATCATTGGTCTGCTCAAACCTAATCGGCATTCCGATCAGCTTTAACCACCTCTTGACCACGTCCCTGGAGAGGGTGTAGACCTTGCCTCTCTCCGCGGGGATCTCCCTAACGACGCCCAGCCTCTCAAGCTCCTCCAGCTTCGCCCGGACTGTGTTGCGGGAGGCCTTACCGCGCCTGCCCTTCAGCTCCCTTGCAATCTGACTCACGTTCACCTTCCTGAGATCGAAGAGAATCTTCACAATCTCCCTCGCTATCGGGTCGTGCTTTATCTCCGGGATGACGACGTCTATACCCAACCCACCGTACTCAGCGTAAACATTAAGGAGCCTGAGGTAGGACTGGGCCATCCGTGAAACGACTTCGAAGCTCGCCTTCATCGCTTCGAGCGCCTTCCTGAGTTCTTGGACTTCCCTGGCGAGGTCTTCATCGGGCATGATGGTTATTTGCCTGCTCAATCCTAAAGGGTTTCCGGTCAGGTGTGAGCAATCCCCCTCTCATAGAGCATAGAATACACTTCCTCCAGCGATGGCTCGTTGCGCTTTATCTCCTCGACAGTTATCCCATTTCTGACTAGAAGTCCGTTAACATTAGAAGGCTCGGCGTTTTCGACGAGGATGTAGCCCTTAAGAAGCTTCGGAGCATACTCTGCTTTCTCAAGAACTGCTAGGGCCTTTTCCACTTCCCTGACCTTCACCAGAACCCCCCTCGCCGGAACGCTCTTTCTAAACTCCTCAAGGGTTCCGGAGAACAGCACTCGTCCGTCCCTTATTATGGTAACCTTCCTGCAGACCTCATCAACGTCGCTTAGTATGTGGGTCGAAAAGAGAACGGAGGCGTTGTTTTCCCTCGCGTAGTCTTTGAGAAAGCGCTTGAACTCTAGCCTCCACTCCGGGTCAAGGCCCTTCGTCGGCTCGTCCAGAATCAAAACCTCTGGGCTTCCGAGAAAAGTCCTCGCCATCGCAACCCTCCGCTGAGTTCCACTGGAGAGGGCTGAAACCTTCTTTTTGGAGTATTCCTCAAGTTCAAAAAACTCCAGCAGGTTCCTCAGCTCCCTCCCATCGAAAACCCCCTTCAGCAGGGCGTAGCGCCTTAGGTTGTCCCATACTGAAAGGTTCGGGTAGAGGAGGTCGTACTCGGGGAGGTAGCCAATCCTCGCCCTTATTTCGGGATTCCTGAGAGGGTTAAAACCGAGAACCTCAACCCTACCCGAGTCAGGCACGAGAAGGCCGAGGATAAGCCGGAATGTAGTTGTTTTGCCTGCCCCGTTGTGGCCGAGGTAGGCGTGAATCTCGCCCGGTTTTACGGTCAAGCTTATCCCGCGGAGGACTTCCCTTCCGCCAATAGTCTTCCCCACGTCCTCAAGGACTATCATGGAACCACCTCAAACGAGCAGTGTCTTCTCGGCGAGCCTGTTGCCTAAGGAGCTTAAGATCAGGAGCGAAGGGATTGAAATCCCCACCGAGAGGGCCAGAGACAGCACTAGGGCGAGCTTTAGGGACAGGACGTTTCCAAAGTATCTCGGAACGTAAAGGGGAACAAAAAACGCCACAAAACCCACTGCAATCTTCACGGCGTTGAACCATACGGGCGGGAAGAGCAGGGTTGTTAAAATCACGAAGAAGGTGAACGTGAGGAGCAGGGGAGTTGAAATCAGCAGGCCGGAGAGCATGAGCGTTAGAGGAATGTGGGCCCCGCTGTAATCCGCCAGAATCAGTCCGACAAAACCGCCCGCGAGTATTCCCACCGCTTCGATCACGAATCCGGCGAGCGTCTTGAGGAGCAGAAGACGCGTGGGATGAAAGGGAAGCGAAAGGAGGAGTTCGTGAATGCCGAGGAGCTTCTCCCTGAAGATCGCCCCGCTGAAGAAGAGCGGGAACACTATGGCGAGTGAAACGCTCGTTATTCCAACGATTGTGCCGCTTGAAACCGGATTCCAGCCCGCCAACCAGTAGATCACCGCCGTCGTCCAGGGAATCCAGATAACGTTGAAGCCGAGCTGCTTTGCGGTGTACTTAATCTCCTCGCGGAGCTGAGCCCGGGCCAGTTTCATAGTCTCGCCTCCAGAGCTTTTCCCTGGGTAGGAATTTGGGGTGATATTAATATGGTAGTGCATGCTCCTTTTAAGAAATGTTTGAAATGTAAAATAACATTATTGCAGAGACTATTGGCACTGTCAGAACAAGGAATCCAAACCGAATATCATAACTTGCTGCTATTAATCCTGAGAAACTACTTCCAGCTGCTGCGACAATTGAAGCCAAGGAACTGTTTAGGGATAACACTGAACTTCTGGCTTCATCCGGGATAATTTCATTGAACCAGATACTAAATGCGGGACCGTATGTACCAAACCCAACATTGTATATAAAAACGCAGAGAATCGCAAACATGAATGACTGGGAAAGTGCAAAACCAATATACGCTGCAAGTATCAATGATTGGCTAAGAATGCTGACTTTAAAACTGGTGCTCTTCTTTAATAAAAGTCCTGAGAGGAAATTTCCAAAAAGTGAGCCAAAAATTCCGATTATATACAGGATCCCAAGCATTCTGGCAGGTATATCAAGCTCATCAGTAAAAAGTAATTGCCAAGAGTAGATATAGTAAATTAATGCGAGAGACAATATTGCATCACCAAGGAGTAAATAGAGGAGGTTTTTCTTATAAATTGAGACCCTAAGAGCATTTTTCATAATATTATAAAAAGATGTATTCTTCCCATTATTCCCACGATTTTCCTCCATTACAACTAAGCCAGAACCTACTGCTATAAACATAATTATCCCACCCATGAGGAAAGGATATGCTATATCAAATGACACCAGTTGGTATGCAAGTAATCCTGCCAAGACTCCACAAACAGTCCTGCTTGCATTAATTAATCCGAATACACTTTTAGCTTCTTCTGTTAATCTATGCTCTTTAAGAGAAGAGTAGTACCAAGCAATTAAAGAGCCACTCATGAATGCAGACCCCAGTGCCAACAAAATTTCGGAAATTGCAAATAATCCAAATTTCGTCGACGTACCATATAAAACTAACCCACACCCATATATTCCAACACCTGAGAGATAAGTCTTCTTTCTTCCCCATTTATCTGCGATGGCACCGGTGGGGAAGTCAAATATTGAAAGGCAAACGAAATAAATTGTTAAGAGCAATCCAATTTGCTCTTTGGAGACCGTTCTTGATGCTAAGAATGCTATATAGATGGGGTCAATTATGCTTTTACCGAGTGATACTATAGTTACTAAAAACAATGTTATCTTAGAGTATCTTGAGAGATTTGCTAAATCTCTAATGGGCATAGCGGATCACTACCTAAGATGTTTCCCGAATAAATTAAGGCCCTTGCTCTACAACCCCCACATACATACTTGTATATACATTTGCCACATTTCCCGACTAGTTGATCTCTTTTCTTAGCAATACCCGTACTTGCAATCTCTTCAATATTTTGGATAGTGGCATTTCCCACATTCCTGTTCAAAAAAGGACAGGGCCTGATATTCCCATAGACATCTATATAGACTTGGAATACTCCGGCGGTACATCCATTAAGAACGTTTTTTGGCGGGTCTTGTCCATTGAGATAGACCAAAGTGTACAAAACCGGATCAACTATCCTTATCGCTGGCTTGTTCTTGTTTTGTTTTATAAACAATTTTAACTGATGTGCCACATTAACTAATTCGTCCTTGTTTAGGAGGATATCCTTATTGTTCTCCGCTTTTCCAGCAGGTAAAACTGGACGTATCCTTATAGTCGTTATATTTAGAGTACTAAGGAAATCTAACAGTTCATAAATGGTATGGAAATTCTTTTTATGAATAGTGACATTAATGCCAACCTCAAAATCCCTCTGCACGAGCTTTTTCACAGACTCTAGTGTTTTGTTGAATGCTCCTTTTTTATTCCGGTACCAATCATGAATCTCTTGAAACCCATCAATACTAGTGCCTATGCAAACTTCCCCATATCGTTTATATCTCTCTAGTTTGTTTAACATTTTATTATTCAATAATGTAACATTTGTCATAATGCCTACTTGCTCTATATCATTCTCAAAACTAATATCCAAAAATTGAAACAAATCTGGATGTAAAAGTGGTTCGCCACCACTTAATGTTAAATAGGGAATATCAATCTTCACAAGATTCTCAATAATTCTCTTAAATAGAGTAGGACTCATAAAATCTGGAGATGTTGCAGGTACCCTACAATGCCTGCATTGGAGATTGCACGCGGTTGTTATTTCTATTTCGGGAAAGAGACATGCTTCCATTTAACACCCCTCCTATTCTTTGAATTCAATGTATCCCCTCTTCGCCAGTAAGTATAAGAATCTACAAACATCTTCTTTCACTTTTTCGGTATGTGAACAATTAAAATCCCGTACAACTAGTTTCCATATATCTTCTACAGTTTTTTCCCCATCACATAATTGAAATATGTACTTACCAGTAGTGTTCAATACGTGCTTTTTACCAGTTTTAGGGTTGAACAATTTTATTTTCTCCTCTTCTTTAATCGCTATGATCCCCTCCACCACTTTGGGCTTTTTATTATATATCCTCTCCAAAATACACACCCCCTAGCCGTTTTAAAGTTGTACTGGTCTCATACAATATGAATCCGAAGCCATTGGATCACCAGTTAAGCAAAAGGTTCTTCCTCTGCATCCACCGCAAATACCCCTTAATGTGCATTCTCCGCATTCCCCATGTAATTCTCTTTTCCTTAGTGAGTTGAGTAATGGATGTTCCTCCCATAGTCTAGATATTGTAGTCTCTTTTATGGATCCCAAGTTGTATGGAAAGTATGCACAGGGCCGGACAGAGCCATCAGAACTTATATACAGGGATGAAATACCTGCTGTACATCCGGCAGTAATTTTTATACCTTTAGATAGTATCTTGGTTTTAAATGCGCTGATGAGTTCTTTGTCAAATCTCACCCACAGTGGGTCTGCAAATTCTATCTCAATGTTTCTTTTTTCTTTTTCTTCAACTAATTCCTTTAAAATAGTAAACCATTCATCTGTACTCAAGAAAATGTCTTTACTCGTGGTTGCTCTCCCAATTGGGTTTGGGGTTCTAACTTTGAACACATTTGCTCCCATGTTTTCTGCCATATTTAAATAATCAAAAACATATCTTATATTCCCTTTAGTTACTGTAAAGTTTACCGTTGTTATTATCCCATGTTTGATACAAATTTCAAGGGATTTAATAGCTTTGTTGTATGCGCCTCGCACACCACAGAAACTATCATGATATACCTCTGGACCGTAAATGCTTACAGCGACTCTAAGAAGTTCTGGATTTTCTACGCTATTTATTAAGGCCTGTAAAGTGTTGTGAAGATATCCATTAGTGGTTACATGCGCTTCGCTACCATTGGAGACTATGTAATTCACAAGTTCGATAATCTTTGGATAAAGCAGTGGTTCTCCTCCTGCAAGAACTATTGTTGGAACATCTAGATCTATTAGTTCATCAATAGTTCTAATTAGCAAATTGTAGTCAAATTCATTATACTCCTTTTTAATGTCTCTAGCATTAGCACGACAATGGCGACACATAAAATTACATTTATTTGTTAGGTCTATTTCTATAATATCAAGTGATGGAATGTCTTTTTGCATAGCATCTCCCCCTGTACTCACAAATTGATTTTCCAAAAAAATCAATAAAAAGTGTTAAGAGAATCAACTAATTTCCCCTGACCTCCAGTGGGCCTCTGGAGCACATATAGGTCCAAGTCTGTTAGGTTCCCTTGTTATTGTGGGTGGTACATATTCGTCCATAAAGGTACTGCTCTTCCAATGGGCCTCTGGAGCACAAATAGGTCCAATCCTGTCGAGGTCTCTACTAATAGTTGGAGGGATATACTTTCTCTCTTTCATGTATCATCACTCCTTTTGTCATTGTTGCTTTAGCATACTTGTTTAAGTATTATTTGGTACTTAAGTTTTTCTTAAACCAATAGTTAACAACCAAACGTTAAAAACTCAAGAAGATAAAAAGAGCAGGTAAAGAAATCAGAACTCCGGAATCCTTATCGGTGCTTGAAGCTCCTTCTCGTTCTTCTCAAGATTGGTGGCGAGCATCTGAATTCTCTCGACGCCGTGGATTTCACCTATAAACTCGGCGACGCTCTTCGGAACCAGCCCTTCCCAGGGTTCACCTTCTACCATGCGCCTCCTTATCTCGGTAGCGGAGAGGATATCCTTCCTAAACATGGGTTGAACTATCACCTCGTAGCCCTTCTCGCGGAAGAGCTGTGCCACTAGAGAGTTGCCGGTGAAGACGACGTCGAAGCGCGGAATCATGCTGACCACGTAGGTGGCCCATATCGCGT